>JBHEPM010000038.1:3312-7785 GCA_046260295.1 Psychroflexus sp.
TGTCTCTTCAGTAATAGATTTTCCAGGTTCAACAGCATTGACAATTAACAAGCCAATAGTAACAGCAACTATGGTTGTTCCCAAATATGTCAGAATTGTACGCAGTCCCATTTTAGAAAGCTTTGAGATATCTTTTAAATCAGAAACTCCTTTAATCAATGATGCAAGAATTAAGGGAACGGCGATCAACTTCAAAGCATTGATAAACATATTCCCAAAAGGTTTAATCCAATTGCGCACAAACAACCCTGCTCGCGTTATATCTACTTCCTCGCCTTTTACAGTAATAGAAGTCATACTAGCACCCCATGAAGTACTTAAAAGTACCAAGCTAAAAATGACACCAACTGCCATTCCAATGAGAATTTTCCAATGTAATGCTAAGCCTTTCTTCTTTTTTGACATAAAATTATAGTTGTGTCGTTTTATTTCGTAACAAATGGTCTAACAATGTGATAGCAGCCATTGCTTCTACAATAGGAATTGCACGCGGAACAACACAAGGATCGTGGCGACCTTTGCCTTGCATTTCTACTTGATTTGAATTTTTATCAATACTTTGTTGTTTCTGCATCAATGTTGCAACTGGTTTGAAAGCCACGCGAAAATAAATATCCATGCCGTTTGAAATTCCGCCTTGAATGCCGCCGCTAAAATTCGTTTTTGTGGTTTGGTCAGTATTGAAAATGTCATTGTGCTGACTTCCTTTCATCTGTGAACCTTCAAAGCCAGAACCGTATTCAAAACCTTTCACCGCATTAATACTCAACATTGCTTTTGCAAGATTGGCGTGTAATTTTTCAAAAATAGGATCGCCAAGATTTTTAGGAGCTTTGGAAATAATACATTTCACAACGCCACCAACTGTGTCGCCTTCTTTTCTAATGGATTTGATGTAATCTTCCATTTTTTGAGCCATTTCTGAATTTGGACAACGTACAGGATTTTGTTCAATCAGATTGAAATCTATGGAATCTTGATTAGACAAACTCAATTCGCCAACAGATTGGGTGAAAGCTGTAAATTGAATTTCAGGACAAATTTGTTTGGCAATGGCGCCGGCAACAACCCAAGAGGCCGTTTCTCTGGCACTGGAACGCCCGCCACCACGATAATCACGATGACCGTATTTTTGGTCGTAAGTAAAATCGGCGTGATTTGGACGGTAAATATCTTTGATGTGGCTGTAATCTTTGGATTTGTTGTCTGTGTTTTGAATTTCAAAACCGATGGGGAATCCTGTGGTTTTGCCTTCAAAAATTCCAGATTTAAAATGTACAACATCAGATTCTTTACGTTGGGTTACAATCTTGGATTGACCAGGTTTTCTTCGATCGAGTTCATGTTGAATTTTTTCAAAATCCAACATGATGCCGGAAGGTACACCGTCTAAAATCCCACCAATGGCAGGACCGTGAGATTCACCGAAAGTGGTCAATTTTAAAAGATTTCCAAAGCTATTTGATGCCATATTTCATTTTGAACAAATGTAATCGTTTTAGTGAATATTCAAAAATGAAGTGTGTATTTAAAAATGTTGAATTTAAATTTTAATCTCAAAAACGCCTATATCAGGAAGAAAAAATTTTATTCATTATAGTGAGTCGCACTAAATAAATATTATTAGTTTTAACATTAAAATTATCATAATGAAAAATTTATTGAAAGTCATTTTTTTGCTACCATCATTAGTGTTTGCCTTCCAAACTGAAGTAGAAACCAAAATAGAATCTGCTACTGTATATTTGGAAGGTGCTGAATTGAAATCTTCAGTAGATATTTATTTAAGCAAAGGCGAGCAAAAACTTTTGATCACTAATCTTTCGCCAGACATCAACCCTAACAGCATTATCATAAAAGGTTTAGACGGCATTCATTTAAATGATTTCAATTATGATATTGATTTTCTGAATTCAAAAGAAGATTCTAAAGAGTTGGAGAAATTTAAGTCTGAAAAGGAAAAATTAGAATTAGAAATTTCCAAATTGAATCATGAAATTAATGCTTTTGAAAAAGAAAAAAGCTTGTTGGAAAAAAATCAAAATTTAGGTTCTGAAAACACTTCTATAAACGTTCAACAAGTCAATGATTATGCGAGTTTTTATAGAGAAAAATTCAAAAGCATCAATAACCAAATTTATGATATCACAGTCGACAAAAACGAGATTGAAGAAGATTTGAACGAATTAAAAAATGAAATCAGTAAAATTGAAGGCAAAAATGACGTTTATCGTGGCGAAATCAGTTTGAATTTAGATGTTAAAACAGCTTCGCAGAAACAAATACAACTACAATATTTTGTCCCTGATGCGGGTTGGACACCAAGTTATGACATCAATTCTGAAAATATAGAAACCGATGTAAAACTAAGTTATAAAGCAAAAGTATTTCAAAATACAGGACGCGACTGGTCAAATATAGATTTGATACTTTCGTCTGCCAATCCCAATACAGACAACACAAAACCCAATTTGAATCCGTATTATTTGAATTTCACTAGGAATTACGTCTATAATTCTAATGCTTATCAAAAATTACAACAAAAATCATACAATCCTGGAGTAAAACAGGTTTCTGGTATTGTGAATGATCGAGATGGTTTGCCTATACCTGGGGTCAATGTAATTATTGAAGGCAGCAATTCAGGAACCAGAACTGATTTTGATGGTAGATATAGTTTGAACATTGACAAAGGAAGAAATTTAATATTTAAATATGCTGGTTTTAAAACTGCTAGAATTCCTATTTTCAGTAGCACAATTAATTTAAATATGGAAATGGATTCTAGTAATTTAGATGGAGTTGTTGTTACTGCTTATGCTTCAAGAAATAGATCTTCAGAGAAATACAAAACACCGGAACCTGAAGTAACTATTGAAGAAAACACCATTTCGGAACATTTTATTTTGCCTAAAAAATACAGTATAAACTCAGATTCTGGCACAAAAACTATCGACATAAAAACTGAAACGCTTGAAACTGAATATGAATATTACGCCAATTCTGAACTTTCTCAAGCTGTGTATTTAATTGCAAATATTTCGAACAGTGCAAATATGAGTCTGCTTCCCGGTGATGCCAATCTTTATTTTGAAAATAGCTATGCCGGAAAAACCTATATCGATCCTTACGTCATTGAAGATGAACTTAGCATTTCTTTAGGTCAAGATCCTAACGTCAGCGTGGAGCGTGAAGAAATAAATGACAATAAAGGAAAAAGCCTTTTGGGTGGCAAGCGAATTCTAGATAAAACTTATGAAGTCAAGTTCAAAAACAACAAAAGCTCAGAAATCCAGTTGAAACTTCAAGAACGAATTCCGATTTCTCAAAATGATGAAATTAAAGTTGATAATAGAAATTATGAAGGCGGTAAGATTGAAGAAGAAACCGGCATTGTAACATGGTCGCTGAATATTTCACCACAAGTTTCAAAGTCTATCAAATACGGTTTCACTGTAAAATACCCAAAAGAGAAAAGAATCAATTTGAATTGATTTTAAAGCTTTTTTAATTCTAACTTTTCATGATTTCAGAAAAAATCTGGTAAGACTTGACCCGTTTTTCGTGTTCGTAAATATTCGAAGACACCATCAACTCATCGACGCTGGTAGATTCAAGAAATTTTTGTGTTTCTGCTTTCACTTTGTCTCGGTCGCCAACAAAAGCATATTTATTCATTTGTTGAATTGCGCTGTGTGACTGCAATTCTTCATATTCTTTGGTAAAAGCTTCAGGTTTTTGCAAATAATCCATCTTTTGCGTCAATACACCGACAATCATTCTCAACATACTTGTTGACAACTGCTTTGCTTCTTCCGTCGTGTCCGCAACAATCACATTTATACCTGCAATGCAATACGGTTTGTCAAGATATGCGGAAGCTTGAAATTCTTTTCTGTAAATATCCAAAGCCTGATGCAATTGCACCGGAGCAAAATGGCTCGCAAAAACATAAGGCAAACCTTTTTTTGCCGCCAAATGTGCGCTATCCGTGGAAGAACCCAAAATATACATCGGCACATCAACACCTTCAGCAACTTTAGCTCTCACTTTTCTAGGTGCTGATTGTATGGAGAAATAATCTTGAATTTTGTCAACTTCTTCTGGAAATCGATGCACAGATTGCATTCTGTCGCTTCTGATTTCATGTGCAGTGGTTTGGTCAGTTCCGGGCGCACGCCCCAATCCTAAATCAATTCTTTCGGGATAAAGCTGCCCTAAAGTTCCAAATTTTTCAGCCACAATTAGCGGTGAATGATTTGGCAACATAATGCCGCCAGAACCTACACGAATTTTTGAAGTTCCACCAGCAATATAGCCAATTAGCACAGCTGTTGCAGAACTTGCTATACTTTTCATATTGTGATGTTCTGCCAACCAAAATCTTGTGTAACCCATTTTTTCAACCTGACGGGCTAAATCCAAGCTATTTTTATACACATTCTAAATGGAAATATCTTCGCCAATCATTGC
>JBHEPM010000038.1:7795-13314 GCA_046260295.1 Psychroflexus sp.
TTCCAATACACTGTATCTTATCTCTTTTAGGTTTTTTATCTTCATATTATTTTATTCAACACAAATATATTGAAATCACTTCTGAAAAGCCTTAGACTTAACATTGCTTAAGGCTTCAACAAACCAGAATCCGATTATTAGTGGAACTCAGAATATGAAATTTTATAAATTTCGACAAATAAATATACACGATTAAGACAGGGATAAAAAACATAAATAATTGGACAATAATCAATTATATTATTTCAGTTCACAGAATCCTATGTAAAATTCAACTCGCTGAAATTGGGTTTATTAAGGAGTTAAAAAAAACCCTTAAATTTGTCTTTCAAACATTAAAATGTAACTTATGTCAATGACCAATATACCAAGTGTAAACTTGTCAGATTTTTTATCTGATGACCCAGAACGCAAACAAAAATTTGTTGATGAAATTGGTTCAGCTTACGAGGAAATCGGATTTGTAGCTCTTAATCATCATTTTTTGGATGATATATTAATTGAAGAGTTATACAAGCAAGTAAAAGCATTTTTCAACTTACCGGAAGATGTAAAAAAGAAATACGAAAGAGAAGAACTTGGTGGTCAGCGTGGCTATGTTTCTTTTGGAAAAGAACATGCCAAAGGTAAAAAGGAAGGCGATTTGAAAGAATTTTGGCATTTTGGACAAGAACCAGATGAAGATGCAAAATTGACTGAAGAATATCCTGAAAATGTTCAAGTTCAAGAATTGCCAGAATTCAATGAAATTGGCATGGAAGCTTACCGAATGTTAGAAAAAACCGGCATTTATGTATTGCGTGCATTGGCTTTATATATTGGTTTGAAAGAAACTTATTTCGACCATTGGGCAAGCAATGGCAACTCTATTTTAAGACCAATTCACTACCCACCTATCGAAACTGAACCAAAAGGTGCGGTTAGAGCTGGTGCTCACGGCGACATTAATTTGATAACCTTGCTTATGGGTGCTTCTGCTGGCGGTTTACAAGTGAAACGCAAAGACGGCGAATGGATTGATGCTATTCCAAAAGATGACGAACTCGTGATCAATGTTGGTGATATGTTAGAAAGACATACCAACAATAAGTTGCGTTCTACAATTCACCGCGTAACCAATCCACCAAAAGAAGAATGGGACAAACCAAGATATTCTATTCCATTTTTCTTGCATCCAAGAAGTGAAATGAAACTAGATTGTTTAGAAGAATGTATAACCGAAGATAATCCAAAACAATACGAAGATATTACAGCAGGCGAATTTCTTCACCAAAGATTAGTTGAAATTGGATTAATCAAAAAATAAATATGGACTTAAAAGACCAACTACAAAACATTTTCCCAGATCATGAACCACAAGACGACGACGAACCCAGTCAGCCGAATGACGATTTAGACATTTGGCTTCAAGATGATCCGTTGATTTGTGAATTCAGCAAACGAAATGGCAAAGCCAACACCTTGATTAAAGAATATTTTGGCGCCAAAAAAGACTTTCAAAATCTCACTAAATTATTAAAAAAAGAACTTGGTGTTGGCGGCAGTTTTAAAAATGAAACCATCATTATTCAAGGCGATTATCGAAATCAAATTATGGTCATTTTGAAAGACATCGGTTTCAAAGTGAAACGCGTCGGCGGATAAAAATTTTATGGATAAAACAAAAGATGCAAACGGCAACTTGCTGCAGGACGGTGATGCCGTAACTTTAACTAAAGATTTGAAAGTTAAAGGAACTTCAACAAATTTAAAACGAGGTACGGTTTTCAAAAATATTCAGTTGACGAGTAATCAAGATGAAATAGAATGTCGTAGTAAGAAAATCAAAGGTTTAGTCCTAAAAACTCAATTTGTAAAAAAAGCTTAATTATGCAGATTCAATCTTCTGAATTGATACTCAACCCGGATGGCAGTATTTATCATTTAAATTTGAAACCGGAAAACATCGCAGATACTATTATCACTGTAGGTGACCAAGATCGCGTGGCAAAAGTTACCTCTTTTTTTGATGAAATCATTTTTGAAACCCAAAAGAGAGAATTCAAAACACAAACCGGATATTACAACGGCAAAAAAATGACTGTCATTTCAACCGGAATCGGCATTGACAATATCGACATCGTCATAAATGAATTGGACGCCTTGGTCAACATTGATTTGGAAACTCGTCAAATTAAAGATAAACATCACAGATTGAATTTTGTAAGGATTGGTACTTCTGGCGGCATCCAACCCGAAACTGAATTGGATAAATTTGTCATGGGGAAAGCAGGCGTTGGTTTTGATGGATTATTGCATTATTATATAAATGACATCATCAATCAATCTGCCACAGATGCGTTAAACGAACACCTTAAAATTTCTAAGAAAAAACCAGAACCATACATTGTGGATTGTGATCCTAAACTCGCTGAATTGTTTGAGAATGAACCAGAAGTCGTAATTGGTTATACAGGAACAAACCTTGGATTTTACGGTCCACAAGGTAGAGTATTAAGATTGAAACTAGAAGATCCAGATTTTATTGACCAATTGGTAGATTTCAGATTTCAAAATCAAAAAATAACCAATCTGGAAATGGAGACCAGCGCAATTTATAGCATGGCGAAAATGCTTGGACACGGCGCTTTATCAATGAATGCAATTATTGCCAATCGCGCTACAGGAAAATTCAGTGAAGACCCAAAAGCTGCAGTCAAAAACCTTATTCAATTTACTTTAGACAAGTTGGTGAAACTCTAATTCAAAAATCTGATTTCAGAATTATTTAAAATGACACAAATAAAGATTGGTGGAGTTCCGGAACATTTCAACTTTCCTTGGCATTTATGCCTAGAAGAACATGCTTTTTCAAAAGAAAATATCAACTTGAAATGGACAGATTTTCACGGTGGAACTGGTGAAATGAGTCAAGCATTGAAGCGTGGCGAAATTGATATTGCAGTGATGCTTACCGAAGGTTCAGTTAAAGAAATTGCAGACGGCAGTCCATTCAAAATTCTTCAAACTTATGTCCAAAGTCCGCTGATGTGGGGAATTCACGTTGATGCGCAATCTAATTATGAAAAATTAGAATCACTAGAAGGTAAAACCGCAGCGATTAGCCGTTTTGGATCGGGTTCGCATTTGATGACTTATGTCAACGCTGACCAAAATGATTGGGAAACTGAAAATTTAAAATTCGAAACCACGCAAAATCTTTATGGAGCTGTAAAAGCACTGAACAATGGAGATGCCGATTATTTTATGTGGGAACATTTCACTACAAAACCATTTGTAGATGAAGGCGTTTTTCGAAGACTCGGTGATCAACCAACACCTTGGCCATGTTTTGTTTTGGTTTCTACCAAAGAATTTATTCAAACGAATTCACAAACAATTGAAAGCTTACTCAAAATCATAAATCAAAAAACTGCTGAATTAAAATCCATAGAACATATTACTGAAAAAATTGCAGATAAATACCAACTGAAACTCAAAGATGTAGAACATTGGCTAAACAAAACCGAATGGAGCCAATCTCAAATCAGCGAGGAAGATTTGATAAATGCGCAGCGCAAACTTTTGGAACTGAAACTAATTAACAAAGAAAAAAACTATTCAGATTACATTCGTTAACATGAATTTAAAAAAAAATCAAAATTTAACGCAACCTATTTGATTATTTTACATCTACTTAAAAACCGATAAATTTGTTTACCACCATTGGAATAATTTTAATAAGCTTGATTTTCATCAACGTCTTGTTGTTGGTTTTCAGTTGTGATTGCCCAGATGATCAACCGAAAAAATCCAAATCTAAGCTTAAACCCAACACTCCCAAAGTTTGGTCCCAAAAAACTTCTGAAACCAAAACGATTTTGGCTGATAAATAGCCTAATTTCAAAAGCTTAAAAACTGTAGATTGCCAAAATATTGCTCAATAACAGAATTCCAAAACTCAACAAAATGTAAATATTTTGTTTTAAATTTCTAGAAGTCATTTTCCATATCACAAAAGCTAGCAAAATTAATTGAATGACTAAAGCTGGTATAATTAGCGTTTGAAATACTGAATAAAGAAATGCATTTTCAATTTCTAAAACGTTGATAAAGAAAAGTGTCAATAAGTAAAATGATAAAAATAAACTGGTATAAAATATACTTTGATTTGAAATTGATATTTTCATAATTTTAATTTTAATTTTACCATTCTATTGTTTTTTTGTTTTGCGTTTTCAATAATTCATTAGATTTACTAAAATGCTTATTTCCAAACCAATATCCCAGATTTGCACTCAAAGGCGAAGGATGACCAGAGGTTAAAATATGATGTTTTTTAGCATCGATCAGTTTCGCCTTTCGTTTAGCAAAACCACCCCAAAGCAAAAATATAATATTTTCGCTTTCATTTGAAATTTGCGAAATCACTTCATCCGTAAATTTCTCCCAACCTTGGTTTTGATGACTTCCAGCTTCACGAGCTCTAACCGTCAAGGTCGCATTGAGTAATAACACACCTTGCTTTGCCCAAGATTCTAAATTTCCATTTTTGGGCAGCGGTTTGTTTAAATCTGCTTTCAATTCTTTAAAAATATTGATCAAAGACGGTGGCATTGCTACATTTTCAGGTACAGAAAAACACAGACCATGCGCTTGATTTGGGCCGTGATATGGATCCTGACCAATAATGACAACTTTCGTTTTATCAAATGGACACAAATCAAAAGCTTTAAAAATTTCATTTCCAGAAGGAAAACATTGGTAGTTTTTATATTCAGTTTTTACAAATTCTGTTAAAGCTGTGAAATATGGTTTTTCAAACTCATTTTTTAAGATATTTTTCCAACTTGCTTCAATATTAACCTCCATAATTTATGCGTATTTTTGTCAAACTACGAATGTAGAATTTTAGTATGATAAAAATAAGCGATAAGACATTAATCGATTTAGAATTTCCGGAAGTTTGCCAACAAATGAGCGAATTTTGCATCACAGATTTAGGCAAAACCAAAGCTTTAGCGCTCAAACCTTATAATGATTTTAAATCGATTTATTTTCACCTCAACCAAACTCAAGAATACAAATCTTCTGCTTTGGAAGAACAAGCCATTCCAAATCACGGGTTTGAAAGTGTAGATGAAGCCATCAAAATTTTGAATATTGAAGACGCTGTTTTGGAATTGAACAGTTTTAGGAAAATTCAAAATTTATCTGAAACAAGCAATATTCATTTGAAATATTTCAAAAAATATAAGCATTTATATCCTAATTTATTTCAAACCACACAAAATATAGAATACACCACAGCGATTGTAGACGAAATCAACAGCAAAATTGATAAGTTCGGCGATATTAAAAACGACGCCACACCAGAGTTGTCCAGAATTCGTAAAACTATCAATATTGCCAAAGGTAAAATCAATTCCAGTTTTGCCAAAGCACTTTCAAAATACAGTAGTTTTGGTTATTTAGATGAAATACGGGAATCTGTTGTGGATAATGTTCGGGTATTGGCGGTAACAGCGATGCATAAACGC
>JBHEPM010000038.1:13324-17537 GCA_046260295.1 Psychroflexus sp.
AAGTAAAAGGCAGTCTGCTAGGCAATTCCAAATCTGGAAATATCGTTTATATTCAACCGGGAGAAACCCAAGATTCTGAACGTGAGCTTGACGAAGCAGAACTAGAAGAACGCGAAGAAATCAACCGGATTTTGAAAAGATTGACTAACTTTTTGCGACCATTTGTTGAACTTCTCAAACAATACCAAAACTATTTGAGTGATATTGATTTGATTGCTGCAAAAGTCAAGTATGCAGAACTTTATAATGGTTTACTTCCGAAGATTACCAACAAAAAAGAAGTTTATCTTAAAGATGCATTTCATCCGCTGTTGTTAATCAACCACAATAAAATTGGTGCTAAAACTTTTCCTCAAGATATTTCACTTAATGAAAATCAACAAATTATCGTCATTTCTGGACCAAATGCTGGCGGAAAAAGCATTACTTTAAAAACCTTCGGTTTGGTTCAACTCATGTTGCAAAGCGGAATGTTAGTCCCGGTTCACGAATATTCCAGAATGTGTTTTTTCGATAAAATTCTTACCGATATTGGCGATAACCAAAGTATTGAAAATCACCTCAGCACTTACAGTTATCGCTTAAAAAACATGCGTCGATTTCTCAAAAAATGCGATGATAAAACCTTATTTCTCATCGATGAATTCGGAACGGGAACAGATCCGGAACTCGGCGGTGCGCTGGCTGAAACTTTTCTGGAAGTTTTTCATGAGAAAAAATCTTACGGCATCATTACCACACATTACGCCAATTTAAAAATGATGGCGAATGAAAATCCGGAAATTGTAAACGCCAACATGAGTTTCGACAGTATCACAATGGAACCGCTTTTTGAACTGAAACTCGGTGAAGCCGGGAGTTCTTTTACTTTTGAAGTCGCTCAAAAAAATGGCATCCCATATAGTTTGATCAATCGTTCTAAAAAGAAAGTTGAACGTGGTAAAATCAGATTTGACAAAAGCATTGCTAAGCTTCAAATGGAACGTTCAAAATTGGCTAAAACCAATACTGAATTGCGCTCCACCACAGATTTAAAACGCAAAGAGCAGGAAAAATTAGATGAAATCAATGCCAAAGTTCAACAGAAATTAGAAAGTTACCAAGAACTTTACGACAGTCACCAAAGAATGATTAGTTTAGGGGAAAAAGTTGATAAAATCGGTCAGCAATATTTCAACAATAAAAACAAGAAACAGCTGTATTCCAACATTTTGAAAATCATTGAAAAGGAAAATTCAAAACGAATCAAACAAACCAGAAAAGAAGAAAAAATTCAACGACAAAAAGAACAGGCTGTAAAAGCTGACGCGCAACAAAAAGTTGAAAAAATAAGAGAAAAAAAGAAGAAAGAAAAAGCAAAAATAGACACTAAAGCTGAAAAGCAAGCAGAAAAACCAAAATTGAATATTGGTGACTCTGTAAGAATACAAGACGGGCGAGCTGTTGGCACGATTGATAAATTTGAAAAAAATAAAGCAGTGGTTAATTATGGAATGTTCACCACTTCCGTCTCAGAAAGTCAACTTGAACTTGTAAAACGTGCTTAATGGAAAATTTACCCGAAGGGAAAAAAATAGTATTGTTCGACGGAGTTTGTAATTTTTGCAACGCTTCTGTCAGATTTATTTTGAAACGCGACAAGAAAGACCTATTCAGATTTGCATCTTTACAAAGCGACTTGGGCAAATCGCTAACAGATGAGCGTGGCATTGATACTGATACCATAGATTCTATAATTTTGATAGATCCAGGAAATGCCTATTACATCAAGTCAACCGCAGCTTTGGAAATTTCCAAAGATTTATCAGGTTTATATCCTGTACTAAGTTTATTTCTATTTTTACCTGAAGGTTTCAGGAATTCAGTTTATGATTTTGTGGCGAAAAACCGCTACAAATGGTTTGGCAAAAGTGAAACCTGCCCCTTCCCTACGCCTGAAGAAAACAGTAAATTTCTTGATCTTTAGTTTCATCTGAATAGTCAATCAAAATTTGAAAATTAATATCTACAATTTTCAGATTTCAACATTTCGTTTAGTCGCTGGTAATCAATATTTAAATAAGTCAGATTAATAAAAACTTCTCGTGGATTTTTATTCAAAAATTTTCTAGATGTCTTTCTAAATAACCATTTGAAGTTTTGAAAATTATCTGAAATATTCAATTTCAAATATTTTTGTGGCGTTGAAATTTTCAATTCTAAATTATAAATTTCATGCCATTGAATTTTAGATTTTAAAATTCTGTGATCGATAATTCCATCTTGATCAATTACAAGTCTTGGTCTTCGCTTGACGATTATAATTAAGGTGGAAAACAGAGTGAAACTACCCAAAATTAAGTTTAAAACACCTAATAACATACCGAAAAAACTATCAATTTGAATACAAGAATAGCCGATGTATAAAACAATTAGAGGCAATAATAGCATTTTAAAAATTCTGTATTTAGAATAATAAATTTTCATTTCAGGTAGTTAAATTGATTCAAATTAATTTTAAAAAACTAAATGGTACAAAAGAAATACGATCATTTTACCTCAATGTAATCATCAAAATAAGTATCGAAATCTATTCCATTACCAATTATTCGTGGTTTCGGTTTGAAATCTTCAGAAAAAATACTACGCTCAGATTTGTATTCATCAAATTGAATGCGGGACAAATCTGTCATAGAATGCAACAAATCATCGATAACATAAGGACGTTCCGGTTGAAAATTCAATTCATAAGTCGATTTATATTCCGGTGATAACCAAACAAAAAATGGAATTTCAAACATAGAACGCGTCGGAATATCGGAATCATTATGACCAAAAAAATCACGGTCGAAAAACACTTCTTCGCCGTGGTCTGAAAAATACAAAACGTAGCTTTTTTGATTTTGTGCTTCTACTCTATCAATAATTTCATCGACCATAAAATCTACGTAAGTAATGGCGTTGTGATAATCGTTGATAGACTGGAAACTTTTTTCAGAAGTGAATTTGGTTTCAGGTGTTTCAGTGAACGTTTTAAAACGATCTGAATAGCGCAACTGATATTGACCGTGCGTTGCTAATAAGTTGACAACGATGAATTTATTTTTAGCTTCATCGTCCAAAGCTTTGTCCAAATGTGGTAACAAAACCTCATCGTAAGGTGTAACTGAACCCCAACGCGCAGTGTTGGTATATTTGTAGAAATCTGAGGCTTTGGAAAGTTTGGTGAGTAATGTTTCATACATGCCAATCGGACGTTGATTGGACAACCAAAAAGTTTTAAAACCAGCTTGATTCATCAATTGAACGATTGTAGATTCGGTGTTAGTTTCAAAATTGTTTAAACTCAAAGCTGCTTGTAAAGATGGAATAGTGTGCGCTTCGGAACTTAGCACATCCTGATAAATCAATAATTCTGACTGACGCTGACTCAACAATGGCGTGGTTTGGCGATAAAAATCGTAAATCCCCATTTGTCGCCGAGTTGTAGATTCGCCAATGATCATCACAAACGTATGACCAGAACTTTCACCCTGAAAATCAACATTATTAAAATGACCGGTTTTGGTGTCAATTTCTAAATCTTTGTATTTTTCAATTTCATAAATATAACCTGAAACCCCTTTTAACAATTGGTAAGGAAAATTAGCCACAATCAAACCAGAAAGTTTGATCACAGCAATCAAACTAAGAAAAAACAAAATCTTATAGATTGGTTTGATGCACATTTTGATAGTTAAAAGTGGTTGGTATTTGGATTTAAGAAATAAAACAACAATTATTAAATGCAATGCAGAAAACCAAACCAAATGAATATCAAAATACATTTTTGTAAACTCCGTGGCTTCTGCAAGGTTGGTTTCCAAAAGAATAAAAATTGAAGAAGCAGAAAAATAAGTGGAAAATAAATAATAAAAACTGCTTTCTAGAAATAATGAAATTACAAATAAACTGTAAATAAGTTTAGTTAGTTTAACACGCCAACTAAAACGTTGAAATACACTCATTAAAACTAAAATACATATCGCAAATCCAATGTTTTCGAGAAAATTTCTAAAATTATAACTCCTGAATTCTGCCAAAGCTAATTCAAAGCCCAAACATAACACGATGGGTATAAACCAAAAGAAAAGTTGTTTGAAATTAATGCTCATGCTTTACTTTTTTTTTATAGATCTAATGGCTTCACTTCCAATTTTATAAGATTTTAAAATATGCTTGGCTGCAATAAATT
>JBHEPM010000039.1:0-2703 GCA_046260295.1 Psychroflexus sp.
TAATGCAGACGCAGATGTTTCACTTTCTTGAAAGCTTCAGTTAAACGTTTATACTGACTTGTGATTTTTTCGCTGTCGTAAACATAAATTGGACTTCCAAATTCTTCGGTGATTTTTAAAAGATCTGCGTGTTTCATTGTTTTAAATTGTTATATAAAGTATGTATTTCGATTAAATTCAGATTTAAGCGGGGCTAAAATAAAAGTGATAAAAATTTGAAATTACACTCTAATTTTAAGCTTCTTGAAGTGTTTAGAAACCTTAGAATGTTTTTGTTTGGATTCGACTAATTGGAATGATTTTGATTTCAAAAATGAAGTCAAAAAAAGAAACCCGCAAAATTTTGCGGGTGATTTTATTTGATATGCGAAATTTAAAATATTCACATTGCAATTTTAAGCATTAAAATATTTACTACGCCAAATAGAAGTGTTAAAATTCTTCCCTTTGGCAAATCCATAATAAAGTGAAATACCACCAATCCATTTGAACATAAAAATAAAAAGTAAGAAAAATTCTGTGCCGATGTTGTCTTCATCCATAAAAAAACCGTTCGGAACAAGTGACGTGCAAATCAATGCTGAAATTAAAATCGAGAACATAAAGTTTTCAAAAGTTTTGAACGGCCACATCATCAAACGCCGGAATGGACTCAAATCATTGCCCCATTTGTGAATCAAATAGTAATAATCGTTGCCAATTGGCGCGAAAAGTAATGGATCGTCAGCGTTTTCTAATTTGAATAACTTGGAAGGCGCCATAATTTTAAAACCCTTTAAACTCGTGTCATGCCGACGTTCCAAATCTTTTATTTTTGAAATTGCTTCGTAGGGCAATTCACCTTTAAAAAATTTTGAATCTAAAAACCTCAACCTGTAATTCACACATATTTTTTCAATTTGATCGATGTGAAAAATATGTTCAGCCTCCAAAATATCTGTATTGAAATTATTATGTTTTATTTCATCATTATTTCCATTCAGATTTTGAAGAATTTGTTCGTCACTCTGGTCTACATTTTGAAAAATAGATTCAACTGCTTTCAGAATTTGATCATCAGAAAATTGTTTGGATTTTTCTTTAAGTAATTTCTCTTTAAGGTTTGTTCTAGGAAGCATCATATCTCATTTACAACATTCGCTATAAAAGTAAGAACAAAGTCATATTTTTACAATCTGAACTCAAAAATTTAACAGGTATTAAATATAAATTCAATCAAATTCACTCTTTATTGAGCCTGATAAAATTATAAACACCTCTGCCTTCCGCAAGTATCGTCCTGTTTTTGTCGTTTTCTAACCAGCATTTCATATTCGCAACCATAATTCGGCTGCCCAAACGAAGTGTGTTGCCTTCAACAATAATGGCTTCTCCATGTGCCGGCGAAAGAAAATCTACACGAATATCTATCGTTGCCATCTTGTCTTTGATAGACGTAAGATGCGTGCCGCCAACTATGCCGCCAACAGAATCCATAATAGTTGTAATGATACCACCATGCCAGCGATTAGTCCTGATGTCACCAACAACTTCCGGACGAAAAGGAACTTTAACTTTGGCGTAATCTTTTTTGATTTCCAGAAGTTCCAAGCCCAAAAACTTATGAATTGGCACTAATTCTTCTATCATTTTTTTGACAAACGGATCTTGTAATTCCATAGTATTGAATTTGATTTAGGCTAAAATAGTAAATCATATTTTGCTGTTGAATAATATTAGGAAATCTCAACATAATTTCGGAAATTTATACTTTAAAAATTGAAAATGGCAACAGTCGATAATATACGCAATGAATTAATTGACAAAATTCTTACCATTAAAAATAAAGAATTTTTAATGGTACTTGATGAATTTATTTCTTCAAGTACATCTGAATCTGATGTTTTGGAATTAACAAACGAGCAGAAAATGATGCTGGAAATGAGCGAAAATGATATTAAAAACGGAAAATTAACTTCCCAAGAAGCCATGAATAAAAGAAATCTTGAATGGCTAAACGAAATGTAGTTTGGACAAAAACTGCTGATATTCAATTTACAGGAATATTAGAATACTGGGTCAAAAGAAACAAGTCAAATTCTTATTCAAAAAAATTAATTCGATTAGTTTCTAAACGGACAGAATTAATTGCTAAAAATCCTTTTGTATACAAATCGACTGATTTCAAAGATATAAGAGTAGCTTCATTAAGCAATTTTAGTATTTATTATAAAACCACAAATAAAGAAATAATAATCTCTGCGTTTTGGGATGATAGACAAGATCCAAAAAAATTATTGAAAATATTAAGCACCAAAAAATAAGCCTGCGCTTTGCGTATCGCTAATTTTCAATCAACAAAACGATACGCAAAAGCAAGTTTAACGCAAAGTCGCTCCAAAATCTTTTTCAAATTGATTTTGAAGTTTTTGCATCACTTTATCCACTTGCTTGTCTGTCAATGTTTTTTTATCGTCCATAAACACAAAACGCATGGCATAACTTTTCTTGCCTTCAGGAAGTTTGTCGCCTTCGTAAACATCAAATAAATCAACAGCTTTCAATATTTTTTTATCGGTTTTGAAAGCTGTTTGTTTCAAGTCGTCAAACTTCACGGCTTCATCTAGCAACAATGCAAAATCACGGCGTGTGGACGGGAATTTCGAAATTGCTTGAAAATTGAAACTCGATTTTTTTATCAATTCTAAAACCGCATCCCACTTG
>JBHEPM010000039.1:2713-14536 GCA_046260295.1 Psychroflexus sp.
TGAAACTCCCGATTAAACCTTCAGAAAGAAATGAAACTTTAGAAGATTTATATTTAATTCCAGACAAGCCCAAGCGTTCAAAAATACGTTCTAAAACACCTTTCATCTGAAAGAAATCGGTGGTTTGATGTGCATTTGTCCAGGTTTCTTTATGTCGAAATCCAGTTAAAAACAAAGACAAATGTTTTTGCTCTACATATTTTTCATCAAATTTATGATAGGTTTTCCCGAATTCAAAAAACTTCAGATTTTGTTGATTCCTGTTGATGTTGTAAGACAAAGATTCCAAGCCTGAAAACAACATGGATTGCCGCATGACGCCCAAATCTTGACTCAATGCATTCAGGATTTCTACATTTTGTTCTGGATTGATTTCCTCAGACAATTCTGAATATTTGGCTGTGGTCAATGAATTGGCCATAGTTTCGTAAAAGCCTTGACCAACCAATTGATCTGCAATTTTATTTTGAATTTTATAATCGTCGTATTTTGAAGAATTGGCGATAGAAATATTGAACTTGCTATCTGTGTCAATATTATTATAACCGTAAACTCTCAAAATTTCCTCAATCACATCGACTTCACGCTGAACGTCAACTCGGTAAGCCGGAATTGTCAGTCCCAAACCGCTTTCAGATACATTATTCACTTTGATATCCAGCGAAGTTAAAATAGTTTTGATCACTCCAGTATCAATTTCCTGACCGATGAGACTGTTGATTTTATCAAAAGTGAGAAAAACTTGAAAGTCTTCAATTTTTTTAGGATAAAAATCATTGACATCGCTACTTACTTTTCCGCCTGCGATTTCTTGAATTAAAACCACTGCGCGTTTCAAGGCATATTCAGTAATATTTGGATCGATGCCTCTTTCAAATCGAAATGACGCATCGGTATTTAAGCCGTGTCTTTTAGCTGTTTTTCGAACACTCACAGGATTAAAATACGCACTTTCCAAAAATATACTCGTTGTATTTTCTTTCACGCCAGAAATAATTCCGCCAAAAACACCAGCAATACAAAGTGGCTTTTCCGCATCGCAAATCATCAAATCTTCTTCGTGAAGTTCGCGCTCTACTTCGTCTAAAGTCGTAAATTTAGTGCCTTTAGGTAAAGTTGTGACATTTATTTTATTGCCTTTTATTTTTTCAATATCGAAAGCGTGCAAAGGTTGCCCGAGTTCGTGCATGACGTAATTTGTAGCATCTACAATATTATTTTTCGGATTGATGCCAATGGCTTTCAAACGATTTTGCAACCAATCTGGCGAAGCTTTCACTTCTATATCAGAAATGCTAACACCACAATATCTCGGCGCCAGTTCGCTGTTCTTCACACGAATACTAACGCGTTTGCTACGGTCTTCCACATGAAAATTACTAACCGACGGCGTATCTATTGGCGTGCTGATTTCTTGTTGAATCAATCCGGCACGAAGGTCTCTAGCCACGCCCCAATGACTCATTGCATCAGCGCGATTTGGTGTTAAACCAATTTCAAAAACTTGGTCTATTTCTACTGGAAAAACTTCACTCAAAGGCGTTCCAGGCTTCAGTTTTTCATCCAAAACCATGATGCCGTCGTGACTTTTACCAAGTCCGATTTCATCTTCAGCGCAAATCATGCCTTCGCTCACTTCACCACGGATTTTTCCTTTTTTAATCGGCCAAGCTTCGCCTTTTTCATCATATAAAGTTGTTCCAATCATTGCCACCGGCACCATTTGTCCTATATCAACATTTGGTGCACCACAAACAATAGAAAGTAGTTTGTCTTCACCGATATTGACTTTGGTTATTTTAAAACGGTCGGCGTTTGGGTGTGGTTCGCAAGCTTCAACTTTGCCAACGAAAACACCTGATAGTCCGCCTTTTATAGATTCAAAAGTTTCAATACCTTCTACTTCCAGACCTAAACCTGTAAGTAAAACTTCTGTTTCTTCAGCAGTCCATTTGGTATTGACAAATTGTTTTAGCCAATTGTAAGAAATTTTCATAATTTTTCTAAATAGAATCCGCAAAGATAAGAAACCCACTTCGCTCCTAAAATATTTAAGCGTTTAAAATTTTGGGTGTTTTAAAGTAAGTTAAAAAACAAATGAAACCTTAGGAATTATCATTAATTCATATAAACTCAACAAGTGAAAAAATGTAAATCAAACCCATAAAACTTAACTTTTATCTTATGCTTGAATAACAATAGCTTAAATCTGAAACGGGAAATTATAGTGAAATTTGAGTAAAACCATTGATTTTGAAACGAAATGTTGACTTATACCAATTTGAATATGAAAAGCCGTTAAGAAAACAAAAATTATTTTTTCGTATATGACGCTGTGATTGATTTGCATAGCTGGGCTATGGAAATCATGAACAAGGAAATAGAAGGAGAAATAAATGCGTTTAATAGCGTCATTTGATGTTTAAACTGGTATTATTCGCTGTATTAAATTTGATGGGACAAACAAAGCCCATATTGTCGATGACAAAATATACGGAGGGCCTTTGATAAGGCAGTATCAACAAGCAATGCAGTGGTTGAAGGGAAAACTGGATATTCGTTATGAGATAGAAGGCAGTGGCCCCAGAAGAGAAATATGGGAAATACCCGAAACCGCTTTTAAAGAAGCCATTATCAATTCGCTTTCCCACCGTGATTATTACGACAAAGGGGCTCGAATTACCTTAGAACTGTTTGATGACCGAGCGGAAATCAGTAATCCCGGAGGGCTTACCAGTGCCATTTCGAAAGCTGAATTTGGCACTAAAAGCCACAGCCGAAACCCCCTTGATATTTGGGTTGTTTGTCCGGATAAATATGGTAGAACAGGTGGGTTCAGGTGTTGGCCGAATAAAAGAACTAATGAAACAAGCCAGTTTATTAGAGCCAGTGTTCAAAACAGAAAGAATGTTTACCGTAGTACTTCACAGGACTGTGGAGAAAAGTTCGAATGAAACAAAAGACTTTTTGATAGGCTTGCAAAATAAATACCAAGAACAAATTAAATCAGTTCAGGAAAAGTTCGGAGGAAGTTCGGAGAAAATAGTTTTGCTGATTTTAGATAATGATAACATTACAACTGCTGAAATGGCAGATATAATTAAAATTTCAACCCGGGCAATTGAAAAACAACTGGCTAAGTTGAAACGTGAAGGAATAATAGACAGAATAGGTCCTGATAAAGGAGGTCGTTGGAAAGTCTTAAAATAAAATTGCATATAACCTGAATTGAAGCATAATATTGACACTGAACAAATAATCCTTTACCGCACCTTGTTCAAAGGGCGAGAAGACGTTTTTGCCCTACGATGGGAAAAACGAAACAAAAAAGGCTATATGCCAGCCTATTCTTTTGACCCCTATATGTACCGACTTCATAAACAACGGGGCGGAACTTTCAAAGACTACAAAGACAAAACCTATTTACCGCTCGATGATTATCAAATCAATAAGCACTTAGCAGGCAGGCATTTCGTTGGAATATATCCGTTATTGAAGGATAACACCTCTTGGTTTATCGTTTCTGACTTTGACAAGAAGAATTGGAGGGAACAAGCCGTTCAGGCAGTAGAAGTTTGTCAAGATTATAACATTTGTGCTTATTTGGAACGTTCCCGTTCTGGAAATGGAGCTCACGTTTGGATGTTTTTTGATACCCCATATCCTGCAAGGAAAAGCAGAAAAATAGTATTAGAGCTTTTTGAAAGGGCTGGTATTTTCTCAAAATTCGACAAAAACAATAGCTTTGACAGACTATTTCCCAACCAAGATTACCTTTCGGGGAAAGGATTGGGAAATCTTATTGCTTTGCCACAGCAAGGAGACGCTATAAAACAAGGAAATTCTTGTTTTATTGACCCTAAAACATTTATTCCTTTTGAAAACCAATGGGATTTTCTACAAAGTATAGAAAGAGTTTCCACAAGCAACTTAGATATTCTTTTCGAAGAATTGTTTGAAAATATTTCAATTTCAGAGTGCCCCAAAACTACTTCCAGAAAATTCCAAATAAGGTTAACTGGTGTTGCTTCCTTAAACAGGAACGGGTTACCGATGACCGTTATCGATTTCCTGAAAGAAAACCTGAACTTTTACAACTCGGAATATGCGATAAAGAAGAAGATAGGAAAAAACACTTGGCAAACCGAACGCTATTTCAATCTGATAGAAGAAAAGGAAAACAACATTGAAATTCCACGGGGTTTTATCGGCTCTTTAATTCGTTATTGTAGACAAAATTCAATAGACTATGAATTTTCGGACGAAAGACAACTGCATAATCCAGTAGAACTAAATTCCAATATACAATTATTGCCACATCAGAAAATTGCCATACGGCAAGCTTCAAAAAAAGATTTTGGTATTATCGTCTCCCCTCCGGGATCCGGAAAAACCATTATCGGACTAAAACTCGTGGAGCAGAAAAGACAACCTACGCTCATTATTACGCACAGAAAGCAAATTGCCGATCAATGGAAACAGCGCATCGAAACTTTTTTTGGCATTCCTAAGAAGGAAATCGGAACTATTGGCCAAGGAAAAATGAAGATTGGCAAACAAATCACGGTAGCACTTATTCAAACACTAACCAAAAAAATAAAGAAAACCCCTAAAAAACTCGTTTCTGTTTTCGGTACCATCATTGTTGATGAATGTCACCATATTCCAGCAAAGTCATACCGTGAAGCTGTTCATAAACTTGCTCCGTATTATCAATACGTGTCAAGTTTCACAAGGTTGTTGATGAAGATGATTAAGTTTATTTTGTAAATTTATGAGTTTATTTTTAAATTCTGCTGGTGTTACTTTAAATATTTCTGGTTCTATTTCATACCATTTTTCAATGGCTTGAACAGGTGTTTTTACTTTGAGTTCTTTTCTTAAAGAACCATGTCTTCTGTACAGATTGTACCCATACATAAAGTTCATTAAATCAAAGTTCATTTCTTGACTATCTCTGTAATCATTTTTGAGAATGGTGTTATTTTTTATAGTTCCATTGACTCTTTCCACCATTCCATTGGTTTTAGGAGTAGCTGGTTTTGTGAGCCTATGTTCTATGTTTTCTTTTTGGCATTTGACATCCATTTTAGAGGGTTTAGAACAAGGCTCTCCTTTTTTAGAGACCAATAATCTGTTAGTGAACTCTAAGCCATTATCGGTTAAAATATGAGTGATTTTAAAGGGAAAAAAGTCAAGACATTTATCCATAAAATCTTTTGTGTTCTGCGCAGTTTTATTTTTATAAATCCAATAGCACATACTTCTAGTTGCTCTATCTATAGCTACAAAGAGATAGGATTTTTCGCCATTGAATTTAGGTAAATAAGTGACATCAATGTGAAGAAAGCCAGGACTATATTCTTTAAATTTTTTAGCTTTCTCTTTTTTTTCTTCAGGAACTTTATTGATTTGTTCTTTTACAAAACAACGATACACAGAACTTCTAGAAACCTTTGAATTGTTTTCTAAGAGCATTTCCCAAATCTCATCAAGTGCTAACCAAGTAGATTTTCGTATGGCAATGATTAAAGATCGTTCAGTTTCAGAAAGCGCATACGAAATATTCAAAGGCGCACAGGAGGCATCTTTAACAGAATGCCTATGTTTCCACTTAGAAACAGTTTGCCTGGAAATATTAAGTTTTTCAGATAAATCTTTAACAGAGCAGTTAGAGTTGCTTTGAATTTGCTGACGAATATGTATATTCGTAGTGGCATTGGAATGGTAGATTTGCATAGTTATTTGTGTTTGTGCTTAAACAAAAATAATCAACTTTTCTACCTTCCATCCCTTGCGGTTCCGTTTCGGCTACGCCTTCACTTCACCGCAAGGGATGGAAGATTGCCATCAACAATGTTGTGAAATTGGACAAATTGCCACTCAAAAATCACATCTTTGGTGGCTAAATTGACGTATTTGTAAATTTTAAGATTATTCTTAATGACTTCTTGTCGCTCTTGGTTTTGGAAAATTACACCTAAAAGCGAAGCACTCCTTTTGAAAAAAAACAATTCTTTTTTTGTGGGTTTTTTAGGCGTTTTATAATATATCGCAAAAGTAGAAATAACCTTTTTGTTTTTACCGAAAATTGGAGTTGACCAGCAAGATTGATAACCGTAAGGAAGTAAAAATTGCTTGAAATTTTTCCAATTTTCGTCTGTATCAATATTTTCAGCAATTATAGTCTTTCCTAGAAATGCAGCGGCACCACAAGAGCCAACATTTTTTCCAATCTCAACACCATTGATTTTTTCCAAATATGGTTTTGGCATTGAAGGCGAAGAAACAGGTCTTATTTTTTCATTTTCTATGTTTTGGATACTAATGTGCATTTCGGGGAAAGTATTTTCCAAATCTTCCAAATATTCATCTAAAGAATTTTTGAGTTTATGTTTTTGGTTGATGATATTGGTTAGAAGCTTGCTTTCTGTACTTTCAATTTCAGACTGAGTCGCAGTTTCACTAATGTCTACAGCAGAACCAATAATACATTTTTCACCTTTATAATAAATAGTTGAGGCTGAAAACTGATGCGGAATTAAATCTTGATGTTTAGTAAATAAATTTGCTTCAACTGAAGTTTGACCCTTTGATATGACTTTTTTGATATGTTTTTGAATGACACCTTTCGCTTCAAGATCGAAAAAATCTAAGGGTTTCATCTTTTGAATTTCACAACTTGAATACCCTGAAACTTTTTCTAGCTTATCATTCCATTTTAGGAAATTTTGATTTTTGTCAAAGAGAAATAAAATACTTGGCAGATTTTTAATAATATCACGGTTAAAACTTTGCTGTTGTGAAAGTTGGATTTCATATTGTCTTTGCTGGGTTACATCCAGCATAATACCTCGAAGAATTAAGTCCTGTTTTTCGTTTTCAATAACTAGGACTCTGTCTTGCATCCATTTATAATCGCCATCTTTTGTGAGCATTCTGTAAGTAAAAATATGATTGCGCCTGTGTTTGACTTCATTTTTACAATATTCAACAGCCCAATCGCGATCTTCTGGATGAATGTGATTTTCCCAAAAATCTTCTTCATCAATCCATCTTTGCGCTTCAAAACCCAAGATTTTTTCAGCTTGTGGACTTACGTACGTGTTTTTAAATAGTTCCGCATCTGCTTCCCATAAAATTCCGTCAACAGGCATTTTTTCTATAAAATCATGATAAAGATTAGCATTTTTTTGTAGTTTCTCAGATTTTATTTTTGAATCAATTTCAGAGGCTTTAAGCTCAATAATTGCAGTAATTTGCTTGGCTATGGTTTGCAAATATTTCAGTTTTTTTTCTGAAATTTGATTTGGTTTTTTGTCTAAAACACATAAAGTTCCTAAAGTAATTCCAGAACTGGTTTTAAGCTTTACACCAGTGTAAAATTCAAAATCAAAATCTGTTTTTGAAATGTTTTTTTCCGAAAAATCATATTCTGACATATCATTGATGACTAGTGTTTCTAAATCATTGCTCACCAAATTTTGACAAATAGAATTTGAAATAGAAAGCTTTGTTCGTGGAACGCCAAAAGCAGATTTACTGTAGATATTTAAATCTCCAAAAAATGAAAGCACACAAATTGGCATTTGACAAATTTGCGAAGCAAGCTCCGTCAATTCGTCAAAATCTGTGTTTAAATTGGTATTTAAAAGGTCTAAGTTTTTTAAATAGTCAAGTCTGTTTTTATCATTAAATAAATGCATAGACAAAGTCGATTAATTTAAAGTAACTAAAATATTTTTCTGCTCATTTTATATGTATTAATCTTTTATTTACAATGAAAAAATATTTAACATAATGAATCTAAATTAATATTATTAAACTAAAAAACAAGCGCAACTTCATATTTTTTGCTGTTTTCAAGCAATTGAAATAAAAAATAAATAAAACTTTGGTAATGAGTAAATTTAAAACTCGTAGATAGAAATACCACTTCTAAGTTTTGGTTCTATATATGTGGTTTTTGGTGGCATCACCAGACCTTCGTCAGCAATGGTTTTGATGTCTTCTATCGTGACTGGGTACATGCCAAATCCAACTTTATATTTTCCTTGATCCACGGCGCCTTTTACATAAGCCATATCTTTTTGACTTTGCGCATAGCTCAATTTTGGACTGTTTTTTAAATTCTGAATACCAAGAATTGGTTTTAAAATAGTTTGATATAGGATTTGTGCATCTAGCTTTGAGAGTGCATCATCAAAATTATACTTCTTTTTTCTCAATTTCAATGCATAAAAATCACCCTCCAAATACATGCTGAAGTGGTGCTTTTGATTTGGTTTGTAGTAATGTTGTTTTAGATTTTCAATTTTGAAATGCGCATCCAATTTAATTAGAAATTCATCTTTGCTCAAACCATTCAAATCTTTTACCAAGCGGTTGAATTCGTAGATTTTAAGATGACTTTCAGGAATTAAAAATCCCATAAAAAAATTATAGGCTTCTTCACCGGTATGTTTCGGATTTTGTTCTGCCATCACCTTCCTCAGAGCCACGGAAGACGCACTTCTGTGATGACCGTCGGCAATGTAAAGATGACTCATTTTCTGAAATTCTTCACTGATTTTTTCAATCATTTCTTTTTGGTCAATGACCCAGAAATAATGGGTTTCGTGAGAAGTGGTGGTGAATTCGTATTCAGCACGATTTTGCATCAATTGTTCAGCGATGTCTTCAATGACGGAATTATCTGGATAGGTTAGCAACACTGGATCTGCGTTGAAATGCACCGTTTTTAAATACTCAGTAAATACTTCTATTTTTTCTGAAAGCGTATTTTCGTGTTTTTTGATGAGGTCGTTTTCATAATCTTCAACACTCGCAGCACCAACTATTCCAAGGAATTCAATTTCATTTCTGTGAATGATTTTATGCAGATAAAAACAAGCACTTTCATCTTGTTTAAAATTGCAATCTTCCTTAAATTCTTCAAAACGGTTTTTAACCAAATTGAATCGTTCTTCACCAGAAATTTCAGTGTGGTATTTATAACCAGGATTTACTATGTGCAAAAATGAATACGGATTGTGATCTAATCTTGCTTCTCGTTCCGATTTAGAATAACTTTCGTAGGGACGAGAAGCAATTAGACTCACTTTATCGCGCGTTGGTCGCGTCGCTTTGAAGGGAATGACTTTTGGCATTCTTTAGTTGGTGAATTGTTCTGATACTTTTTCAGCTTTTTTGCTTTCGCTGTAATCATAAAATCCTTCTCCGGATTTTACGCCCATTTTTCCAGCACGAACCATATTTACTAATAATGGACATGGCGCATATTTTGGATTTTTGAAACCGTCGTACATCACTTCTAAAATTGAAAGACAAACGTCTAAACCAATGAAATCTGCCAATTGAAGCGGTCCCATGGGATGTGCCATACCAAGTTTCATAACGGTGTCAATTTCTTTGACGCCAGCTACATTGTTGTATAAAGTTTCAACTGCTTCGTTAATCATCGGCATCAAAATTCTGTTGGCGACAAATCCTGGATAATCGTTGACTTCTGTGGGTACTTTTTTCAAATTTTTAGACAATTCAACAATCGTGCTTGTCGTTTCGTTACTCGTGTTGTAACCACGAATAATTTCAACCAATTTCATGATTGGCACAGGATTCATAAAGTGCATTCCGATGACTTGCTTTGGTCTTTTGGTGACTGCTGCAATTTTTGTAATCGGAATTGAACTCGTGTTACTCGCCAAGATTGTATCTTCAGGACAAATATTATCCAATTCTCTGAAAATATCCAATTTTATCTTTTCATTTTCAGTGGCAGCTTCAACGACCAAACCTGCATATTCAGCGCCTTTAGCCATATCTGTAAAAGTAGAAATATTGCCTAAAGTTCGGTTTTTGTCTTCTTCAGAAATTTTTTCTTTGGCGACCATTCTATCCAAGTTTTTGGTAATCGTGGCGATGCCTTTGTCCAAACTTTCTTTGGAAATATCGATTAAACTGACTTTATAATCGAATTGTGCAAACGTATGTGCAATGCCGTTTCCCATGGTTCCGGCACCTATAACTGCTATATTTTTCATAGTAATAAAATTTTTATGATTGTGTTTGTTTATTTTTCAAATGCTTCAATAACCTGAATGGCAACACGCAAAGCTTCTGTGGCTTGTTCCAAAGTTACAATTGGTTCGCTGTCGTTTTGAATAGCATCAGCAAAAGTTTCCAATTCATCTAAAATTGCGTTGTTGACTTTGATGTCTGGATTGTCAAAATAAATTTGCTTTTTGATGCCTTCTGCATTTTGCAAAATCATATCGAAATCGCCAGGTTGTTCTGGTGCATCTTTCATTTTGACAACTTCCGTTACTTTTTCCAAAAAATCTACTGAAATATAAGCATCCCTTTGGAAAAATCTGGATTTGCGCATGTTTTTCAAAGAAATTCGGCTGGCGGTTAAATTCGCCACGCAAGAATTTTCGAACTCAATCCTAGCATTCGCAATATCTGGCGTTTCAGAAATCACAGAAACACCGCTGGCATTTACTTTTTTTACTTTAGAATCTACAATGCTCAAAATGGCATCGATATCGTGAATCATCAAGTCTAAAACTACGGGAACGTCCGTACCACGCGGGTTGAATTCTGCCAAGCGATGCGTTTCTATAAACATCGGTTGGTCTATTTTGCCAATCGCAGCACGAAACGCTGGATTGAATCTTTCGACATGTCCAACTTGACCTTTGACTTTGTTTTTTTTGGCTAATCGAATCAATTCTTCAGCTTCAGCAACTGTGTTGGTAATTGGCTTTTCGATGAAAACGTGAATCCCAGATTCAATGGCTTTTTTCGCCATGTCGAAATGTGAAAGCGTTGGCGTCACAATATCTATGACGTCTACAGATTTCAGTAATTCATCATAATTGTCGAAATGTTGATAACCGAATTCTTTTTGAATATTGGCAGCAGATTCAGCATTGATATCATGAAAACCAATTAAGTTGTATTTTTTTGATTCTTTGAGCAATCTCAGGTGAATTTTACCAAGATGACCTGCGCCCAAAACCCCTACGTTTAGCATAAAATTTATGGTTTTTCACAAAAGTAACATTTCTTTTTAAGTTAAAGTTGTTTCGAATGGCTTATCAAGTTAATTTGTCAAGATTTTAGGTGTTTTGAAGTTGACTTTTATTGTCTTGCTAAATATTCTTTAGCGCTTAAAACAGGTAATTTTGAATTTTTAAAATCCTTTTTATTTCTCGTAATTATAATATCAACATCATTTTCGATGGCTGAATAATATTGGAGCCCATCTTCAAAATCAGGAAAACTTTCATCACTCAATGCAAGTTCTGTTATTTTATCATCCAAATTTAGTAGTTCTACAAGAACTTTAAATTTTCTCAAAATTGCTCTCGCTTCTTTTGCAGATTTTAATTTTGTTAGTATGTAATTTGTGTTTGCAAATGCTAATGAAGAAATTGTAAGTTTCAATTCTTTTTGATCTGCTAGAGAAAACAATTCAGCCGCATCATCATAAAAATATTTTCTTTTTGACAATAAGTCTATCACAATGTTTGTATCAATCAATATTGTTTTCATTTGTATTTTTCCATTAAATAATTCGCATAGTCATCCTTGATATCCAAATCATCGTCTATTGAAATCACCCCGCTAAGACTTTTCACCAAGGGTGTGATTTCATTGTCTTTTTTTTCTTGTTTAGTTAGCGTTCCTAAATAAGATTCTATCAATTTTGATAAGCTGATATTATTAGATTTTGCATACTGTTTTGCCGTTTCAATAATATTTTCGTTCAGACTTAATGTGAGTTTTTTATCCATTTCAACAAGTTTTACGTATAAA
>JBHEPM010000039.1:14546-17388 GCA_046260295.1 Psychroflexus sp.
TGATTATGGTTTTGTGATTTCTCAATGCGGCGGCGGCTTTAGCTGGAAAACTCATTCGGAATTTAACCGGCTTACACGCTGGCATCAGGATCTGATTCAGGATAATTGGGGAAAATATATTTACGTAAAAAATAATATATTTCTGCTTTTGAACCTTTCAATATTTTCAGATTGTTGAAAACTCGCATCGAAATAGATGTTGCGTAATGTTTTCTTTTATAGATTTTTTTCTAATTTTACTTTTATAATTCAAACTAGGTAAAGCATTGGAAGACAGTTACAGACAGCAAGGAAAACGCAAATTGTTAGTCGAACAAATTCGGGAAAAAGGCATTAAAGACGAAAAAGTTTTGGCAGCAATCAATGCCATTCCGCGACATTTGTTCATGGACAGCGGTTTTGAAGATCACGCGTATCAAGACAAAGCTTTTCCGATTGCTGCAGGTCAAACCATTTCTCAACCTTACACGGTGGCTTTTCAAACCGAATTATTACAGGTGAAATCTGGCGAAAAAATTCTGGAAGTCGGCACCGGAAGCGGTTATCAAGCTGCTGCACTTTGTGAACTTGGCGCAAAAGTTTACACCATTGAACGCCAACTTGAACTTTACAAAAAAACCAAAAATTTTCTTCAAAAAATAGGCTATCGACCAAAATATATGAGTTTTGGCGATGGTTATAAAGGTTTGCCAGATTTTGCGCCTTTTGATAAAATAATTGTCACCGCCGGTGCACCTTATGTTCCGAAAGCTTTGCTGTCACAATTGAAAGTTGGCGGCAGAATGGTAATTCCTGTTGGCGAAGATCCACAAATCATGACTTTGTTGAAACGCACTTCCATCAAAAAATTTGAAAAAGAAACTTTTGGAGAATTTCGTTTTGTACCTTTATTGGAAGATAAAGTTTGAAAACTCATGAAAAACTCACTTTTTGTACTATTTTTTTTCTTTTTGTGTTCGCAAATTGAAGCGCAAAATTATACCAGTTACAAAGTAGGAAATGAAACGGATATTGTCACCAATCCGCAATTTGGGATTTGCCTGATGGGTGGTGCTTCAGAAAATGACAATGCGATGCAATGGTTTTTGAATCGAGCAGATTCTGGAGACGTCTTGGTTTTGAGAACTTCGGGTAGCGATGGCTAT
The DNA here is from genome assembly GCA_046260295.1 of Psychroflexus sp. Classification (GTDB taxonomy): domain Bacteria; phylum Bacteroidota; class Bacteroidia; order Flavobacteriales; family Flavobacteriaceae; genus Psychroflexus. The sequence continues at coordinate 15,692 of JBHEPM010000039.1, forward strand.
AATGATTACATGTTGAACCAATTGAATGTAAATCTGAATTCAGTAGAAACACTTGTCATTCATAATGCAAATGCAAGCGCAAATGATTATGTGTTGAATGCCATTTCTGAGGCGGAAGCAATTTGGTTTGCCGGCGGTGACCAAGCAGATTATGTGAATTTTTTCAAAAACAACGCCATTGAGGATTTGCTCAATGCGCACATCAATACAAAACAAGCACCAATTGGCGGAACTAGCGCTGGAATGGCTATTTTAAGTGAATTTTATTTTGATGCACTTAATGGCACGGTGACTTCTTCCGAAGCGATCACCAATCCTTTTGCTGATGAAGTTTCAGTTGGAAATGGGGATTTTTTAAACACTCCGTTTTTAGAAAATACCATTACTGACACGCATTATGACAATCCAGACAGACGCGCACGTCATGCAGTTTTTCTTTCTAAAATTGTTGCAGAAACCGGCGAACGCGCTTTTGGAATTGGTGCTGAGGAATTCACAGCAGTCGTTATTGATGATTCTGGACAGGCTTCTGTTTTTGGAGAATATCCAGATTATAATGATTTTGCTTATTTTATTCAGGTGAATTGTTTGCCGAATTTTCAACCTGAAACTTATACAGAAAACTCACCTCTAACGTGGAATCTGAACAATGAAGCCATAAAAGCTTATAAAATTCCAGGCACAAATGATGCGGCAAATACTTTCAATCTCAACGATTGGATTTCAGGAAATGGTGGCAATTGGGAGAATTGGTGGATCAACCAAGGCGAATTTTTTTCTGAAAGCGGTAATGAAATTGATTGTGATTTGACTGTTTTACAATCGGAAGAAATTTCATTTTCTGTCAGTCCAAATCCTTTTGAAAATTCAATATATATTCAAGCGAAAGCTGAAATTCAAACACTTGAATTTTTCAATCTTAAAGGGCAAAAACTTTTAAAATTTATTACACCAAATTATTATGAATTTGATTTGAGCACTCTGAATTCAGGAGTTTATTTAATGAAAATTTCTACACCAAATCAACAAACAACCAAGCGAATTATCAAAAAATAAGTTCTACAAATCGCCTAGAAAATTCAGTCCAAATACAAAAGCGCCACTTTGCCAGCCACCTTGATAAGGTTTCACGTAATCAATTCTGAAAAACCTCACTTGTCCGAAACCTAAATTATCCAAACCTAGCGAAAATTCTGAATAAGGTTTGTTATCGGCTGTAAACAGTGATTTAGCACCGGCAATCAAATTGAAATTCAATTTATTCAACAACGGAATTTTATTTAAAATAAAACCATTGAAATTGTGTTCAAAATGAACATCTGCATAATTTTCGTTGGTAGAAAGCGCATAATAGGGCAGAAGGTTGAATTTGTTCAGGTAATTCGCAGATGAACCAATTCTTGTTTGGTTGCCGTCAAAATGTTTGTAATCCAAAAACGAAATATCATCTGCATTAAAAAACATACCGCCGTTCAAACTGTATGCAAAATTACCAAATCTAGAAATATTGAAATCATGTGTCAATCTGGTTTTAATCACATCAAAATTGAAATCGCTGATGTCTGACGCAAATCCCTTTTGATAATTGAAACTGAAAACCGGATATTTGTTACTGTAATTATTGTATTTTCCATTTGGCGTCAAAGTATAAGTTTGGTCAAAATTGATTGTGCCGCCCAAATTGAATTTCGCCATAT
>JBHEPM010000004.1:0-372 GCA_046260295.1 Psychroflexus sp.
CTTTGTGGTGTAATTTCCTGATATATAATCGGGATGATCCATCAATTGTGCATGGAAAGGAATTGTTGTTTTGACACCTTCCACAACAAATTCGCTCAATGCGCGTCTCATTTTGCTGATGGCTTCATCACGGGTTTGCGCAGTTGTAATCAACTTGGCAATCATAGAATCGTAGTTCGGCGGAATGACATAACCGCTGTAAACATGCGTATCTACTCTCACGCCGTGACCACCTGGCAAGTGTAAAGTTTCTATTTTTCCTGGCGATGGTCTAAAATTATTGAACGGATCTTCAGCGTTAATTCTACATTCTATGGAGTGAAGTTTCGGATAATAATTTTTACCTGAAATCGGAACGCCAGCTGCGACAAG
>JBHEPM010000004.1:452-17428 GCA_046260295.1 Psychroflexus sp.
ATTCAATAGTTCCGGCACCTTCGTATTGGATATATTCAGCAGCTTTTACTGCGGCATTTCCCATTTTCTCCCGAAGTTCGTCTGTCATAAAAGGCGACGGCGTTTCTTCTGTAAGTTTTTGGTGTCTACGCTGAATTGAACAATCACGTTCAGACAAATGACAAGCTTTTCCGGTTTGGTCGCCTACGATTTGAATTTCGATATGTCTTGGTTCCTCAATGAGTTTTTCCATGTACATATCGTCATTTCCAAAACCAGCTTTGGCTTCTTGTCTTGCAGATTCCCAGGCATGTTCCAAATCTTCTTCTTTCCAAACTGCGCGCATTCCTTTACCGCCACCACCGGCAGTTGCTTTTAGCATTACTGGATAGCCAGTTTTTTTAGCGGTTTTTTTGCAATCTTCAAAATCTTTTAGAATGCCTTCTGAACCAGGAACACATGGCACGCCAGCAGCCTTCATTGTAGACTTAGCGCTAGCTTTGTCGCCCATTTTGTTAATCATTTCTGGGCGCGCACCGATAAATTTGATGTCGTGCTCTTCGCATATTTTTGAAAATGCTGCGTTTTCAGACAAAAATCCATATCCAGGATGAATAGCATCTGCGTTGGTAATTTCAGCTGCAGAAATGATATTCGGTATTTTTAGATAAGATTCACTACTTTGTGGTGGACCAATGCAAACCGCTTCGTCTGCAAACCTAACATGAAGGCTTTCTTTGTCTGCGGTAGAATAAACCGCCACAGTTTTGATACCCATTTCTTTGCAAGTACGGATAATTCGCAGCGCGATTTCACCGCGATTGGCTATGAGAATTTTTTTAAACATAGAGTTTGTGTTTTGATTTAACCTGCTGAAACCTGTCAGTTATAAGTTAATTTATGACGGATCGACCAAAAATAAAGGTTGATCAAATTCTACTGGTGATGAATCATCAACCAAGACTTTCACAATTTTACCAGAAACTTCACTTTCTATTTCATTGAAAAGTTTCATGGCTTCAATAGTACAAAGTATGTCGCCTTCTTTGACTTCGCTACCAACTTCTACAAACACTTTTTTGTCTGGCGATGGTTTTCTGTAGAAAGTGCCAATAATAGGAGACTTTACAGTTACATACTTACTGTCGTCATTTTCTTCAGAAGATTTTGTTTCTTCTTTTGGAGCAGCAGCTTGCTGTTCTGCAGGTTGCTGCTGTTGTTGAGCTGGCATTTGCTGCATTTGTTGCTGTGGCATTGCCATTGGCATTTGCTGAATCACAGATTTGAGGTCTTCATCACTGCCTGTTTTGATGGTGATTTTAACATCATCCATTTCAAGTTTAACCTCGCTTGCACCAGACTTAGCGACAAATTTGATTAAGTTTTGAATTTCTTTTAAATCCATAGTTCTAGGTTTTGTGGTTATGAATTATACGCCCATTTAAGGTACACGGAACCCCATGAAAAGCCTCCGCCAAATGCGGCAAATATAATGTTATCCCCTTTTTTTAATTGTTTTTCGTAATCGCTTAATAATAAAGGCAGCGTTGCAGAAGTAGTGTTTCCGTAACGCTGTATGTTCATCAATACTTTATTTTCGTCTAAATTCATTCGTTTGTGAGTGGCATCAATAATGCGTTTATTGGCTTGATGTGCCACCAACCAATCTACGTCTTTAGCTGTTAAGTTGTTTTTCGTCATGATACGTTCACTAACATCAGCCATGTTGGAAACCGCAAATTTAAAAACGGTTTTACCGTCTTGAAAAACAAAATGTTGCTTGTTTTTTACTGTTTCTTCTGAAGCTGGCAAAATAGAACCGCCAGCATCGATTTTTAAAAATTGGCGTCCGACACCATCTGTTTTTAAAATTTCATCTTGCAACCCTAAACCTTCTTCGTTAGGTTGAAACAAAACAGCACCGCCACCATCACCAAAAATAATACAAGTAGCGCGGTCTTCATAATCAATGATTGACGACATTTTGTCTGCGCCAACTAAAAGTACATTTTTGTATTTACGAGATTCTATATAACTAGAAGCAACTGACATGCCGTATAAAAAACTGGAACAAGCTGTTTGCAAATCGAATGAAAATGCATTGACCGCACCAATTTCTGTTGCTAAATAAGCAGCAGAAGAGGCGACTGGCATATCTGGCGTTGCTGTCGCAAATAAAACTAAATCTATTTCTGAAGCTGTGGTATTGGTTTTTTTGAAAAGATTTTCACAGGCTTTAATGCCTAGAAAAGAAGAACCTTTGCCTGGATTTTTAAGGATTCTACGTTCCTTAATTCCTGTTCTAGTTGTTATCCACTCGTCATTAGTATCTACCATATCTTCCAACATTTTGTTAGTTAGAACATCTTCCGGAACATAGGCACCAACAGCAGTGATGGCTGCTTTAACATCACTCATAAATCGTTTTTTGTTTATTCAGTTTAAAGTTTTTGAACTTTAAACTAATTACCAATCAATATGCAAATTAAGTTGTTTTTTATTCGTCAGCAAAAAACTAGCTCAACATTTACTTAACTATTATTTAATCTTATAGAATACAACCTCATTTTTGTTTTGCAATTTCAAATATAAGATATTGGTTTTTAGTAAATTAAAATTTAGATAAAAAAAGTTGCTACAAGCTTTAATTTGTAGCAACTTTTAATAGTTTATTTAGATTTCAAAATCAATTATAAATCGAATTTGATGCCTTGCGCTAGTGGCAATTCTTTGGTATAATTGATGGTGTTGGTTTGTCTTCTCATATAGACTTTCCAAGCATCAGAACCAGATTCTCTGCCGCCGCCAGTTTCTTTTTCTCCACCAAATGCACCGCCGATTTCTGCTCCTGAAGTTCCAATATTCACATTTGCGATACCGCAATCTGAACCTTCAACTGACAAGAATTTTTCAGCTTCTCTTAAATTGTTGGTCATGATGGCAGAAGATAAACCTTGAACAACGCCATTTTGCAATTCTAAGGCATTGTCAACTTCACCTGAATATTTCATAATATATAAAACTGGTGCAAATGTTTCATGTTGAACAATGTCGAAGTGATTTTCAGCTTCTGCGATGGCTGGTTTTACGTAGCAACCGCTTTCGTAACCTTCGCCTTCCAAAACGCCACCTTCAACAAGAATTTTTCCGCCTTCTTTTTCAACTTCTTCTAAAGCTTTTTGGTAATTTTTTACCGCATCTTTATCAATTAATGGACCAACATGATTGTTTTCATCCAAAGGATTTCCAATTCTGATTTGTTTGTAGGCATCTACAATGGCACTTTTCACTTTGTCATAAACTGAATCGTGGACGATAATTCGTCTTGTGGACGTACATCTTTGGCCGCAAGTTCCAACTGCGCCAAATACTGCGCCGATGACTGTATTTTTGATATCTGCGTCTGGTGTGACAATTATTGCGTTGTTTCCACCAAGTTCAAGCAATGATTTGCCTAATCTTTTGGCGACAGCTTGAGCCACAATTTTTCCCATTCTGATAGATCCTGTGGCAGAAATCAAAGGCAAACGTTTGTCGTTAGTCATGTACTCACCAACTTTATAATCGCCTGTTACTAAAGAAGAAATTCCTGCTGGAACGTTATTTTCTTCAAAAACTCTGGCTGCAATTTTTTGACAAGCTACAGATGTCAAAGGTGTTTTTTCTGAACCTTTCCAAATACATGCGTCGCCACAAACCCAAGCCAATGCTGTGTTCCATGACCAAACTGCTACAGGAAAGTTGAATGCGGAAATAATGCCGACCACGCCAAGTGGATGCCATTGTTCGTACATTCTGTGACCTGGGCGTTCGCTGTGCATGGTCAATCCGTGAAGTTGTCTTGATAAACCAACAGCAAAATCGCAGATGTCAATCATTTCTTGAACTTCACCAAGACCTTCTTGGTAAGATTTTCCCATTTCGTAAGAAACCAATTTGCCAAGTGGCGCTTTCAGTCTTCTCAATTCGTCATTGAATTGGCGGACAACTTCACCTCTAGCTGGCGCTGGCCAAGTTCGCCATTCTTTGAAGCTTTTGTGTGCTGTTGAAATTACTTTTTCGTAATCTTCTTCAGTTGTTGCTTGAACTTTTCCGATTGAAGCACCGTCAACTGGCGAAAAAGATTCTATCATTTCGCCACTGCCAAAGAAATCTGAACCAACAGAAGTTCCTTTGTTTTCGGTTTCAATACCTAATTCTTTCAAAGCATCGTCGATGCCGTATTTTTTTGAAATTTCACTCATTATCTTGAAATTTTTATCGATTTAATAAATTTTAGATGCGAAAGTAACAAATTTTTATCGTTTACTCATCGTTTGCCACAAAACGCACGTCGACTGGCATGACGTTTCCGCAATTGTCGCAAGTTCTGAGCGATTCGTTGCTGTAAAATTCTTTGAAATGTTTTAGAAAATCTTTTTCGATATCATTTAAAGGGAAATAAACTTCGTAAAGTTTGTGGTTGCATTCGTCACAAAACCAAAGCAAACCATCTTTAATATCCAAGTGATTTCTTTTGCGCTCGATCACCAAACCGATGGAATTTTCGAATCTTACCGGAGAATGTGGTACTTTGGCGGGATGCAAATACATGTCGCCGGGACCAAGTGTCATGGTTTTCTTTTCACCATTTTCCTGAATGTGGACTTGAATTTGTCCTTCGAGTTGGTAAAACAATTCTTCGGTTTCGTTGTAGTGGTAATCTTTTCTAGCATTTGGTCCGCCAACAATCATCACGATATAATCGCCGGCATCTTTGTATAAATTTTTGTTCCCCACTGGCGGTTTCAGCAAGTCGCGATTGTCTTTGATCCACTGGTCTAAATTGAAAGGTTTTTGAATAGCCATAATTTTTGAATTTTGATGTTATAAAAATACAAATATTATTCAGGCTAAAGTTTTCTAAGGAAAAAGCTTTTGCTAGTTTATTCTAAATTTGAAGGTTTCAGTGTCATTTAATGATAAGTTTTTGCGTTGAAGTTTTATTGTTTTCATTCTTAATTTTTACTAAATAAATTCCGGAATTTAAACTGCTGACATTCAATTCACGTTTGTTGTCTAATTTGTTTTGCAAAACAGACTTTCCTTCTAAATTGAAAATTTCCAAAGTCAAGTTATTTTGATTTTTCGATTTGATAAATAGTTTGTTTTCTGCTGGGTTTGGGTAAACATAAATGTTCAATGAATTTTCAAAACTTGTTGAATTAAGCATTGACAAAACACAAAAACCATCAAAGGCAGTTTCATCATTTTCAAAAGTTGAATTATCATCTTTTTCTGAACAAACTAAATGTTTACGAAATGCATAATTGAGATAACCTAAACTAGAGCCGACACCTTCTATAAACACTAAATCTTGTGAAATGATTTCATCTCCAACTTCAATGTCTTCAGAATAGTCAAAAACAATATGTTTCAAGTTGTTTTGATAATAAACATTTGTTACAGTCGTGGTTTGTGTGCCTTCTGCAGTTAGAAAATCGAAGTCATCACCAACTTCCAAATTCATATCGATCACTAAAATTTCCTCGTTCTCACTGTATTGTGGTTGAAATAACCAAACTTTTCCTGTGCTTGTATCTTCTCTAAGGTAATAAAACTCAGGAGCGAGAATGATAAATTCATTTGAATCTTCGTCAACATATCCACCATCAAAAACTCTGTAAGTTTCGCCAGTAGTGGTATTAGTGTAAAGTTCATCACTCAATATAAAAATAATATCACCAACAACTTGTATTGGATCATCTCCAAGTGTATTCACATAGTAATTCCAATTGGTTTCATTTTCGCCAAAAATAGACTCGTAATTTCCGTTATTTTGAGCGTTAACTCCCGCATTTATAAAAAAAAGCAGAAATAAAAGGGTTATTTTTTTTATCGTTTTCATAGTTTAAAAATTTATTGTTTGTGTAATGTTTTGGTGTCTACATTTTCGCCATCGCATACAAGAACTATGGTATAAAAACCAGAGTTGTAAGTTGAAATATCAATTGAAATTAGATTATTTTCTGTGTCGATAATATGATTGTTTGAGCTACCTGTAACATTGTTGACTATCATTAGATAGGCAGAATCGGCATTAGAAGCTGTATAGTTGATGTCAACAAAACTTTGTGCAGGGTTTGGTGATAAGCTTGTTATTTCATAAGGGCTTACTACCAATTCCAATTCTTCATAATCTTTATATCCATCTGCATCAGCAATGATTTCCAATTTGTATTCTTCGGTCATCGCTGCACTTAAAGTAAGTTCAGAGCCAGTATGAATTAAATCTCCTTCTTGGTTGTACCAATTGTAAGTTGCAGGTTCACCAATATCAGAAGCTTGTAGCGTGACTTCTTCGTTTTGTAAACTTTCTTCATTTCCATTGGTTTCAGCAAAAAATAAGGGTCTTTCATATTCATTTACCAAATAGGTTTCTCCGCCAATTACTTCAGAATTTTGATTTTTCTGGATGGCATGATAATAAAATGTATTGTTTCCAGTAGCTTCAGAAGTTAAAAAATTGAAACCGACATAAATAGTTCCTATTTCGTCAGGTAGCAATTTTAAATTTTTAATCTCGAAATTTTCACTTGTAGAGACAATACGTCTTTCATTTTCAATAAGCCTGAAGTCTGTACCTTGCCTGCCTCCATTGTCCCAAGCTTCAAATATAATATCGTCCAAAACTACGGACACTTCAGCTTCTGAAGTTAGCAAACCTGTACTGCGATCGGTATCGGTATAAAAGTCTAAATCATAAAAACCGACTGCTTCACGAGGATTAGAGACTGCAACAACGCCACCATGGTTAAATTCACTATCAGGATGAACATCTACTACGGTAAGATTTTTCCAAGCAATATTATTATTGTTTTGAGTATTGGTAATCTGATTGTTTACTTCCTCATAAGTAATGGGATCCTCGTCAGAAACAATTCTGGCTAATATACAAAAATGCCAAGGTTGGTTGTTGATGGCTTCATAATCATTAGGGTCAGGAATTTGCCACTGGGTGTTCAAGACGACTTCTTCTCCAGGTTCAATAGACGGAATACTTATTGTTTCTATAGGCTCACCTATGATAATATCCTCATCTAAATCTTGGTTATAAATTGTAGAACTGCCATCCCAGCGCTCTGGCCAGCCTAGATTAGTGGCTGCTTTTGCCCAATACAATTTTACTTCACCTTCAGTTGAAGCTACACAGCCATAGTTAGTAATTTTTACATAGAACGTGCTTTCTTCATTTGGGCTATACTCTGGGTTTTGGTGTACTTCAGTGCCGTCATCCTGATTTCTCAACCAAAGATCTTCACTATTCCAAAATACATCTGTACTTTCGTTAGGTTCTTCACCTGTATCTTCGGGATTATCTCGAATAACTAAGCCTACCCCAGTTTCTGGATTGCTCAAACACTCAGCTAATTTCACAGCCTCTCCAGCATCAACAAAACCATAGCCTTTAGTTTCATGCCAAGTGCCATTGGGTCTTCCCTCAACTTCCTCATAAACATCTTCTCCAGTTTTTCTAGCGGTTTTTTCTATGATTTCTTTTACCTCGGCAGCAGTTAAGTCAGGGTTTACGGATAGCATTAATCCTGCTATACCTGAGACATGTGCTGCTGCGGAAGATGTACCTCCATCACCATATTCAATTGTCTCATCATTTAAGCTTGTTGTAATGATAGATGTACCAGGAGCTATGACGTCCAACATTTCACCATATACAGAGCTCATATATCTATTTCCATTTCCATCTGAATTACCAACGGCTAGTACTTCTGGAATACTGGCGGGGTATTTTACTTCATTAATTATTCCGTTATTACCAGAAGCAAAAACCATTACCATTCCTTTACCATTTCTGCCATTTTCTAAAGCGTTTTCAATAGCATCACTTATATGAGGAGATGTTATAGGTAAAGCCCATGAATTGTTTAAAACATCTACATTATTATTGCTTGCCCAATTAATTCCACTTGCTATATTTTCCAAGTCTGAAATACTAACGTCGGCCATCTTCATACTAATTGAAATCAGATTTGAATTTGGAGCCACACCTGCTATATGTGTGTCATTATCTTTAACAGCACCGATAAGCCCAGCCATATTAGTGCCGTGTTTTGACATTTGATTACCCATCTCTATAACACTTGGAGACGTCTGTGATACGGCATCCCAGCTGTCAATAATATTGTCTGCCAAATCAATATGATTTAAATCTATACCGCTATCTAAAACACCAATATTTACATTTTCTCCTTCTGTGATTTCCCAAGCTTCGCAGACATTGATGTCTTCATATTCATCACTATATAAATTCGATTGGTTTTCAAACTCAGGGTCAGTAGCACAATCAGATAAATTATTGGTATGATAATCTATTTTAACTAAAACATCTGGAAAAGTAGTGTCAAACAAGCCAGTTTCATAAAATTTTACAGCAAGTTCTAGAGGATTGTGTGCAGAATTTGGACTGGCTTTAAGAACATACCATTTGTCCATAAAAAGGTCTTGTTTGATAATATTTACATTAAATTGATTTGCAAGGCTATCTAAAGTTTGGAAATCATTAACATCATTTAATTTCACATGAAAAAAACTCGTAACTCCAATTTCTTCTCCTTTAGAATTGAAGTAAAAAGGGGATATTGTAATAACGTCAGCTTGATTTTCAAGAGAAGTTATAAGTTGTTCATATTCTCGAGTAGTTATACCATCTTTTAAGGTAAGATTTGTGGAGAATTCAAATTCTCCGTTTACTTCATCTTTATCTTTTAATAAATCTGAATATTCATCAATTAAAACATTGGACTTTAAAAAGTTTTTGTCAAAATCATCTGTTACACTAATGTGTAATTTGCTGGTATTAATGTCTAAATCAACTTTTTCATCATAATAGTAGTAATAGGGCATTTCGTCACAGTACCCAGAGTAAGTTGATAAAAATAAACCAAAAAGAAATGTCAAATAAAATGTAATTTTTTTCATTATTTTAGAATTTAAATAGTTAAGCTTTTCCAAATAAAATAAATTTTAAGTATAAAAACAAAGGATAACCTCACTTTAACAGATTCATTTTGTGTGTATTTGATATTTTTCAACTTAATTTGTAACAAATTTGCCAAATGCAAAACTAATTATCAAAACTAAAGCCGATGACTATTAGAAATTTTATCCAATTGGAGTGGAAGCAATTTTCTCGCTCGTCTTATTTTCAAAAAGGCTTGTTCATCAAAATATTGATGATTCTTGGCGCGCTTTATTTTGGTGGCTTTGCTGTGTTTTTAGGAATTGGTGTTTTCTTTTTAGTCAAAAAAGCGATTCCAGAAGCCGATCCGCTGGAAATTATCAATAATTATTTGATTTATTGGGTGTTGTTAGATTTGGCAATTCGCTATTTTATGCAACAATTGCCGGTGATGAACATCAAACCGATGATGATTATTCCTGTGAAAAAGCAAAAAGTTATTCGGTTTTTGTTGCTGAAAACCAGTACGTCGTTTTTCAATATTTTACCGTTTTTGGTGTTTTTACCACTCACTGTGGTTTTGCTAATTCAAGGTTATTCGCCGCTTAACACTCTGTTGTGGTTCATCGGGATTATCTGTATTGGTTTCAGTATTAATTTTTTGAATTTTCTGATTAACAAAAACAAATCTTTTTTATTCGGTTTGGCAATTCTTGTATTGGTAGGATTCGCTTTGCGTTATTTTGCTATTTTCGATATTACTGAATATAGTGGCGCAGCCTTTTATGCGCTTTACAACCAGCCGTATTTTGTACTGATTCCTTTGCTAATAATGTTGGTTTTGTTTCAAAGAAATTTCAAATTACTGAAAGATAATTTCTACATCGACGGCGCGATTAAAACCAAAACTGAAACCGTCAAAAATTACAATCTTGAGTTTCTAAATCGTTTTGGCACTTTGTCGGTATTTTTAAAAAACGACATCAAAATGATTATCAGAAACGCACGTCCGAAGCAAGTTTTGCTGATGTCGGTTATGTTTTTATTTTACGGACTTATTTTTTACACCCAAGACATTAATCGTGAAATGCCAGCAGTTTTGGCGTTTGCTTCAATATTTGTCACTGGCGGATTTTTAATCACATTTGGGCAAATGGTGCCAGCTTGGGACAGCGAATATTACAAGTTGATGATGAGTCAAAATATTCCTTATCGCCAATATTTGGAATCGAAATGGTTGTTGATGGTGGTCGGTTGCGTAATTTCATTTATACTGAGCACGCCTTACATTTATTTTGGCTGGGATATTTACGCCATGATTGCTGCCGGTGCTGCGTTCAATATTGGATTGAATTCTTTCATCACACTTTACGGTGGCGCATTGAATCGCGTTCCGATAGAATTGAACCAAAAAGCGAAAGCTTTCAGCAACACACAAGGTTTCAATGTCACTCAACTTTTAATCAGTTTGCCGAAAATTTTTGGACCGATGATTATTTTTTATGTGCCGTACAAAATTTTCAATTTCGATATCGGAATTATATGTTTGGCGGTGAGCGGCGCATTAGGACTGATTTTCAAAAATTTCTTTTTATCCAAAGTTGAAAGCATTTACCAAAAAGGAAAATATAAAACCATTGCTGCTTTTGCAGAAAAAAAATAAAATTGAACTATGGAACCAATCATCGATGTTGAAAATTTATCGAAAAAATACAATCAAACCACAGTTTTAGAAATTGCAGAATTGCAAATTCCGAAAGGCCAAAGTTTTGGTTTGGTTGGGAATAATGGCGCCGGAAAAACCACGTTTTTCAGCTTGTTGCTAGATTTAATTCAGCCGACTAGCGGACACATCAAAAATAAAGATATAATCGTAAGTGAAAGCGAAGATTGGAAACCTTTTACATCGGCTTTTATAGATGAAAGTTTTCTGATTGGTTATTTAACGGCTGAAGAATATTTTTACTTTATCGGTGATTTAAGAAATACTTCAAAAACTGAAGTTGACGCACTTTTAGCAGAGTTTGAGGATTTTTTCCATGGTGAAATTCTGAATCAGAAAAAATATTTGAGAGATTTATCCAAAGGCAACCAAAAGAAAGTTGGCATCGTTGCGGCTTTAATCGGCAATCCTGAAATTATTATTTTAGACGAACCTTTTGCCAATTTGGATCCGACAACGCAAATTCGACTTAAAAATATCATCAAAGATTTATCAGCCCAAAAAAATGTTACCATTCTGGTATCTAGTCACGATCTTTTGCACGTGACGGATGTTTGTGAGCGCATCGTCGTTTTAGATAAAGGCGAAACCGTCAAAGATCTCAAAACCAGCGAAGCCACGCTGAAAGAATTGGAAACTTATTTTAGTCGGTAGTTGGCAACTATATAAACTCAAATTCGTAATTGAAGAAAAAAACAAAATTTTTGGATGATATTCATTTTTGGTGTAAATTTACATCAAAATAAAAATCATGGGAAGGCAGAGTATTTCATTTACGGAACCAAATGATAATTGGTTGAAAAATCAAATTGATAATAAAGAATATTCCAGCAAAAGTGAATTGGTCAATGATTTAATTAGACAAGCTAGGAAACAACAAATTCAAATTGATTGGATAAACTCAAGACTTGAAAAAGCTGAGAATAGCGGATTTACGGATGATAGTAAAGAACAAATATTAGCACAATCAAAGTCTTTGCTTAATGAGCAATTATAAATTAAGCAATGTAGCTAAAGAGGACTTGATAAGAATTCATCAATATGGAGTCAAAAAATTTGGATTAACTCAAGCGGACAAATATTTTGATTCTCTCTTTGAATATTTTGAGATTATAGCAAAACAACCATTTTCGTTTGAATCTGTTGATTTTATAAAAAAAGGATATAGACGTTGTGTATGTGGTTCTGACAGTATTTATTATAAAATTGATAATGATATTGTTGAAATTATGGCAATAATCGGAAGACAAGATTTGAACAATATTCTTTGATCTGAAAATAAAATACAGTTGCCAACACTGCATATCGCTTATTGCGGAGTTTGGGCTGAAATCGAAATTTTGGGATTTCCTAGAAGTTAAAATTAATATTGAAAAATAATTGCTAATTTTCCCGCAACGAGTCGATATGCGAGACTTTTTTTGTAAAATTCATATTGAAAATGAAGCAAAACCAATTTGAAAGCTTAAAATTGGAAATCCAATTGAAAGCAAAAAACGGCATTGATTTTATTTTTGCGGCAAGTATTATTTGGTTTGGAATTTACCTGATTTGGACTTTGGATTATGGGTCTTATCAGAAAAGCATTTTTACATTTATCATTGGCGCAATCTTACTTCCGCTAGCATTTGCGTTTTCAAAACTGTTTAAAACAAATTGGAAAATAAAAGACAACCCGCTTCAAGCACTGGGACTTTGGCTGAATTTTACCCAACTGATTTACTTCCCATTTCTCGCATTCATTTTGATAAAATATCCAGATTATTTCATCATGGCTTATGCCATAATTACTGGCGCCCATCTTTTTCCTTACGCTTGGTTTTATGATGAAATTGGCTATGCCATATTTGCAGTTTTGATTTCCGTCGGCTCATTATTCATCGCCTTATATGCAGAACTTCACCAAATGTTTTACATTCCAATATTTACCGCTTTCAGTTTGTTGATTCTCGGCTTTTGGTTATTTACAAATCGCAAAAAATTGAGAAATAAAAATATGGCAACATCGAAGTAATATTTGAAATTCACCATAATTTGATAATTCAAAACCAACATTTTCAAACACAAGTTTTCAAAAAATAATAGTCGAGGCTTTATATTCCTATAAAGAAATGTATTTTTACCCGCTATCATACTAAAAGTCATAAATTTTAGTTATCTAAAATAACTAACATCTCATGAATTTGAAGAACAACAATACAACAATCGTTTATGTCGCCTTGGCAATAGTCGTCTTGGCAACAATTGCGTCTTGTTCTCGAAAAAAAGACAAATGGCTGAATCGTAATTTTCATGCCATGGGCACGTACTACAATATTTTGTACAACGGGAATTTGGCTTTAGAAAATGGCAAGCGCGATGTTGTGAATGAATATAAAGAAGATTATTGGTCGGTTTTGCCAATCGAACGCATGGAAATCAAAGAAATCCAAGAGCGAAAACCAGACGAAGCTGAAAATTCAAATTTTGAACGCGCCGAAGAAAAAGCCACCAAAGCCATCCAAAAACATTCTATGTTTATGGGCGGGAAAGAATACAATCCGCAAATAGACGAAGCCTTTCTTTTATTGGGGAAATCTAGATATTACGACCAAAGATTTATTCCGTCCAAAGATGCATTTAGTTTTATTTTGAATCATTATCCAAAAAGTTCAACCATCAATGAATCCAAAATTTGGATGGAAAAAGTGAACATGCGTTTGGAATATTACGACACGGCGATAGAAAATTTAAGCGCCATTCTGAATGGTCCGCCATTGGAAGAACACGAAACTTACGAAGCCGCTTCAACACTGGCGCAAGCCTATTTGTTTGAAGATCAAAAAGAAAATGCTATTCAGCCATTAGATACTGCCATCAAATACGCGCCAAATCATGAAACCGAAGGCAGATTGCATTACATTCGTGGTCAACTCTATGCATTGATGGATCAAAAAGACAGTGCTGAGGTGAGTTTTGATCGGGTGATAGAACTCAACAGGAAATCGCCAAGAACCTACATGATTCACGCTGAATTGGAAAAATTAAGACTGGCAGGTTTTGAAAAAATCCCGATGGATACCACGCAAATCTTTTTTGATGAAATGGCTGAAAATCGTGAAAATCGCCCGTATTTGGATTTCATTTTTTATGACAATGCTATTTTCAAGCTGAAAAACGATTCTGTAGATCCAGCCATCAAATATTTCAACAAATCACTTCGAGAAGAACCGCAAGACGAATATTTGCGAGCGCAAAATCATTACAATTTAGGCGAAATTTATTTTGACCGCGCGTCTTACGAAACCGCCGGAAAATATTATGACTCTACAATCACCAATCTCACTTCAGGCACACGTGAACGCCGCGATGTAAAACGGAAAAGAGACAATCTGGAAGATGTGATTAAATTTGAAAAAATAGCCAGAAAAAACGATAGTATTCTCAATTTAATCAATGCTTCTGAAGAGGAGCGCTTAAAGATTTTTAACGATTACATCGAAGAATTAAAAATTGAAGAACAAAGCGTTTTCGCTGACGAAAAAGCGCCATCGCTTAACAATCCGATGTTTGGCAGACAACAAAGTCAAGTTGGTGGCGGAAGGCAAAGCTCTGGTGAAAGTTTCTACTTTTACGATGTCACGCAGAAAAAACGCGGCGAATCTTCTTTTAAAAGTGATTGGGGCGACATAGAATTGACAGACAATTGGCGAACCGATGCCAAATCAAAATCCGGTTCTTCAGATGAAGACGACGACGAAGAAGAGGAAATTTCAGAAGAAGAAAAATTCCAAGGTCCAGAGTACGATCCAGCAACTTATATCGCTAAAATTCCCACGGACGAAAAAGTGATAGACAGTATTTCAGACGATCGCAATTTCGCATATTATCAACTGGGTTTGATTTATAAAGAAAAGTTTAGAGAATACCAACTTGCCATAGATAAGCTGGAAAATTTACTGGAAAGTGATCCTGAAGAACGTTTGATTTTACCTTCAAAATATTATTTGTATAAAATTTACGAAGAAATTGAAAATGAAACCAAAGCAGAATATTGGAAAAATAATATTCTGGAAGAGCATCCAGAATCCAGATATGCCAGCATTTTGAGAAATCCTGAAGCCTTTTTGGAAGACGAAAATAATCCGCAGAATATTTACACACAACTTTATAAAAAATATAAAAACGGACATTACGAAGAAGTCATTCAGGACGCTGATGAATACGCCAATTTATTTTTAGGAACTGCCATTGTGCCAAAATTCGAACTTTTAAAAGCCAAAGCCAAAGCCAAAACTGAAGGACTTGAAGCTTACAAAGAAAGTTTGAATTATGTAGCTTTGACGTTTCCGCAATCTAAAGAAGGCAAGTACGCGCAAGAATTATTTGACGATTTAGAAAAGGAAGCCACCAAACCAAATTTCAATTTTGAAGAACAAGCTGACGAAAAATATATGCTGGTTTACAGCTTCAATCATAGCGAATATTCTGAAGAAGAAATAGACGCTTTCACCCAAAAATTAAACGAAGGCGTTGCCGAAGAAGAAGGTTTGGAGTTAGAAATTTCAAAAGATTACTACACAAATGCAAAAACTTTGGTCACAGTTAGAGGACTTACCAGCAAACTTGGCGCTGAAGGATTGGCTGAAAAATGGATAAATAATGAATTTTTGGAAAATGAATTCAATTATTTTGTAATTTCCCGCAATAATTATAAAATTGCTCAAGTTCATAAAAATTTAGATGAATACCTCAATAAATTAAATTGATATGTTTTCAGACAAAAACAAAGACAAAGCCACCACATCAGACTTGACCAAAGAGCAAAATAAAATTGCTCAAGGCACGGTTTTCAAAGGCTCGATAGAATCGCAAGGCAGCTTCAGAATAGAAGGCAAAGTAATCGGCAACATCTCGACACCTGGAAAAATTGTGGTTGGCAAAACTGGCTATATTGAAGGAGAAATAGAATGCGCCAATGCAGATTTCGAAGGTCAATTCACTGGCGAATTGAAAGTGAAATCCTTATTGACGCTAAGATCAACCGCCAAAATTGAAGGCGATGTATTTACGGACAAATTATCCATAGAACCTGGCGCAGTTTTCAACGCCACTTGCAGTATGAAAGGCGCCGTAAAATCTCTAAATGACGATGCCCACAAATCCAAAAAACAAAAAGGACAATCAGCCTAAGGCTTGGTTGTATTTTACAGCCATTGGTTTTCAGATGGCAATTGTTATTGGGGGCGCGGTTTGGCTAGGAATTTGGCTAGATGAAAATTTCACAGAAAACTCAAAAGTTTTTACAATTGTATTGTCTTTAGTAGGAATTTTTGTCGCTCTAGCACAAGTAATCATCGGATTAAAAAACTTTAACGAATAAATTTCAATGCAAAAATTATTGCTGAATGCTTGTAAAAAAACGCTAATATTTGCGGTTGTTGTTATTGCTATTCACTTCATATTAGATTATTTTTTTCAGATCCTGAATTATTACTCATTAATCTCCATTTATGCGTTTCACATTATTGCGGCTTTAGCTGTTTTGGCAATTATTCATTTGGTTTATACAAAATCTAAAGACCACACTGGATTTGCATTTATGGGCACAAGTTTACTTAAAATGTTAGCCGCTGTTCTGTTTTTACTTCCCGGATTCCTTTCAGAAAATAAACCAGAATTCATAAATATCATGAATTTTTTTGTGCCTTATTTCATTTTCTTAGTTTTCGAAACTTTGATAGTAGTGAAATTAATCAATCAAAAATAGCTTCACATTGAATTATTTATAATTTTCTGCAACAATTGATTACCCAAATTATCATAAAAATATTTTTTCTGAATATTCATTCAAAATTAAAAAGTAAAAACTTACATTTGCACGAAATTTTGAATTGATACTTTTTAAGTCAAATATTTATGGCAACACACAAATCTTTTAAGATTACAGTGGCTTTGATGCTAGTTTTCTTTTTAAGTCCAATCTTTGGAATCGCAGACAATAAAACTGACGATTCTGTAGTAGAAGAAAGCTTTAATCCTACGGAAATGATTATGCATCACATTAGTGATTCTCACGGATGGCATTTCTTTGGTGAAGGGGAAGATTCTTTTACACTTCCGTTGCCAGTTATATTATGGACAGATGATGGCATCACGACTTTTATGTCTAGCGAGTTTCATCACGATGTTGAAGGTGAACATATTGTTGAAAGAAACGGACAAAAGTTTGTCAACTATCATGAAAAAATTTATTTGCTGAATGAAGGCGAAAACGAGTTGAAATTTGACGAGGAAACTCACGCAGCTTTAAATGCTGATCGTCCTTTTGACTTATCG
>JBHEPM010000004.1:17557-29673 GCA_046260295.1 Psychroflexus sp.
AAATATTTCTGTCACCGTAGCTTTAGGGCTTTTCACTTTAGCATTAATTGTTGTCAACGGAAATAAAGATTATTGGCAACACGTATTTTGGATGCCAGGCATTCCAACTTTTGTAAAACCAATTTTGGCAATTGTAGAAATTCTAGGCGTATTCATTAAACCAATCGCACTGATGATACGTTTGTTTGCTAATATCACCGCTGGACACATTATTATATTGAGTTTAATAGGACTGATATTTATTTTAGAATCGGCTGGAGTCGCAGCAATATCTGTTCCTTTTGCATTATTCATCACAGTTTTAGAATTACTAGTTGCATTTTTGCAAGCATTTATATTTACCATGCTGTCAGCTTTATTTATTGGGATGGCGGTACAAGAACATGAACATCATTAATCTTTAATTTTAATATTTATTTACTATGGAATTATTACACGTAGGTATTGCAGCTTTAGGAGCTGGTTTAGCAGTTTTAGGAGCAGGAATTGGTGTTGGTAAAATCGGTGGTTCCGCTATGGAAGCTATCGCACGCCAACCAGAAGCTTCTGGAAAAATTCAAACCGCAATGATTATTGCTGCTGCACTTGTAGAAGGTGTTGCTCTTTTTGGAGTAGTTGCCGCGCTATTAGGTGTATTGACCACTTAAAAATGAACAAAACCCTCATAACCAACGGTTGGTTGGATGAGGGTTTTTTTAAAATTATTGAATTAAAAAACACATTTGAGATATGGATTTAATTACGCCGGAATACGGATTATTTGTTTGGCAAGTAGTTGTACTCATCATATTGATTTTCATTCTGACAAAATTTGCATGGAAGCCGGTGATGAAAGCTGTTGCAGCTCGTGAAGATTCAATTAATGATGCTTTAGAATCTGCTGAAAAAGCCAAAGAAGAAATGGCTAATCTGAAAGCAGATAACGAAAAGTTGTTGCAAAAAGCCAGAGCAGAACGCGATGAAATGTTGAAAGAAGCACAGCAAATCAAGAAAAACATCATTGCTGAAGCCACTGAAGATGCCAACAAAAAGTCTGAAGCTATTTTGGAAAAAGCACAAGTCACTATAGAAAGTGAGAAAAAACAAGCTTTAGCTGAAATTAAATCTCAAGTCGCAGAATTATCAGTACAAATTGCTGAAACTGTTGTCAAAAAACAATTGGACAACAAAGACGAACAAATGCAATTGGTCGACAAAATGCTTGAAGACGTAAAACTGAACTAAGATTACGTAACCATGGGAAGACGAGCAGCAAAAAGATATGCGAAAGCAACGATAGAATTGGCGATAGAGGCAAAAACTGACAAAGCGCTTTACGAAGACTTCATCAGTATCAATGCCACGATTCAGAATAACAAATCGCTGAAACTTATGTTGTCTAGCCCTTTGATAGAACTTTCTAAGAAAAGCGCTGTTTTAAAGGAAATTTTCAAAGATTCTAATGATTTAATTTTGAAGCTAATCGATGCATTGGCTGAAAATAATAGAATCGAAATATTACAAATGATTTGCGAAGAATACGTAAATCATTACAAAACATTGAACAACATTCAAAACGCACAAGTTGTTACAGCAGTGCCAATGAACAAGGTTATTGAAACAAAAGTTCAAAATAAAATTAAAGAAATTACAGGTTACACGGCAACTTTAGAAAACCAAGTCGACGAAAAAATACTTGGTGGTTTCATTCTTAAACTGAATGATTTACAGTTTGATGCCAGTGTATCCAGAAGTTTGTCTAACTTTAAAAGACAATTATTATAATTTTAAACGGTATTCAATTACCATTTAACGCAAATAAATTATGGCTGAAGTAAACTCTGCTGAAGTTTCAGCAATCTTGAAAAAACAAATCTCAGGTTTCGAATCAGAAACATCTTTGGATGAAGTAGGAACTGTGCTTAGAGTAGGTGATGGAATTGCCAACGTTTATGGTTTGACCAACGCTCAATTGGGTGAATTAGTTGAATTTGAAGGCGGCTTAAACGGCATGGTTTTGAACCTTGAAGAAGACACAGTTGGTGTTGTACTTTTAGGAAAATCCAACAACATTAATGAAGGTGATTCTGTAAAACGTACCAAAAAGATTTCTTCCATTCAAGTAGGTGAAGGCATCGTAGGACGTGTAGTCAACACTTTAGGTGAAACTATTGATGGCAAAGGCGAAATCCAAGGAGAAACTTACCAAATGCCAATTGAAAGAAAAGCACCTGGGGTTATTTATAGAGAACCAGTTGCTGAACCACTTCAAACAGGAATTAAGTCAATTGACGCTATGGTTCCAGTTGGACGTGGGCAAAGAGAATTGGTTATTGGTGACAGACAAACAGGGAAAACTTCTGTTTGTATCGATACCATTTTGAATCAAAAAGAATTTTACGATAGAGGCGAACCAGTTTATTGTATTTATGTTGCCATTGGTCAAAAAGCATCTACAGTTGCTGGCATTGCTAATTTGCTAGAAGAAAAAGGCGCTTTGGCTTACACAACTATTGTTGCAGCTAACGCATCAGATCCTGCAGCAATGCAAGTTTACGCACCTTTAGCAGGCGCAGCAATTGGTGAATATTTCAGAGATACTGGTCGTCCAGCATTAATTGTTTATGATGATTTATCTAAACAAGCTGTTGCTTACCGTGAAGTTTCACTTTTATTAAGAAGACCTCCAGGTCGTGAAGCTTATCCTGGTGATGTATTTTATTTACATTCAAGATTATTAGAGCGTTCTTCAAAAATCATCAATGATGATAGTATTGCGAAGCAAATGAACGATTTACCAGAAGCTTTAAAAGATAAAGTCAAAGGTGGCGGTTCATTGACAGCTTTGCCAATTATTGAAACGCAAGCAGGTGACGTTTCTGCATATATTCCAACCAACGTAATTTCCATTACAGATGGTCAGATTTTCTTAACTTCAGACTTATTCAACTCTGGAGTTAGACCTGCGATTGACGTCGGTATTTCTGTATCGCGTGTTGGTGGTTCGGCACAGATTAAATCAATGAAGAAAGTTGCAGGAACGCTGAAACTTGACCAAGCACAATTTAGAGAATTAGAAGCGTTTGCAAAATTCGGTTCAGATTTGGATGCAGCCACATTAAGCACAATTGAAAAAGGCCGTCGAAATGTTGAAATTTTAAAACAACCTGAAGCCAGTCCTTTCCCAGTTGAAAACCAAATTGCAATTGTTTACGCCGGAACTAAAAACTTGATGAGAGATGTTCCTGTAAACAAAATCAAAGAATTTGAAAAAGACTATTTAGCTTTCTTAGACGCCAAACATCGCGATGTTTTGGATACGCTTAAGTCAGGTAAATTAACAGATGAAGCGACAGATACTTTAACAAGCGCAGCGAAAGAAATATCGTCAAAATATAAAGCATAATCATTTAGTTTATGGCTAATTTAAAAGAATTAAGAAGTAGAATTACCTCGGTTTCTTCAACCATGCAAATTACCAAAGCCATGAAAATGGTTTCTGCTGCTAAGTTGAATAAAGCACAAAGCGCTATTGAAGATATGCGTCCTTATGCTGAAAAGCTGAACGAACTACTTCAAAGTTTAAGTGCTTCATTGGATAATGACACAAATAGTCCATATTCAAACCAAAGAGAAGTTAAAAATGTAATGATTGTTGCCATTTCATCCAACAGAGGCTTGGCTGGCGCTTTCAATTCAAACATCGTTAAACGTGTGAATACAATGATTTCTGAAAACTACACAAATCAAAATGTGAAGTTAGTCAGCATTGGTAAAAAAGCATGTGATGTATTGAAAAAGAAACATGATTTTATCAGTACTCACGATGAAATTTATAATGACTTGTCTTATGAAGATGTTGCTCAAATTGCTGAAGATTTAATGGCGCAATTCAAAAATGAAACTTTCGATAAAATTGAAATCGTTTACAACAGTTTCAGAAATGCAGCTACGCAAATTGTTACGACAGAGCAATTTTTACCAATAAAACCAGCAAGTGAAAAATCTGGCGAAGAGAAATCCTCTGACTATATTTTTGAACCAAATAAAGCTGACATCGTTGAAAATTTAATTCCGAAATCTTTAAAAATTCAACTGTTCAAAGCTATCAGAGATTCAGTAGCTTCAGAGCACGGCGCCAGAATGACTGCAATGCACAAAGCCACAGACAACGCTACAGATTTAAGAGACGATTTGAAATTGTCTTACAACAAAGCAAGACAAGCATCCATTACCAATGAAATTTTGGAAATCGTTGCTGGAGCAGAAGCTTTAGCAGAATAAAATCACATTAATGATTATACAAATCCTCTTTCTTTTTTAAAGGAAAGAGTTTTTTTTTGTTTAACAGAAATTTCAACCCATCTAGTTGAATAATTTCATAGCCTAATCGCAACAATAAATGTATTTTTGCCGTTTAAATAGAAAAAATATTGCCTTGAAATTGAACTATTTTATAAAATTGCTAGCGATTTTTGGAATTTTATTCCAATGGAGTTGCACTGAAGATCCAGCTGAAGAATCAAAACCTGAACAAGAAAACGTCATAGCAGAAAAAAAGGTTTCGCCAAAAGCCTACGGCTTCGATTTGGATAAGTTTGAAGTCATTCGGGACACAGTCAGGAGCGGCGACACTTTTGGGGTAATTATGGATAAATACGGTGTTAGTCCTGGGAAAGTTTACAAAATCGTAAATCAGATTCCAGATTCTGTGATGAATTTCAGAAGAATCAATCAAGGGAAACCTTACACAATTCTGAAAACAAAAGATTCAACTTCTGCTTTGCAACATTTCATTTATGAAAATTCTAAAATTGATTATTCAGTTTTAAGCCTAACCGATACAATAGTTGCTAAAAAGGCCAAAAAACCAATTACAATTAAACAGAAATCCACAAGTGGTGTTATTTCATCATCATTGTCTGCCGCCATAGATGAAGCCGGATTGGATTATTTATTAACCAACAGATTTGCGGATATTTACCAATGGAGTGTCGATTTTTTCAAACTTCAAAAAGGCGATCAATTCAAATTAATTTACAGAGAAAAATACATCAATGATACTATTTATGCAGGATTAGAATCTATTGATGCGGCAGTTTTGAAACACAAAGACAGAGAGTTTTACGCGTTCGATTTTGAAATAGACAGCGTTACCGGTCGCACCGATTATTTTGATGAAGAAGCCAAAACTTTAAGAAGTTTCTTTCTAAAAGCGCCATTAAAGTTTAGTAGAATTTCTTCACGCTACACTAGGAGAAGATTTCATCCAGTTCAAAAACGATGGAAAGCGCACAAAGGCACCGATTATGCGGCTGGAACAGGCACGCCGATTTGGTCAACGGCAGACGGTGTGGTGACTAAGTCTGGATATACGAGTGGAAATGGTAATTATGTGAAAGTAAGACACACCAATAAATATTCGACTCAATACTTGCACATGTCCAGACGTGCTGCGAAAGTTGGTGAATATGTCAAACAAGGTGAAATCATCGGTTATGTTGGTCAAACTGGTTTAGCTACCGGTCCACATGTTTGTTATCGTTTTTGGGTCAATGGCAGGCAAGTCGATCCTTACAAACAAGATTTACCAGATGCTGAACCAATGAAAGAAGACTTAAAACCAGCTTATTTTGAGTTTATTAAACCGCTAAAAACTCAACTTGATGAGATTGATTATATCGATTTAGCCATTTAAGATTTTTGAGCTAAATGTAATTCTATTTTAAATAAATTTAAAAAAAGCCCTTACTTTAAAGGGCTTTTTAATTTAAAGTTAATTATTCTTTAATCGTATTTTCCTTAACAGTGACTTAATATTTGAAAGTATTTATCACCATTCTTTTGCATAAAAATTCAAACAAAATCTTTTACAATGAAAAATTTGTTACTCGGCGTATTCTTAATGATTGGAATAGGCGTCTTTGCACAAGGAACAGTTTCAGGAACTGTAATTGACATGGAAATGTCAAGTCCGCTTCCAGGAGCTAATGTTCAGGTTGTTGGCACTTCTAATGGAACAACAACAAACTTTGATGGAGAGTTTTCTTTGGAGGTGAGCACTTCTACAGGAAAAATCAGAATTTCTTATCTCGGTTTCAAAACTCAAGAAATTGATTTTGAAATTGAATCTGGACAAAGCCTAGATTTAGGAGAAATCAATCTACAAGCTAGTGCTGATGCTTTGGATGAAATCGTAGTGATTGGGAAAGGCGTTGTAGATGTTGCGATTGGTCGTGATACTCCAGTTGCAGTGAGTACAGTAACTTCCAAAGACATTCAAAAACGATCTGGAAACGAAGAATTTCCAACACTTTTGAGGTCGGTTCCATCTGTCTACGCCAACACCCAAGGCGGTGGTTATGGAGATTCTGAAATCCGTGTGCGTGGTTTTGACCAAAGTAACACAGCAGTATTGTTAAATGGTCAACCTATTAACGGCATGGAAGATGGAAACATGTATTGGTCTAACTGGCAAGGGGTGAAAGATATTGCCAGCGCAGTTCAGGTTCAGCGTGGTCTTGGCGCTTCAAAACTCGCTATTTCTTCTGTTGGTGGAACAATCAACATAGTGACAGAAACTTATAATAATACTGAAAGAAGTTATGTTCAGCAAGATGTTGCTAACGGGAATTACACAAAATCAACGGCTTACCACACAACTGGCGCTAACGAAAATGGCTGGTCATCTACGTATATGTTGTCTTACTGGCAAGGTGAAGGAAACTACTATGATGGAACAGAAGGAGAAGGTTTGACGTATTTCTTTTCTGTAGGTTACAAACCTTCAGACGAACATGCTTTCAATTTATTGTTAACTGGTGCGCCACAAACCCACGATCAAGCTTATCAAGGAAATATAGGTAACGCATTAGATTACGGCAGACGTTATAACTCTAACTGGGGAACAAGAAACGGTGAGTATTACAATGAAAGAACTAACTTTTACCACAAACCAGTTGTAAACTTAAACTGGGACTGGAATATCTCTGACGACACAGACTTATCTACCGTAGCTTATGCTTCTATTGGTCGTGGTGGAGGAACTGGACCTTTAGGAGGTTTTAGCAGTAAAAACAATGCTAATGGTCAAATTAATTTTGATGCAATTATTGAAAACAATCAAAACTTACCGACTACAAGTTACGGTGGAAGCGACCTAAGGATTGGTAACGATCCAAGTTTGAATGGTGATGATACAGGTTACATAACTAGAGCCTCAATGAACAATCACTTTTGGACAGGAATGGTTTCTAACCTTAACCACAGAGTAAATGACGAATTGGAATTCAATGTTGGTTTTGATTATAGATATTATCATGGCGACCACTACAGACAGGTTGTAGATAGACTTGGTTTAGATGGTTGGTACGAAGGTGGAAATGGTTCAATTCCAAATGGACAACCAGTTTTACAAAATTACGATGTCAACTTATTTTCTCCAACTTTCAATAATGCAAGATCAGATCAACAAATTGGTTATAGCAACTCAGAAGATATTGCTTACATCGGTGGATTTGGTCAGGTAGAATACAAAACAGACAAGTTTTCAACATTCTTGCAAGCAGCATTATCAAATCAAAAACACACACGATATGACTATTTTGCTTACACTTTACCATCTGAACAAGAATCAGAAAGTGTAGAAAATGTAGGCTACAATGTCAAAACTGGTTTAAATTATAACATTGACGACAAGCACAATGTTTTTACTAATATTGGTTATTACTCAAGACAACCTTTCCATGACAATGTTTACAGAACTTTTACCAATGAAATCAATCCATTGGCAGATAACGAAGATATCACTGGTTTAGAATTGGGTTATGGTTTCACTTCGGAAAACTTTAGCGCCAATTTCAATGCTTACTGGACAAAATGGGCCAACCGTACCGATACAAGTTCATTGTTTAGAGATTTAGATGGAGATGATGTAGATGAAGAATACATCGCCAACTTTACCCAGATTGAACAAACACACTACGGCGTAGAATTGGATTTCCTTTATAAACCTATTTACGGCTTAAACATCACAGGAATGGCTTCAGTTGGAAACTGGGAATATTCAGACAACCCAAACCAAGATGTTTTTGATGCAAATACTTTAGAAATTATTCCTGAAATCTCTGGAACTGAATCTTATGTAGACGGTGAAAAAATTGGAAATGCACCGCAAACAACATTTAACTTAGGGGCATCTTACAATGTAACAGACAACTTAAGCGTAGATGCAGACTGGTTCTATTACGGAAATTTATACGCTAACTTAGACCCACTTGAATTTACAGATTCGGAGGCAGACAACGAAATCCTAGAATTGCCAACTTACGACTTGGTAAGAATTGGTGCGTCTTATAACTTAGATTTAGGAGACAATAAATCTCTAGATTTCAGAGGAAGTATCGACAACGTATTCAATGAAGTTTATTTGACAAGCTTAGAAACCAACAGACAAGTAGAAGCTGGTGATAGAACTTTCAAAGGTATCGCTGAAACCAATCGCGGATTCTTTGGATTCAACAGACAGTGGAGTCTGAGTGTAAGATTTAACTTCTAAATAATTTCAAATTTTTATAGTTTTTAAAGAGGCTGTCAATTATGGCAGTCTCTTTTTTTTACAATTAATTCAATTTCGTTTTTCTGTAGTTCGGTTTATTTCTTGTAATTTTAAGCGGAATTATGATTAACAAACGCCTGCTTATCAAAAACCTATTGGCCCACAACGGCGAAAACAGCTTTTACGACAAAAAGTTGCGGGTAGATATTGGCTCAAAAGAAGGCAAAGCGAAATTCCTAAAGCATGTGTGTTCGTTGTCCAACACCAACCCGATTAGCAATGCTTACATTGTGATTGGCGTAGAAGATGAAAGCAACACAATCATCGGCGTAGATTTTTTTGACGACAGCAAAATTCAAAATCTCATCAACGCTTATTTGGATTTTCCTCCAGTAGTTGCTTATGAAAACATTCAATTTCCACACTTGCCTGAAGACAAAGTCGTGGGTTTGGTCACCATTCGACCAAAAAAAGATTTCACGATTTGTGCTTTGCGAAAAAATATTTGGAAATACTGGGGCGGCACTGTTTTTATGCGAGAAGGCAGCATCAGCAAACCGAGAGCATTCGATATTGAAATCAAAGACATCAATTCAGACATTGTCGCTGCCATTGAACAACATTCTCAGAATAACATAGAACTGACTTTAGATGGCTTTCACGATTTTATTATCAAAAGCAAAGATTTCAATCCAACTTATAAAGTTTTCAAAGAATATTTTGTACTCTGTTGGGCGGCGAAACCAAAAATAGTAGGCGATAAAACCTTTTATTCGCGCGTCAATATTCAACTGGTGAATGAACAAGTGAAATTGTTTTATTCAGATTTAGATGAAGTTGAAATTCAATACAATGACGATCAATTTCAAATTAAAGAATACGTTCACCTCGGACTTCAAAATAAATTCAAATATTATCCTTTGGAAATTGTTAGCATTCGATTTCGGAATAATATGAATTACGACATCGAATCTGAACTGGTCTTTGAACCGCCGCAATTCGACCAAAAAACCTTGCGTCATTATCTGAATCATAATAATGTGTTATTATTCAAACTCAAACGCAATATTGAATTGACTTCTAATGAAAAATCAGAACTGGTCAACTTATCCACAATTTACCTGATTGCGTATTTGAATGGCTTCAAAGATGCTATTGAAAAAATAGAACAAGCCAAACCATTACTGAAAGCAAAACACAAAAAAGCCTACAACAGACTGAAGGATAACTTAAGAATTCTTAGAAAAATAAAATACAACTAACATGAGTCGAACACTTGTTATTGGTGACATTCACGGCGCTTTCAAAGCTTTAAAAGACGTGCTAAATCAAGTTGAACCCACCGCTGAAGATCAATTGATTTTCCTTGGCGATTATGTCGATGGATGGAGCGAAACGCCTGAATTGCTTTCATATTTAATTGTTTTAAAAGAAAAATACAATTGCATATTTATTAGAGGAAATCACGATGATTTGGTTTTAAATTGGTTCAAAACCAATGAAACTAATCCAAAATGGATGCAACACGGCGGTGAAAGCACCAAATTAGCTTATGAAAATGTAGATCAAACCACAAAGGATTTGCACCAAAGGTTTTTGGAAAATCTCACCAATTACCACATCGACGAATCCAACCGATTGTACGTTCACGCTGGGTTTTCCAATTTGAACGGTCCAGAAGCCGAATTTTATGAAAACACAGTCTATTGGGATCGCAGTCTGTGGGAAATGGTCATGGCGATGGACAAATCGCTAGAACCAGACGATGATTTTTACCCAAAACGCTTAAAACTTTTCAAAGAAATTTATATCGGTCACACACCAACCACAAGAATAGGTGAATTGCGTCCAGTCAATTTTGCCAATGTCTGGAATATTGACACTGGCGCAGCTTTCAAAGGTGCGGTAAGCGTGATAGATGTCAAAACTAAAACAGTCTGGCAAAGTGAACCCGCTTATCAATTTTACCCTAATGAAAATGGTAGAAATTGAAATTTATTTAATTTTGAAGTTGAATCAATTCTAGAATATTTTATGTAAATTGAAGCCAATTCACCACAAGAATACATCACTCAACTGCCCGAAGAACGCCAAGAAGCGATTTCAAAACTTCGAGAAATAATTAATGAAAATTTACCCGAAGGATTTTCAGAAGAAATGAATTACGGCATGATTGGCTATGTGGTTCCGCACAGTTTGTACCACAAAGGTTACCACTGCAATCCTGGAGAACCATTGCCATTTATAAGTATTGCTTCACAGAAAAATCACATCGGTTTTTACCATATGGGAATTTATGCCAATCAAGAAATTTTAGATTGGTTTGTGAGCGAATTTCCAAAATATTCCAAATTGAAACTCGACATGGGCAAAAGTTGCATCAGATTCAGAAACCCACAGAAAATTCCTTTTGAATTAATTGCAGAACTCTGTCAAAAAATAACGCCGAAAGACCGGATTGAAACTTATGAAAGTCAACTAAAGTAGAATAGATTTTACTTTTTCAAGGATTTTTTCACCTGAAATTCCAGCTAAATCGTAAAGCTCTGATGTTTCGCCATGTTCTATAAAACGATCTGGAATACCGAGTTTATAAATTCGTCCTTTATAGTTTTGACTTTGTGCGAAATCCAGTACAGCATCGCCAAAACCACCAGTTACAGCAGCATCTTCAATGGTAATGATATGTTCAAATTTTTCAAAAATCGATTTCATCAAATTTTCATCTAAAGGTTTGACAAAACGCAAATCGTAATGCGCCAAATCAAATTCTTGATTGGTCATTTCAATACATTTTTTGACTTCAGAAGCAATACTGCCAAGGCTAAGAATCGCCAAATCTTCACCAGATTTCAATAAACGACCTTGACCGATTTCAATTTTTTCAAAAGGAAGTTGCCACTCTGTATTTTGACCACGACCTCTAGGATAACGAATAGCAATTGGCTGTTTCAAACCTAAAGATGCCGTGTAAATCATTTGTCGCAATTCAATTTCATCTGCAGGCGCAGCCACAATCATATTAGGGATGCATCGCAAAAATGCCAAATCGAAAACGCCATGATGAGTTGCCCCATCTTGCCCGACCAACCCTGCACGATCGATGCAAAACACAACTGGTAAATTTTGCAAAGCCACATCGTGAATCAATTGGTCGTAAGCACGTTGCAAAAATGTAGAATATATGGCACAAAACACCACATTGCCTTGTGTCACCATTCCAGCCGCCAAAGTCACCGCGTGTTGTTCTGCAATACCAACATCGAAAGCGCGCTCAGGAAAAGTTTGCATCATATATTTCAGTGAACTTCCGGTTGGCATTGCCGGCGTGATGCCGATGATTTTGTCATTGCTTTTCGCCAATTCCAAAAGTGTGAGTCCGAAAACATCTTGGTATTTTGGTGGTAAGTTTTGTTCTTCTTTAGGTAAAATCTCACCGGTTTCTTTATTGAATTTCCCTGGCGCATGATATTTCACCTGATCTTCTTCAGCTTGTTTTAAACCTTTTCCTTTTTTGGTAATTACATGCAAGAATTTTGGTCCTTTTATTTTTTTAAGACGGTTTAGTGTTTCTATCAGT
>JBHEPM010000004.1:29683-35006 GCA_046260295.1 Psychroflexus sp.
CTACTGGACCTTCATAACTGAAATTTAAAGCTTCAATTATATTATCTTGGACTGGTTTTCGTCCAATTTTTGCTTTGGTTAAATAATTTTTCAGAGCGCCAACGCTTGGATCTATGCCGATGGCGTTGTCGTTCAAAATAACCAAAATATTAGCTTTCGTTACGCCGGCGTGATTCAGTCCTTCAAAAGCCATTCCGCTGGCAATCGAAGCATCGCCAACCACGGCAATGTGTTGTTTTTCGGTTTCGCCTTTTAGATTGGAAGCAATCGCCATGCCTAAGCTTGCAGAAATTGCGGTAGAACTATGTCCGGTGCCAAATGCATCGTAAATACTTTCGTTTCGTTTTGGAAATCCGCTGATGCCGTTAAGCCTGCGATTGGTGTGGAAATTTGTTCGTCTCCCGGTCAAAATTTTGTGTCCGTAAGCTTGGTGGCCAACATCCCAAACCAAAAGATCTTTCGGCGTTTGAAACACATAATGCAAAGCGATGCTTAGTTCTACAACGCCCAAACTTGCACCCAAATGTCCTTCTTTGGTGGACACAATATCGATGATGAAATGTCTCAATTCAGCAGCTAAATCAACTAATTCTTCGGCTGACAGTTGTTTGACATCTTCTGGGGAATTTATTTTTGAAAGCAATTTCATTTCCATGTCACAAAGTTACAGATAAGAAATTGTATTTTTGAATATGCTGAATCCATTTGATGACAATTATTTTATGAAAAAAGCTTTATCTGAAGCCCAATTGGCTTTAGAAAAAGATGAAATTCCCGTAGGTGCAATTATCACACACCAAAATCAAATTATTGCGAAAAGTCACAATCTTACTGAGCAACTCACCGATGTTACGGCTCATGCGGAAATGCAAAGCATTACGGCAGCAGCGACTTACATCGGCGGGAAATATTTGAAAAACTGCACGATGTACGTGACTTTAGAACCTTGCCAAATGTGTGCTGGCGCTTTGTATTGGAGTCAGATTTCTAGACTGGTTTTTGCCGCTTCTGATGAAAAACGCGGTTATAGAGTTATGAATACGCAACTTCATCCCAAAACAAAAGTTGATTTTGGAATTTGTGGCGAGGAAGCTTCAGAGTTGATTAAAACGTTTTTTGAAAATCAGCGAAGATTTAAATAGTTCATTGGAAAAGCGTATTACAATTTCTATTTTGAAGATTTGACATTTTAAAGAAAGTCTGTTTCAAAAAAATACAATGATGTCAACATTATAAAGTCATTTCTGACAGAAAGCCTATATTTGCAAAAAATTTAAATATGAGTAAATTGTTGATTGTTGGAACTGTAGCTTTTGATGCTATTGAAACTCCTTTTGGAAAAACAGATAAAATTTTGGGTGGTGCAGCAACTTATATTGCATTAAGTGCAGCTCATTTTGGTATAGATTCTTCAGTAGTATCTGTTATTGGTGAAGATTTTCCAGATGAATATCTTGATTTACTCAGAGATAGAAATGTGAATTTGGACGCTTTAGAAATTGTCAAAGGTGGCAAAACTTTTTTTTGGAGCGGAAAATATCACAACGATATGAACACACGCGATACTTTGGACACGCAACTCAATGTTTTGGCAGATTTCAGTCCAAATGTTCCAGAAGCTTACAAAAATTCAGAAATTGTAATGTTGGGCAATTTGCATCCTGCTGTACAAATGAGCGTTATTGACCAAATGAAAAACCCACAACTCATCGTCCTTGATACTATGAATTTTTGGATGGATTCTGAATTAGAACTTTTGAAAAAAGTGATTTCCAGAGTCGATGTGATTACCATCAATGATGAAGAAGCTAGACAATTGTCTGGTGAATATTCTTTGGTGAAAGCCGCCAGAAAAATTAGAGATATGGGACCAGATTATGTGGTCATCAAAAAAGGAGAACACGGCGCATTGTTATTTCATAACGAAGAAATGTTTTTTGCACCAGCATTGCCACTTGAAGAAGTTTTTGACCCAACTGGTGCTGGAGATACATTTGCTGGCGGATTTGCTGGCTACTTGGCAAAAACTAAAGATGTATCTTTTGGTAATATGAAAAATGCAGTCATTTACGGATCGAATTTAGCGTCCTTTTGTGTCGAAAAATTTGGCACAGAACGAATGCTAGAACTCGAGCAAGATGAAGTAGAAAAACGCTTGAAGAATTTTCAAGCCTTAACCCAATTTGAAATCAATTTAGCATAGACAAACAACGCCCTGAAATTTCAGGGCTTTTTTATTGGAAATTAGAATGAGTGAATTAATAAAACACGAATGCGGCATAGCAACTCTTAGATTGCTAAAACCACTATCTTACTATAAAGAAAAATACGGCACTGCTTTTTACGGCATCAATAAGATGTATTTGATGATGGAAAAGCAACACAACCGCGGTCAAGATGGTGCCGGAATTGCCTGTGTAAAACTGGATGTTGAGCCCGGGAATCGCTACATTAGTCGTGTGCGCTCCAACGAAGCTCAACCTATTCAAGATATTTTTGCAACGATTAATAATCGGATTAATGCAGAAATGGAAGCGCATCCTGAATTGCAGAACGACGTAGAATTGCAAAAAAGCAACTTACCATATTTAGGTGAAGTCTTTTTAGGACACGTGCGCTATGGCACTTATGGCAAGAACAGTATTGAAAGCGTACATCCGTTTCTTCGACAAAACAACTGGATGCACAGAAATTTGATTCTTGCAGGAAATTTCAACATGACAAATGTCAATGAATTATTCCAAAAACTCATTGATTTAGGGCAGCATCCTAAAGAAAAAGCCGATACCATAACAGTGATGGAAAAAATCGGACACTTTTTGGATTCTGAAGTTCGGAAACTATATAAGAAATTGAAATCTGAAGGTTTCAATAAAAAACAAGCTTCGCCACACATTGTAGAACAAATCAAAATTCATAAAATTCTTCGGAAAGCTTCAAAAGACTGGGATGGCGGTTACGTTATGGCAGGAATGTTAGGTCACGGCGATTCATTTGCTTTACGCGACCCCAATGGCATCAGACCGGCCTATTATTATAAAGATGATGAAATTGTTGTCGTGGCTTCCGAGCGCCCTGTTATTCAGACGGCATTCAATGTGAAATACGAAGATGTTCACGAGTTGGAACCAGGACATGCCATTATTACTAAAAAAGATGGTTCAGTGAGTTTCAAAAAAATCTTAGAACCTAAAGAACGCAAAGCTTGTTCATTTGAAAGAATTTATTTTTCCAGAGGCAGCGATGCTGAAATTTATACCGAGCGCAAAAACCTTGGTCGTTTATTGATGCCTGAAGTTTTGGACGCCATAGATTTTGACACGATGAATTCTGTATTTTCATTCATTCCAAATACTGCAGAAACTTCATTTTACGGCATGGTTGAAGCAGCTCAAGATGAACTGAACAGACAGAAAAACCAAGCCATTCTGAAAGAAAAAGAAAGTTTGACAGACGAGCGACTTTCAGAAATTTTGAATTTAAGACTTCGCACAGAAAAAATTGCAGTAAAAGATGCCAAACTCAGAACTTTTATTGCCGAAGATAGTAGCCGAGACGACTTGGTAGCACATGTTTACGATGTCACTTATGGCGTGGTGAAACCTACGGATAATTTGGTCGTAATAGACGATAGTATTGTACGTGGCACAACTTTGAAAAAAAGTATTCTAAAAATGCTGGATCGGTTGAATCCTAAAAAAATCATCATCGTTTCTTCTGCACCACAAATCCGTTATCCAGATTGTTACGGCATTGATATGGCAAAATTAGAGGATTTTGTAGCCTTTCAAGCTGCGGTTTCTTTGTTGAAAGAACGCGGCATTTATGACGAAGTGGTACAATCTGTTTATGAAAAATGCAAAGAACAGTCTGAATATGCGTCTGAAGCTGAAGCAAACCATGTAAAAGCCATATATGCGCCATTTACTTATGAAGAAATTTCAGACAGAATTGCCGTTTTGCTCAGCGATGAAAATATTGAAGCTGACGTGAAAGTGATTTACCAAACCGTAGACAAACTCCACGAAGCTTGTCCGAAAAATCTTGGCGATTGGTATTTTACCGGGAATTATCCAACACGCGGTGGCAATAAAGTTGTTAACAAAGCGTTTATAAATTTTTATGAAGGTAAAAATGATCGGGCTTACTAAATAATTGACGAACATTACAAATTTATTGACTTTTAGGAGTGTTTTTAACAGAAAACAACGCAACGTTTCGAAGGTTTTCGACACTTGATATTAAAGGCTTTACTTTCTATAATTTATGTTAATTTAGCGCTTTTTAAAATCTAAAGAATGTCACAAGATTCAGCAAACAAAAATTCAGACGAAATAGAACTGGGAG
Organism: Psychroflexus sp.; assembly: GCA_046260295.1. Classification (GTDB taxonomy): domain Bacteria; phylum Bacteroidota; class Bacteroidia; order Flavobacteriales; family Flavobacteriaceae; genus Psychroflexus. The sequence continues at coordinate 34,031 of JBHEPM010000004.1, forward strand.
AAGTTCTTCGGAAAATAAAATCTCTGGTAAAATCTGTTTTAATAGAAATTATCAAGATTTTTCGGTTTTTATATAAACACAAATTTATTTTAGTCGCTTTATTCATTATTGGCTATGTTGGCGGGTACTTTTTGAATGAAAGTAAGGAAAAAAAATACGTCAATGAGGTTTTGGTCAAACCGAATTATAAAAGTGCAGAATATTTGTACAGCAAAGTTGAAGCGATTGACAACAAACTCTCGAGCAACGATAGTATCTATTTGAAAAGCATTTTTGGAGACAATTATAAACAAGTGTCTAGTATAGAAGTTGAGCCTGTTTTGGATATTTATGATTTGGTGTCTCAATCTGACGAACATAAAGAAACTTTCCAAATGCTGTTCAAAGAACAAGGCAATATAGAATTTTTAGAAGAGCCGGTCAACGTAAGAAATTATCCGGTTCACAAGCTGAGGGTTATTGTCAAAGGCAAGGAAAATCATCAGGTTTTAACTGAACAGTTTTTAAAATTTGTATCTCAAAATCCGTTTTACGAACGCCAAAAAGAATTCATCATTACCGATTTACAAAATCAATTGAAAGAAAACGCTTTCATGCGCCAACAAGTCGATTCTATTGTTGCAAAAAGCCAATCTGAGAATTCACCAAACATTACAACTTCTGAAATAAGCTTCAGCGGATCACAAAGTTTGCATGAATTGCTTGTACAAAAAAAGAGATTGCTAATTAACGATGCAGAAATCAAAGAAACGCTGACTACTGAAGATGAGGTTATTAATATTATTGACGCATCTTTTAAAATTTCTGATAAAGAATACAATCGTTCTTATAAACTCTTGGCTGTAGTTTTGGTTCTGCTTTATTGTTTGATATTTTTCTTTAGGTATTTGTCCAAACAAGCATTGAGATTTACCAAAAGCAATTAATTTTTTAAACGTTTTCGTTAAAAATCTAGAAATCAATCCTTGATGAAGAA
>JBHEPM010000004.1:35183-35493 GCA_046260295.1 Psychroflexus sp.
CTCCAAAATATCATAAAAGACTCCGATTTTAAAGAAATCCTTACCAAAGGATTTTCTTTTTTGGTGTTTAAACTTGGTGGTACAATTGCCGGCTATTTGTTCACCATGTTCATCACCCTGAAGTTTGGCGCTAACATTTACGGATTGGTGGCTTTGAGTTTTTCTATTTTTTTGATTTCTAGTGTGGTTGGCAAATTGGGTTTGGACACCAATATTCTACAATTTTTCTCAGATGATAACAATGATAAGCAGTTCGGTATTTTTTATAAATCGATTATAAAATCTTTTGCCCTTAGCAGTTTGATAGCAC
>JBHEPM010000040.1:0-340 GCA_046260295.1 Psychroflexus sp.
GGGTAAGTTGAATTCAAAAAAAAATGGTCACAAAAATATTGAGACCATTTTTAAATTTTTTAAAAAAGCAATTATTTACATTGCAGTCACTTGCTTAGTCAGTTGAGACTTCAAGTTGGCAGCTTTGTTGTTGTGAATAATATTTTTCTTCGCTAACTTATCAATCATCGAGATAACTTCAGGCAATTTCTTTTCTGCTTCAGCTTTATCTTCTGTAGATTTGATACTTCTGATTGCGTTACGAGTTGTTTTGTGCTGGTAACGATTTCTCAATCTTTTAGCCTCGTTGCTTCTTATTCTTTTTAATGCTGATTTATGATTAGCCATAATTTTAAATATA
>JBHEPM010000040.1:350-17006 GCA_046260295.1 Psychroflexus sp.
GCATCTTATTGTGGCTTTGGTTAAATCTTTGATTTTTTGTTCAGTTTCAGCAGTGCCATCCCAGTGTGCAGAAATAAAACCGCCTTTGTTTTTTAGCACTTTTTTAAATTCATCAAAAGTATCTACTTCAGTAATATGTTCGTCTCTGAAATTTTTTGCTTTTTCAAATAAAGTATTCTGAATTTCATCCAATAACGGGACGATGATTTCAGCTAAATCTGATTGGTTGACAAAACTTTTGCTCAAAGTGTCTCTTCTTGCTAGTTCAACGGTTCCTTTTTCAAGATCTTTTGGGCCGATGGCAATTCTAAGAGGAACACCTCTTAATTCATGTTCGGCAAATTTCCAGCCAGGTTTGAAAGTGTCTCTATCATCAAATTTAACTCTGATGCCTTGGTCTCGCAATTCTTTTTGAATGCTTTTTGCTTTTTCAGAAACAGCTTCAAATTGTTCATCATTTCTATAAATCGGAACAATTACCACTTGATTTGGGGCTAATTTTGGTGGCAATACAAGTCCGTTATCATCGGAATGTGTCATAATTAAGGCGCCCATCAATCTGGTTGAAACGCCCCAGCTTGTCGCCCAAACGTGTTCTTGTTTGCCTTGGTCTGAAGTGAATTTCACATCAAATGCTTTGGCAAAATTCTCACCTAAAAAGTGTGAAGTTCCAGCTTGAAGCGCTTTGCCATCTTGCATAAGTGCTTCAATACAATACGTATCAATTGCGCCAGCGAATCTTTCGCTTTCTGTCTTTTTGCCTTGAATTACTGGAATTGCCATGAACTTTTCAACAAATTCAGCATAAACATCGTTCATCAGTTCGGCTTCTTCTATCGCTTCCTTTTTGGTGGCGTGTGCAGTGTGACCTTCTTGCCAAAGAAATTCTGTAGTTCTTAAAAATAATCTTGTGCGCATTTCCCAACGCACAACATTCGCCCACTGATTAATTTTTAAAGGTAAATCTCTATAAGATTCTATCCAACCTTTGAATGTGTTCCAGATAATGGCTTCAGAAGTTGGGCGAACAATCAGTTCTTCTTCTAATTTAGCTTCAGGGTCGACTTGAAGTTTGCCCGGTTGATCAGGATTATTTTGTAACCTGTAATGTGTAACAACTGCGCATTCTTTAGCAAAACCTTCTGCGTTTTTTTCTTCAGCTTCAAAAAGGCTTTTAGGAACGAAAAGTGGAAAATAAGCATTTTCGTGACCTGTTTCTTTAAATTTTTTATCAAGTTCGGCTTGCATGGCTTCCCAGATGGCATAACCATAAGGTTTTATAGTCATACAGCCTCTTACTGCAGAATTTTCTGCTAGATTTGCTTTTACAACCAATTCGTTGTACCACTTAGAATAATCTTTTTCTCTGGATGTGAGGGTCTTTCCCATTATATTTGTTTTGGCACAGATGTTGTACCTATGTTAATGATTCAATTTAATAGCACAAAACTAATTAAATTTGTTTATACTTAAAGATAAAAACCACAAGTTATGATACATATACAGAAAAATTACAAAACCTTAGTTTTAGGAGTTTTTTCAGTGGTTTTCATATCTTCATGTGCGTCTTATGAAAATGTAAGTTCTGCTTCAGACGGAATTTATGGTTCTAGTAATTCACAGGAGAATAGAAAATCTGTTGCAAATACCAGCCAAACTCAAGATGAGCAAAAGAATCAACAAAATGTTGATAAAGATGCTAATGATTATAGTAATTATTTTGCTGAACAAGGCGGAATGATTTCCAAAGCTCGTGAAGATAATAACGAAGTTTTTACAGATGTAGAAAATTACTCTTCTGATGAAGGCGAATATCCAGAAGAAGAAAGATATTATGAGGAACCAGTCTATAATGGAAATAACGCAGGTTGGGGAAGTAACCCAACTTCAGTCACAGTAAACTATATTGACAATGGTTTTTATGGTGCCGGCTGGGGCTGGGGCGGTTATGGTTTCAACAGACCATTTTTCCGTTCAGGCTTTTATGGCGGTTTTGGTTGGGGAAGCCCACACTGGGGCGGCTACTACGGACCAGGTTTTGGATGGGGTAATCCATACTGGGGTGGCTACTATGGTGGCATAGGTTATTATGGTAATCCATATTGGGGCGGTTACTACGGTGGTTTTTATGGACATAGATCTTACGCAGGTTTAGCTTATAATCGCCAAAGAAGAAATGCTGGCATGAATCAATATGCTAATGCTTATAGAAGTTCTTCCAGATCGCAAAGACAAGATGCGCGTTCAGAATCTGGTCGTTCAAACCGATCAAATGTATCTAGAGCATCTTCGAATCGTTCAAATATTAGCACGAGATCAAGAAGTAATACCAATAATCGTTACTCAAATAGTCGTGTTAGAAATTCAAGAAGTGTAGATGCAAGAAGAAATTCTTCAAGTATAAGAAGTAGTTCGGGTGCAAGAGTTAGAAATTCAAGTAATGTAAATGCGAGATCTACGCGTTCCTCTTATAATAATCGCTCTTCAACTAGAAGAGGTAGCTATAGTCCAAGTACTAGATCTACTCGTAGTTCAGGTGTGAGAAGTTCTAGATCAACAAATAGTAGTTCTTCTACTAAAAGTTCAAGTAGTTCTTCTAGAAGTTCTGGCGTACGAAGTAGTTCCTCATCATCAAGAAGTAGTGGTGGAAGTTCAAGTCGAAGAAGAAGATAATTAATATTAAAAAAAGCTATGAAAAAGTTATTGATGTTAATTTCATTGGTTTCAGTGAATTTAATGGCACAAGATTTTACAGATGCTGTTAGGTTTTCAACAGACAGAATCAGCGGAACGGCGCGTTATACAGCTATGAGTGGCGCCTTTGGTGCACTTGGTGGAGATATTTCTGGCATGAGTTTGAATCCTGCTGGTTCTGCTGTCTTTTTAAATAATAAAATGACCGCTTCATTAGATTTAACTACTATGAGCAATGAATCGATGTTTGGAGATGGTTCTGCTACACAAAAAGATAGTAGTTTTGATTTAAACCAAGCTGGTGCTGTTTTTGTGTTTACCACTAATAATGAAAATGCTTTATTTGAAAAATTGAGTTTTGGGATAGCTTATCAACAAACCAATAATTACGATAACGAAACTTTTGTGACTGGGAATAATTCGCAATCTATATCTAATTATTTTATGAATTTTGCCCAAGGCGTCGAGTTGGATTTGCTTGTTCCTGTTAGTGGAGAAAGTGTTACTGGATTGTATGAATATCTTGGAGAAAATATTGGTTTCGGCGCACAACAAGCTTATTTAGGTTACGAAGCTTTTATGTTTGATGCTGATAATCCAGGAGATTTTGGAAATACGTCTTACACTTCAAATGTGAATGCGAGTGCTTTTACTCAAAATTATCAATTGACTGAACGCGGTAGTGCTGGAAAATATATTTTTAATTTTGGCGGAGAAATCAATAAGCGTTTTTATTTAGGAGTGAATCTTAACGCTCACGTTTCAGATTATGAACGCACCACTTTGTATGATGAATTCAATAGTGCTTCTTCAGGTGTGAATGAAATTTATTTTGACAATACTTTGAGAACCAGAACTCGTGGATTTTCTACACAATTGGGCGGAATAGCAAAAGTAACAGACAACTGGAGAATTGGAGCAACTTATCAATCTCCAACTTGGATTACAGTTTCTGATGAAATGTCTCAAAGACTTGAAACTGTGAGTGTAGAAAATGGTAATGCAGATGTAAATCCAAATGTTTTGAATATTTATTCGGATTATAAGTTCAAAACGCCAGAAGAATGGAATTTTAGTACGGCTTATGTTTTTGGTAGTAGCGGTTTGATTAGTTTTGATTACGGCTATAAAGATTTCAGCCAAATGAAATTTCGCAGTGGTGGTTTTGAAGATTTGAATGCTATGAAAAATCAAGTTTTCAAATCATCGGTAACTTATAGATTAGGAGGCGAATACAGAATTGCCAATTACAGTTTGCGTGGCGGTTATTTTAGCCAGGAAAGTCCTTATAAAAATGAACTTATACATGATGATGTTACAGGGTTTTCTTTTGGAATTGGTTATAGTTTTGGCAACTCTACAAGTTTGGATTTTTCCTATATGAGAACCGAGCAAAATAGATCTGACAAACTTTATCAAACTGGTCTAAGTCAACGTGCAGAAATCGACGCGATTCGAAATAATTTTGTGTTGAGTTTGACTTTTGGGCTTTAATTGAAAAAAAATAAATATTTAAAGGAAAAAAACCAATCAGTTTCCAACCGCTTGGGTTTTTCTTTTGGTATAAATCGGAATTAAATAACTGATAGAGTAACCCCAACCAGCGCCAAAGCTGGAACGGTCATACGTTCTATTGAATCCAGGAATGTATAAATTGTCAAAATTGCTGATTTCAGTTTCTGCGACAAGAGATTTCAATTGAACATGTGCACCAACATAAATGTTTCGAAAAACTTCAACCCGAAGACCTGCTTTCAATTCAATCCAGCTTGCGGTTAAATTATTGAACTCACGGTCAACATTTCTTATATCCGGTTCAAAATAATTATCCGTGGTATAAATTCTGTATTGTTGTAAATTTTGAGAATAACTTGCAAAACCATATCGCAAACCAATGTAAATCAAGTTTTGCATCCCAATCCAGTTGTCATAAACATTATAGTTTGCACCGAGTTTGAAGTAACTACCATCTGTTGTGTTGATCAAATTATCTTCGTCGTAAGTATAAGTTTCATAACCGAGTTCTGCAGCGAGGTAGATGTCGTCATTGAATCGATAATCACCCCAAATTTCAAATCCTTTATAATTATCATCCCATAGAGTTCTTCCTAGTCGACTAATATCTACACCAAGGGTAACGCCATAGCGTTCTTTGTAGACTACAGAATCTTTTTCTTGCTCATCATTTTGTCCATAAGCCAAGCTGAAATTCAGCATTGAAATGGCACTAATAAAAAATATAAACGTGTGTTTCAAGCTCATCTTCGATTTGGGTTTCTTCAATAGAAATATTTGAAATCCACTGGTTTTCAGGATCTTCTTCTGTAGCTATTGTGGTCTGTAAACCAAAAAATTGTACTTTATAGCCACAAGCACGATTGATGTAAATCTCTTCAGTTGAATAATTGAAAATAACTCGGTTAGTCACACCGTTATCTTCAGATTGTGAGTTGATAGTGAAATTGAAAGCGGTTTGGTCATCACTAGTTCTAAGTGGAATAGCAATTTCTGAAGCATTTTCGAATAATCTTCCATTTTCTTGACCATCTGCAACCACTTGAAGGTTTGGAACGGCTTTATTGGTTTCTGGTTCAGTGACATCAAAAAATTCAATAATCAGTCTTGGCGTTGTGCTGGTGCCGAGCGGACAAATATCGTCTCGTTCGCAAGACCAAAACAAATTGGTAATGCATACAAAAAGAAATATTTTCAGCAAAAACTTTATCATGGACGCAAAGTTAAACATACTACATTTTCAACATGATGTGTTTGTGGGAACATATCTACGGCTTGCACGCGATCAACCTTGTAACTTTCGTCCAAAATAGACAAATCTCTAGCTTGTGTCGCAGAATTACAACTCACGTAAACTATGCGTTTAGGTTTTACTGCCAATATTTGGGTAACAACATCTTTGTGCATGCCTTCTCTTGGCGGGTCAGTGATGATGACATCGGGTTGGCCGTGTTCAGAAATGAAATCGGGTCTAAGGATTTTCTTCATATCACCAGCAAAAAAAGATGTGTTATCGATTTTATTTAATTCAGCATTTGCTTTGGCGTCTTCGATAGCTTCAGGAACAGCTTCAATACCGACAACATGTTTGGCTTTTTTAGCCACAAACTGTGCAATGGTTCCAGTGCCCGTGTATAAATCGTAAACCAATTCATCACCTTTCAAGTCTGCAAAATCTCTTGCGATTTTGTAAAGTTCGTAGGCTTGTTTTGAGTTGGTTTGATAGAAAGATTTGGCATTGATTTTAAACTTCAAACCTTCCATTTCTTCAAAAATGTGGTCGCGACCGTGATAAGTAATTACATTTTGGTCGTAAATTGTATCATTTCCTTTTTCATTAATCACGTACAAAAGCGAAGTGACTTCAGGAAATTCGGACACAATATAATCCAATAAAAGTTCACGTTTAGCTTTATCTTCTTTAAAAAACTGGACTAAAATCATAAACTCTCCAGTCGTACTTGTTCTAATCATCAAAGTTCGTAACAAACCGGATTGCTCACGAGGATTGAAAAAACTAAGATCGTTTTCAGAAGCAAACTCTCTAACTTTATTTCGAATGTTGTTACTAGGATCTTCTTGCAAGTGACATTTTTCTATGTTTAAAATCTTATCCCACATTCCAGGGATATGAAAACCAAGCGCATTTTTATCATCTATTTCCTCACCACTTGCAATTTCCTCTTCTGTGAGCCAACGACTATTACTGAATGAAAACTCCATTTTATTGCGGTAAAAATAAGTATTTTCACTTCCTAAAATAGGTGTAATTTCAGGCAAATCAATTTTTCCGATGCGTTTTAGGTTTTCTAAAACCTCTTTTTCTTTATAAAAAAGTTGGTGTTCATAAGCCATATTTTGCCATTTGCAACCACCACAATTACCAAAATGCTTACAAACAGGATCTGTTCTTTTATCGGATAGTTTGATAAATTTTTCAGGTTTAGCCTGATAATAGGCTTTTCTTTTTTTGTAAGTTACTACATCGACCACATCACCAGGAACAACCTTGTCTATGATAAGTACTCGACCGTCATCAGCTCTGCCAATTCCTTTGCCTTTACTTCCAGCATCGAGCACTTCTATATTTTCGAAAGATTTTCTTTTATTTCTACGTCTTGCCATACCGCAAAAGTAAAATATTGTTTTAATTACCGCTTTATTCGATTAGATTTCTTTTCAAATGAGGACATTCTTAAATGAATTCCATTAAAATCACCCAAATGGTCACTAAAATTGGTCCCGAAATTCCTATTAAAATTCCGCCAAACCTAAAGTCAGATTGTTCCAGTTGACCTGTGCTGTAAGCAATAGCATTTGGTGGTGTAGAAACTGGTAGGAGTAGAGCACATGATGCGCTCAAAGCAATAACTAAAGGAATTATTTTTGGTGATTGATCAGGTAATAATAAGGCAAATGAAATTGCTAACGGAACCATAATTGTCGTGGTTGCTGTATTGCTCATAATATTTGAAAAGATGACACTCAATATAGCAAATACAATAGCTAGAAAATAAAAATTGAAATTTTGAACATTGATAAAACTAATAAAATAATCCGTTAAACCTTGTTGCTGAACCGCGAGACCCAAGGCAAGTCCACCAGCGACCAACATTAGCGTGTCCCATGGTAATTTGCGCATGTCGTCGGCATCAAGAATGCCAAACATTGTAAGTCCAACAATTGGTATTCCAGATACTGCAGCTACAGGAATTCCAGTCCATTGTGAAGTCAACCAAAATAGTAAACTCGTGAGAATAATAATTATTGTCATACGAATTTGAGTGTTGGAAATATCGTTGTCAGTTTTTTGTTTGGTTTTCTGTAAAAAACTTAAATCCAATGATTTGCGTTTAATTTGATATTTTTTTAGCAAAGCGATCCAAAAAATAAATATTAAAACCAACGCCACAGGAATACCGACTAACATCCATTCCAAAAAACTGATGCGAATTCCTATGCCGTCTAAAGCACCTACTGCTATTGCATTTGGAGCTGAACCTATAATTGTTCCCATACCACCAATTGCAGCTGCCGTTGGGATACCAATTAACAGTGCTTTGCTAAGCGGAGCTTTATTGCCTAAACTCAAAGTGATTGGCGTAATACTAGCAATCATCATGGCAGTAGTGGCAGTATTGCTCATTAGCATTGACAAAAAAGCGGTAATAAGCATTAGACCGAGCAAAATGTATTTGGATTGTTCACCAAGTTTGGGAACAATAAATTTTAGCAAAGATTGATCTAATGCAGTTTTTTTCATAGCTTCTGCAATAAAAAAACCACCTAAAAACAGCCAAATAACCGAATCTGACCAAGTTTGAACATATTGTTTTACATTCTCAGTTTCTAAATTATTCATTGTAAAAACTAGAAAGCCGATAATTAAAATTCCGACAGCGAAAGGTGGAATGGCTTCTGTAATCCACAAACCAATAGCAAATATTAAAATGAATAATACTGCGCTTTGGCCCTCAGTAAAACTAGAATCCTTGATTAAATAACTCAAACCTAAAGCCACTAAAAAGCTGATAACAAACTGAAGGGAACGACTCTTCCAATTCACTTTTTCTGAAATTGTTTGGTTTATTTTACCGATTATTTTTCTTGAGTACCGTCTAGAATCTTGATACATAACTTAAGCTTTAAGTTTCAAAATTAAACTTTTAAATTATTCAAATTTATGACCAACGCCGTTTTATTTAAAACAAAAATAAATTAGCCGAAATCAATAGTTTTCGATTTTCTTTACGAAAAATTGAAAATGAGATGTTTATTTTTGTCAAAATTGATTATTAAAGTTAAAATTTACAAATATGAAAGTAGAAGACATAAAGACTTCAGAACAAGCCATCGCTTTAGAAGACAAACATGGCGCACACAATTACCATCCATTACCAGCAGTACTGAAAAAAGGAGAGGGCGTTTTTGTGTGGGATGTTGAAGATAAAAAATATTATGATTTTCTTTCAGCTTATTCTGCTGTAAATCAAGGTCATTGCCACTCAAGAATTGTCAATGCAATGCACAAACAAGCCCAAACCATTACTTTAACTTCCAGAGCATTCCATAATAATGTATTAGGCGTGTTTGAAAAATATGCGACAGAATATTTTAAATTCGATAAGCTTTTGCCGATGAACACTGGTGCTGAAGCAGTAGAAACGGCGATTAAAATCTGTAGAAAATGGGCTTACGAAAGAAAAGGTATTGCAGAAACTGAAGCGCAAATCATTGTGTTTGAAAATAACTTCCACGGAAGAACAACGACCATTATTTCATTCAGTAATGACGAAGGTGCCAGAAAAAATTTCGGACCTTACACGCCTGGATTTATTAAAGTGCCTTATGACGATCCTGAAGCTTTAGAAAAAGTCTTGAAAGAAAATAAAAATATTGCAGGTGCACTTATTGAGCCTATTCAAGGTGAAGCAGGAGTTTATACACCGCAAGATTCATTTATTCCGAAAGTTAAAGAATTGTGTAATGAACACAATGTACTTTTTATGGCAGACGAAATTCAAACAGGAATTGCAAGAACTGGTGCTTTATTGGCTGTTTGCGGCAATTGTGACTGCCAAGGTCATTGTGAAAGACAAGCAACTTATTCACGTCCAGATATTTTAATTTTAGGAAAAGCCTTATCTGGCGGTGCTTATCCAGTTTCAGCGGTTTTGGCTGACGATGCTGTGATGAATGTCATTCAGCCTGGTCAACATGGCTCTACTTTTGGTGGAAATCCCGTTGCTGCTGCCGTTGCGATGGAAGCACTTGAAGTGGTTAGAGACGAAAAATTAGCACAGAATGCACGAGAATTAGGAGATTTATTCAGAAGTGAGTTGAATAAATTTATTGAAAAACACAATATTGTTAAACTCGTCAGAGGTCGTGGTTTGCTGAACGCCATTGTCATCAATGATTCAGAAGACAGCTCGACGGCTTGGGATATTTGTGTGGCATTGAAAGAAAACGGACTTTTAGCCAAACCAACACACGGAAATATCATCCGTTTTGCACCACCATTGGTGATTAACAAAGAACAATTAATGGATTGTGTGTCTATTATCACTAAAACTTTGGAAGATTTTGAAAAATAGAATTTGACTTTTGAATTAAATTGAGTTCAATAAAAAAGCCAGATTTTTTGAAAATCTGGCTTTTTTTATATAAAACTTTGAATAATGTTTCTTTAATATTTACGTTAGTTGATAGATGATGTTCTAAATATGAAAAGAAGTAGCTTTATAAAAAAGAGTGCATTTGGGGTTTTAGGTATTGGTTTGTGTACAGGATTCTATAGTTGGCAAATTGAGCCTTTCAATTTAGAATTTGTAAAAAAGAAAATGCCAATTTCTAATTTACCAAATAATTTAGTAGGCAAAATACTTATGCAAATCAGTGATATCCATGTTGGCAACCGATTTGATTATCAATTTATTATTGAAGCTTTTCAAGAAGCACAGAAATTAAATCCTGATTTTGTAGTGTATACAGGAGATTATGTGAGTTATGAAAATGAAGCTCAGTTTCAACAATTGGAAAGGGTTTTAAAATTTGCTGTTCATGGAGCAGATGCTACTTTTGGTATTTTGGGAAATCATGATTATGGAAAAAACTGGGCAGAACAAGCAGTTGCAAATCAGATTACTAAACAACTGAATTTAAATGGTATCCAAATTCTAAATAATGAACAAGCTGAAGTTAATGGTTTAAACTTTATCGGTTTTGATGATTATTGGGGGTTGAATTTTAACCCCGAATTAGCAATGAAAAATTATAATTCAGCGCAAGCTAGTGTTGTACTTTGTCATAATCCAGATGTTTGCGATTTTGATGTTTGGAAAAACTATAAAGGTTGGATTTTGTCAGGTCATACACATGGTGGACAGGTGAAACCACCATTTTTAAGTCCTCCAATACTTCCAGTTGAAAATAAAAACTACACTTCAGGAGAAATAGATTTGAAAGACGGTAGAACTTTGTATATCAATCGTGCATTAGGCCATTTGTGGCAAGTAAGGTTTAATGTTAGACCAGAAATTACTGTATTTGAATTACAACAACTTTAAAAATTTCAAAGGAACAGGACAAAAATCACTCTTCCTCCTCAGGCAAATCAAAATCTTCAGAGTCATCTCTTTCTTCTTCCTCTTTTTTCAATTCTTCTTCTTGCTCATCATCTAGAATATATTCGTCTTCGGTATGCATGTCAATTCTGTAAGAAACACCAACACCAATTCGCCAACGCTCAGGCGTATCTTTAAAATTAAATAAACCTGAGGCATCAATTTGAAGATTGTCGTTTACCAAAAAAGCAACGCCAGCTCTCAGAATTTCATCGCTATAAATATCGCTGATATAGGTTTGAAATTCAGCAAAAATTCCAGTATGACTATAAAGTGAATGCGTCAAAGTGAAAATGCCTGCGTAAGTCGGGAATTCTTCTGTAATTTGATTAGCGATGAAGTTAGACACAAATACCCATCGCCCCCAATTATTTTGTGTGATTATAGCAGCTTTCGGAGATATACTAGATTCGTTTTCATATAAGTATGGATTATTCCCAAAGCGTAAATTCAAGCCTGCGTATGCTGAAACAGCCGGGATCAAATCATGCCATTGAAAAGTATTATTGGCTTTCCAGCTTTTCAAATTCGGGCCTTCTTTAATTCTTTTTATATTTGGATCATAAATTAAATATTTTGCACCCAAAGTATTACTTTCAAAATTACTATAAGAGTTTGTTATTTCTTGCCCACCTCTGAGGTATTGTTCCTCTGCACTGGCAAAGGTTCCGTCCAGAATGATTTCTAATTGTTCCATATATAATCCATAACGGATTTGGTATTGAAAATCTATCTGTGATTTGTTCGGAATAAGCATGTTGGAATGCGTGTCTTCACCGTAAGCCAAACCAGACTCAAACTGAAGTACATTGTTTCCAACAGCATAAGCGCCAAACGATTCTCCTGGGCGGTTGGAATTGATGGTTTCCGTGTACTGCGCTTGCAAAACCAAAGGCAGACTGAATAATAATAGGCTAAAGATATTTTTCATCTTAAAAGTATTTGAAATCAAATATAAAATTAATTATTATTTTTTATGCCAATGAATCTTTATTTGCCCATTCATAATGGTATTTTTGTAAATTAAATTAACAATGCTGGTATGGAATTTTTAAAAACCGTCTTAATCATTTTACTCATTTTTTTGGGACTTCGCATTCTGATCAAATATTTAGGACCGCTTTTGTTGAGGTATATAATGAAACGCTTTGCTAAAAAAATGACAGATAAATTCAGCCAAAAACAACAACCGCAAGACGAGACACAAAATTCTTCAAAATCTCGTTTTGAGTCCAAAAAGTCAAACAAAAAGTCCAAAAAACAAAAAGTTGGTGAATATATTGATTATGAAGAAATTGATTAACTTTCAACATCTACAAAACTGAATTTATGCCAAATATTTTACAAAAATCTTGGAAACATTTACTTGTCATCATAGGTTTCGTCATTGCAGCTTTAGCCTTTTTTTACCCAGTTCTGCAAGGTAAAACCATTTACCAAAGCGATATTGTGCAATATACTGGGATGGCAAAATCTCAAAACGATTTTAGGGCTGAAGAAGAGGAAGAACCTTACTGGACAAATTCTGCTTTTGGTGGCATGCCAACTTATCAACTCGGTGCCAATTATCCTTATAATTTCATCAAAGAAATAGACCGGAAATTGCGGTTTTTACCAAGACCGGCTGACTATTTGTTCCTGTATTTTATCGGGATGTACATTTTATTTTTATGTTTAAAAATCGATTATAAAATCGCTTTTCTTGGCGCTTTAGCTTTTGGTTTTTCCACTTACCTGATTATTATTCTTGGTGTTGGTCATAATGCGAAAGCGCATGCCATTGCCTATTTTCCAATTGTTGTAAGCGGAATTCTACTCACACTCCGGCAAAAATATTTCTGGGGAAGTGTGCTTTTGGCGGTTGGTTTAGCATTTGAATTAATGACGAATCACTTTCAAATGACATACTATTTGATGTTGCTTTGTTTGGTGATTCTTGTGGTTTATTTAGTAAATGCCTTCAGAAACAAAACATTACCGAGTTTTTTCAAATCTATCGGCTTTATGATTCCTGCGTTAATTTTAGCAGTTTTACTGAATATTACCAATATCTTGGCAACCCAAGAATATGCAAAATTCAGTACCAGAGGTGAAACTGGACTTACCTTAAATCCAGATGGCTCGCCTAAAGAAAAATCTGGTTTGGATTACGATTATATCACGGAATACAGCTACGGCGTTTTGGAATCTTTCAACTTGTTTATCCCGCGCTTTATGGGCGGTTCTAGTAGTGAAAATCTCGGTAAAGATGCTGAATCTTATCAAGAAATCATCAATTTAGGCGCTTCTCCACAACAGGCATTGGATTTTTCAAAAAACTTACCGACGTATTGGGGCGATCAAACATTTATCGGAGCACCAGCTTATATTGGTGCAAGTGTGATTTTCTTATTTGTTTTAGGTTTATTTTTAGTGAGAGGTAAAAAGAAATGGTGGATTGTTGCGGGATCTATTTTGGCTCTTTTGCTGTCTTGGGGCGATAATTTTAGTTTGCTAACGAAATTGTTCTTAGACGTTCTTCCGTTTTACGACAAATTCAGAGCGGTATCTTCTATTCAAGTGATTATTGAATTTTGTGTGCCATTACTTGCGTTTATTGGTTTAGCGAAAATTTTCAATTCTAAAATTCCCAAAACTGAAAAACTTGAAGCGCTTAAAAAAACGAGTATTATTTTGGGTGGTTTAGGCTTGATTTTCCTATTTTTCAAATCAATATTATTTGATTTTAGTAGTCCAAACGATTCTCAGATGATTCAACAAATGGGCGCTAAATTTGTCCGTGCGCTCAAAGAAGACAGAAAAGCCATGTTTACGGCAGATACGATTCGTTCACTGATTTTTGTGTTGTTATTAGCTGCTGGAATTTGGGCTTATCTTACCGATAAATTGAAGAAAAATTCACTTTTAATTATTACAGGTATTTTGGTTTTGGTTGATTTGATTGGCATCAATACCAATTATGTCAACGAAGATGATTTTGTTCAAAAAACCAAAATGATAAAACCATTTCAACCCACGCAAGCAGACCGCGATATTTTAACAGACAGTTCGCATTATCGGGTTTACGACTTAACATCAAATCCATTAAATTCAGCTCGAGCATCTTACTTTCATAATTCAATTGGTGGTTATCATGCCGCGAAACCTGGCAGAATGCAGGAACTCTTTGACTTTTATATTTATGATGGCAAACAGTCTGTCATGAATATGCTGAATGTGAAATATTTTATTTTTGACGAGGAAGGTACGCCAAAAGCTCAACCGAATCCTGATGCTTTGGGCAACGCCTGGTTTGTTGATAATCTGAAAACCGTAAAAGATGCCAATTCTGCAATTTTAGCTTTGGACACGCTTTCTGTGAAAGAAACAGCGATTGTAGAATCTGAAGAATTTTCAATTCAAAATAAAGCCTTTTCAACTTCTGAAAATGATCAAATCAAGTTGGTGAATTATGCTGAAAATGAATTGAAATATGAATATAATTCTGAAAATGAAACTTTTGCAGTTTTTTCTGAAATCTACTATCCAAATGGCTGGCAAGCTTTTATAGACAGAGAACCAGTTGAACATTTCCGAGTTAACTACGTTTTACGAGGCATGCAACTTCCATCTGGGAATCATGAAATTACGTTTAAATTTCAACCGGAAATTATAAGTTACGGTGGTAAAATTAGTTTATTTAGTAACATATTGCTCTTAATTATAATTCTAGGCGGTTTGTACAAAACTTGGAAAAACAAAGTCAATTGATCGATGAAAAAAACACTAATCATCACTTATTATTGGCCACCGGCTGGCGGTCCTGGCGTTCAGCGTTGGTTGAAATTTACTGAATATTTGCCAGAATTCGGTATACAACCTGTTGTTTACAAACCCCAAAATCCCCATTATCCTATTAAAGACAAAAGTTTGTCATCACCGCCAGAAGTAGAAATTTTGGAGCGTTCCATTTTTGAACCCTATGCTTTGGCTGGACTTTTATCCAAAAAAGACACACAAAACATCAGTAGTGGCATTATCAAATCCAAGGATAATCAAAATCTAATTCAGAAATCACTGCTTTACATTCGTGGGAATTTTTTTATTCCTGATGCTAGAAAATTTTGGATCCAACCCTCGGTGAAATATTTGTCAGAATATATTGAAAATCAAGATATTGAAACCGTTGTTACCACTGGGCCACCACATAGTTTGCACTTAATTGGTCTCGGGCTGAAATCTGAGTTTCCTCACCTAAAATGGTTGGCAGATTTTCGAGATCCGTGGATAAATATCGGGTATCATAAAGATTTAAAACTAAATGAATCTTCGAAATTGAAGCATGAAAATTTGGAAACGAAAGTTTTACAATCTGCAGATGAAATTATTGTAACGAGTTTTCAAACTAAATCTGAATTTGAATCTAAAACAGATAAAAATATCACGGTCATCACCAATGGTTTTGATGAAAAGGATTTTTCTGAAGAGGTAGAACTCAGCGAGAATTTTACGATTTCTCACATTGGCTCATTGCTCAGTGAACGTAATCCTGAAGCACTTTGGGAAGTTTTTGCTGAATTGATTTCAGAAAATTTGGCATTTAAAGATTTTTTTGAATTGAAATTGGTCGGCAAAGTCAGCGATGTGGTTTTGGAAAGCATTTACAAAGCTGGTTTAAAACAATATGTAAGTGTTGAAGGCTATTTGAATCACGACGAATCTGTCCAAAGACAAAGAAGTGCGCAAGTTTTGTTGTTGATAGAAATTAATAAAACTGAAACACAAGGTATCATTCCAGGAAAAATTTTCGAATATTTGGCAGCCAAACGTCCAATCTTGGCAGTTGGACCTAAAAACTGGGATGTTGAGACAATTATTTCTGAAACCAAGTCCGGGCAATGTTTTTCTTACCGAGATAAATTAGATTTAAAAGCTTATATACTATCTTGTTTCAATGAATTTTTGAAAGGAAAATTGAAAGTTAATTCTGAAAACATCACCAAATACAGCCGAAGAAATTTGACCAAATCTTTAGTGAATTTGATAAACTAAATTATGGGAATTGTCGCCAAACAATCTATCAAAAATCTAATTGCCACATATTTTGGATTTGGGCTTGGTGCACTGAATGTTTTGTTCTTGTATCCCAAATTTTTAACTCCGGAATATTATGGTTTGGTTACTTTTTTATTGTCCGCTGGAAACTTGGTTTGGCCATTTATGTCGCTGGGAATTCACAATACAATAGTGAAATATTTCAGCAGCTATAACAATAATTTGGATCGTGACCGCTTGTTATCTTTTGCGCTGATTTTTCCATTATTTTTAGGTGTATTTTTCGGACTTTTAGGCTATTTCTCATACGATTATATTCTGAATTATTTTGAAGGTGAAAATGCTTTGGTTCAGCCTTATGCTTGGACTATTTTAATTATAGGAATCGCTACCGCTTATTTTGAAGTGTTTTTTGCATGGTCTAAAGTTCAATTTCAAAGTGTTTTTGGAACAATTATGCGTGAAATCTTTCACCGCCTTGGAATTAGTTTGCTTTTATTGGCGCTTTATTTTCAATGGATAGAACTCGATACTTTTATTTATGCAATTCTCTTTGTGTTTTTGTTGCGAACTTTATTTTTGATGGTTTATGCATTTCGTCTGTATTTACCGAAATTTTCATGGCAATTGCCATCTGGTTTTAAAGATTTGATGCAATATTCTACTTTGATTTTTGTTGCTGGAACCATAGCGGTAGCACTTTTCGATATGGATAAAGTGATGATAGAATATTTTTTGCCTATTGAAAATGTGTCCATTTATGGAATTGCTATTTACATTGCAACGG
>JBHEPM010000040.1:17016-17259 GCA_046260295.1 Psychroflexus sp.
CAAATCCAATCACAGCAGCTTATCTAAACAGTAAATCTTTAGATTCACTGAAAGATTTATACCTCAGAAGTTCCAACACTTTATTTTTAGTTGGCGGCTTGATTTTCGCTTTGATTATCGTAAATATTCAAATGTTGTATCAGCTTATACCTGATGATTACCAAGCTGGAATTAGTATTGTGTTTTTGATAAGTGTAGTGAAACTTAGCGATAATTTCTTGGGTAATAATAACAGTATTATTT
>JBHEPM010000041.1:0-17145 GCA_046260295.1 Psychroflexus sp.
ACCTTGTACTTTGTGTGTGGACTTGCGCAAATTCTGAATTGTTATTCCAAGCACCAATTTCATCTATCGGATCCAGAAAATCAATATTTTGAGTACCCTGACTAATCACTTGAAATGCCGGCTCAAATGCTGAATATAAATTGAAATCACCTCCAAAAATAATATTGGAATCCGGTGGTAAATTTTCAACATAATTTACAAATTGATTGGCTTCAAACAAGCGTTGTTGCTCGTTTGAAAAACCCTGTGCCGCTTTAAAATGCGCAACAAACACATCCAAAATTGTTTCTGAATTTGTGTTTAACTGAAATTGATAGTGGTTGATATCTCTAACATTGGTTGGTATAATTTCTGAATTCACCAAAGTCATTTTATCAGCGTCATAATAAACCAGTTGATGAAGCGATGAAATTCCTGAAGTATTGAATTGAAAGGGAACTGACTGAATATTGGCGCTTGTATAATTGAATGAACTCGTCAGTATTTGACCTCCATCTTGAGGAAGTTCTAGCTCACAAATCATAAAAATATCAGGTTCATAATTGGCTAAAATATCATTTAAAATCTCGGCTCTATCTATCGGTGGAGCAGAGGAGAAGTTCAATAAATTATAGAACATGGTTTTGATTGTCTCTTGTCCAAATGAAAATTGAACGCCAAAACATAAAAAGGCTAAAACAAGTAATTTTTTTCTCATCTACGAATTAAAAATTTGGACTTAAATCAAATTGATTATAGAATTTGTCTAAAATTTCAATCACTTCATCTTCATGATCAACAAGTTCAATTAAATTTAAATCATCCGCATTGACAGTTCCGAATTTTTTGTTCAATGTAGAATTGATCCAATCCAGAAGTCCGCCCCAATATTCTTTACCAACTAAAATAATTGGAAATTTATCAATTTTTCCAGTTTGAATAAGTGTAATGGCTTCAAATAATTCATCCAAAGTGCCAAAACCACCAGGCATAACTACAAAGCCTTGAGAGTATTTCACAAACATAACTTTTCTGACAAAAAAGTAGTCAAAATTGAGATTTTTATCTCGGTCTATATATGGATTGTCATGTTGTTCAAAAGGTAAATCTATATTTAAACCAACTGAAGTTCCGCCACCAATATTCGCACCTTTGTTGCCGGCTTCCATAATGCCTGGACCGCCGCCGGTAATGATGCCGTAACCTTGATCTACAATTTTATTAGCAACTTTCACTGCCAATTTATAAAACTCATCGCCGGGTTTCATTCTGGCTGAGCCAAAAATAGAAACGCATGGACCAATTTGACTCAAGCGTTCATAGCCATCTACAAATTCGCTCATGATTTTAAAAAGTGCCCAACTGTCGTTGGTTTTGATTTCATTCCAGTTTTTATTATGTTTTTCTGTCATAATTATAAGTTTAATTCTTTTTGTAAAAATTTTGCTGTGTAACTTTTTTTGTCTTTTGCCACTTTTTCAGGCGTTCCTTTTGCAACAAGTTGCCCGCCTTTATGACCGCCTTCATAACCAATATCGAAAATATAATCGGCTAATTTTATCACATCCAAATTGTGCTCAATAATCAAAACTGTGTTGCCTTTATCTACCAATTTTTCCAAAACGCCCATCAAAACATTGATGTCTTCAAAATGAAGTCCGGTGGTGGGTTCATCTAAAATATAAAACGTGTTTCCAGTACTTATTTTGGATAATTCAGTTGCGAGTTTTATACGCTGCGCTTCTCCGCCAGATAATGTCGTACTTTGTTGTCCAAGCGTGATATAACCAAGACCAACATCTTGAATTGTTTTTAGTTTTCTGTAAATTTTCGGAATTGGTTCAAAGAAATTTGTGGCTTCGTCTATCGTCATTTCCAAAACATCGCTGATGGATTTTCCTTTGTATCGAATTTCCAAAGTTTCCCTGTTGAATCGTTTTCCCATACAAGTTTCACATTCGACGTGAACATCTGGCAGAAAATTCATTTCAATTACTTTTAAACCGCCACCACCACAAGTTTCGCAACGTCCGCCTTTAACGTTGAAACTAAATCTGCCAGGTTTATAACCACGAATTTGCGCTTCAGGCGTTTTGGTAAACAAATTTCTGATTTCTCCAAAAACGCCAGTATAAGTCGCCGGATTTGATCTTGGCGTACGACCAATAGGCGACTGGTTGATATCAATAACTTTGTCTAAATGTTTTAGGCCGCGAATGCTTTTGTAAGGCAAAGGTTCTTTTACGCCATTGAAAAAATGATTGTTTAAAATCGGATATAAAGTGTCGTTGATGAGCGTTGATTTTCCACTCCCAGAAACACCGGTGACAAGTACCAATTTTCCTAAAGGAATTTTGACAGAAACATCTTTCAGATTATTTCCGCTGGCGCCAAGTAAATGTAAATGTTTACCGTTTCCTTTTCGTCTTTTTTTAGGAATTTCTATATTTTTTTTACCTGAAAGATAATCTGCCGTTAAAGTCTTGTGTTTCAGAATGTCTTTAGGTCGACCTTCACTGATAATTTCTCCGCCATTTTTTCCGGCAAAAGGTCCGATATCTATAACATGATCGGCACTTTCAATCATGTCTTTGTCGTGTTCTACAACGATAATTGAATTGCCAACGTCTCTTAATGAGATTAATGAGTTGATAAGCTTTTCGTTATCACGTTGGTGCAAACCAATGCTTGGTTCATCCAAAATATAAAGCACGCCAACCAATTGTGAACCGATTTGTGTGGCAAGTCGAATTCGTTGTGCTTCGCCACCAGAAAGGGTTTTGGAGCCGCGATTCAGATTTAAATAATTTAAACCAACATTTGCTAGAAACGACAATCTTGTTTTTATTTCTTTGATGATTTCTTCCCCAATTTTTCGGTCGTTTTTTTGTAATCTTTCAGTTAGATTTTCAAAGAAATTCAACAATTCATCAACATCCATATTTATAATGTCTGCGATGGTTTTCTCATCGACTTTGTAATATAAAGCTTCTTTGTTCAATCGGCTGCCTTGGCAAGTATCGCAAGGCTTTTTGTCCATATATTTTTTAGCCCAGCGTTTCAAAGATGCCGAAGATTCTTTTTGGTGGAATGTGTTTGAAATAAATTCTGCAACGCCTTCAAAATTATAGCTGAAACTTTTGCTGACTTTTGAAGTTTCACTGAATTTTTTGAAACTGGCTTTTCCACCATATAAAATGACATTCAAAGCTTCTTTTGGAATAGATTCTATGGAATCGTTCAAATTAAATTCAAAATGTTCTGCAATGGCGCGGAGTTGCTTAAACACCCAATTGTTTTTTTTCTCTTTTCCATGTGGTTCTAAACCGCCGCCTTTTATTGAAAGTGAAGGATCTGGAATGATGCGATCCACATTGATTTCAAAAACTTCACCAATGCCGTTGCACTTTGGACAAGCGCCTTTTGGTGAATTGAATGAAAAATTGTTAGGTTCCGGATTTGGATATGAAATTCCGGTACTTGGGCACATTAAATTTCGACTGAAAAATCTTGGTTGATCGGTGTTATGATCCAAAATCATCATGACATTGTCACCGTGTTTCATCGCCGTAGAAATGCTTTCTGACAAGCGTTTGTGAGTATTTTTATCTTCAGAAATTTTCAATCGATCAATGACAATTTCAATATCGTGTGTTTTATAACGATCGATTTTCATGCCTTTTTCAATATCGCGAATTTCACCGTCAACCCTGACTTTTACAAAACCTTGTTTGGCAATTTGTTCAAACAATTCACGATAATGGCCTTTTCTAGATCTGACGATTGGTGCTAAAATATTGACTTTTCGGTTTTCAAATTCACTGATTATTTTAGACTGAATTTGACTATCGCTATAACTGACCATTTTTTCGCCAGTTTTGTAGCTGTAAGCTGTACCAATTCTAGCAAATAGCAACCTGATAAAATCATAAACTTCAGTAATTGTGCCAACGGTGCTTCGTGGACTTTTTGAAGTTGTTTTTTGTTCAATGGCAATCACAGGCGATAAACCCTCGATTTTGTCAACATCTGGACGTTCCAAACCGCCTAAAAACTGTCTGGCATAAGCAGAAAAAGTTTCGATATAGCGTCTTTGTCCTTCAGCGTAAATGGTGTCAAAAGCCAAAGACGATTTTCCAGATCCTGATAAACCGGTGATAACCACAAGCTTATTTCTTGGAATTCTGACGTCAATATCTTTTAAATTATGCGCACGAGCTCCTAGAACTTCAATATATTCTTCGTTTTTTTTCATAGCAATTTCAGCTTGCAAATTTAGGTAAAGAAAATGAGATTTTTACCCAATATATTATTTGCTTGGTGATTGTTTAAGCAGAAATAAAGCGTAACAAAGTAAATAAAGGAAAGTAGTTTTTTAAAAAATATCAGGAAAGATTTATTTATACTTAATCCAGCGTTCTTGAATGTATTCACCTTTGGAGCTTTTTCCATCGTGATGCCAAATGTCGCCTTCGATGTTTTTGCTGAATTCCAAGGTAATGCCAGTCATAGATTGATTTTTTGAAAAGAATTCGATTTGTTCTTGATGTTTATTATCTAAAGAAGTCCATTTTCCGCCACTTGAACCAAAAAATTCTCCAGTTTGAGAATTGATGGCAATCACTTGATAGTAATTATCAGTCAGCATTTTTAGAGTTTTTCTGGGTTTGTAGTCTATAGTTTGCCAACTAGAATTTCGAAAAGCTTGGTGAATTCTATAACAAGTCACATTTTCCTTTTTAGCTTCATCAATTTTCACCCACGTTTCTTGAATTTTGGAATTTTTATCGAAAATTTTCAAAGTATCTTGTTGAGATTCATAGTTAAAATTGATAAAAGTTCCAGCGAGCGAAGTTGATTCTGAATGGGTTTCAATATTTTCTATATAATCGAAATCGTTTCTTGTATAAGTTCCGGCAGAAGCTTTGATGAATTCGCCATCGGATTCGTCATAAGTTGCAGAAGTAAAATAATGACTGCTATATAATTTGACGGTTTTGAATTTAGAATCGTCAACTTTCTGCCAAGCACCAGCTAAGCTTTGCGAAAAACTGAGTGAAGAAGCTAAAAATGTTAAAAGTAAAATTATTGGTTTCATATTTTGAAAGATTTATTTAAAACAAAAAATCCGCAGCAATATAATAAATGCTACGGATTTTTTTAACCTAAATTAAACTTAAAACGGATAAGTATTTTCTTCTGTAACTTTGTTTGCTATTGTATTTCTGAGTTCTACCACATTTGGATAATTCTCATATTTAGTATAGCGTTTCAAACCCATCAGCATCATTTTTTGTTCATCACCTTCAGCAAAAGAAACAATGGCTTCTTTTCCCTTTAGATTAACTTTATCCACAGCATGATACAAATTCAGTTTTGCCATAGCGATTTGCTCTTTTTGCTTGTCTTCACCAAATCTTTTGGCATTTTTTTCAGCTCTAAGTAAAGCCGATTCTGCCATATAAATTTCAATAAGAATATCTGCTGAAGCCAACAATAGCTGTTGATGTTCTTCCAAATCTTCACCATATTTCTGGGCGGCACTTCCCGCAACCATCAAAAAGGCTTTTTTCAATTTTCTAAGCATTGCTTTTTCTTCAGCTAAAAGTTCAGAATAATCTGGCGTGTCAAAAGAAGGAATTCCAGTCAATTCATCCTCAACTTCTTTGGCTGGACCGAGTAAATCGACGTGACCTTTCATTGCTTTTTTAACAAGCATACCAACGGCCAACATTCTATTGATTTCGTTGGTGCCTTCATAGATTCTAGCAATTCTGGCGTCTCTCCAGGCAGATTCCATCGGCGTGTCTGCAGAAAAGCCCATTCCGCCATAAATCTGAATGCCTTCATCAGAACATTCTTGAATATCTTCAGAAACCGCAACTTTCAGAATAGAACATTCAATGGCGAATTCTTCAACGCCTTTGAGTTCGGCTTCTTGGTGAGAATTTCCACTTTCTTTTCTGAAATTGATTCTGTCTTCAATATTTTTTGCAGCACGATAAGAAGCGGATTCGCCAACATAAGCTGCGGTAGACATTTCTGCTATTTTAGAGCGAATAGCACCAAATTTTGAAATTGGTGTTTTGAATTGAACTCGATCGTTGGCATATTTTACTGCAGAATCAATGACACGACGTTGCGCATCCAGACATGCAGCAGCTAATTTTATACGACCAACATTCAAAGCATTCATTGCGATTTTGAATCCGCCGTTTCGTTCACCAAGTAAATTTTCAGCAGGAACTTTGGTGTCTTCAAAAAATACTTGTCGGGTAGAAGAGGAGTGGATGCCGAGTTTTTTCTCTTCTTCACCTAAAGAAATACCGTTTTCAAGGTCTTTTTCAACAATAAAACCAGTGATGTTCTTATCATCTTCAATTCTGGCAAAAACGATAAATAAATCACAGAATCCGGCATTTGAAATCCACATTTTTTGACCAGTAATTTTGTAATGCGAACCATCTTCAGATAAAACAGCTTTGGTTTTACCAGAGTTCGCATCAGAACCAGCACCAGGTTCTGTTAAACAGTATGCGCCAAACCATTCACCACTGGCGAGTTTAGGAATGTATTTTTGCTTTTGCTCTTCTGTTCCGTAAAGTGTAATTGGTAGCGTTCCAATGCCAGTGTGCGCACCAAAAGCTGTACTGAAAGATCCGGTTGCGCCTGAAATATAGTCGCAAACTAACATGGTAGAAACGAAGTCCATTCCCATGCCTTCGTATTCTTCTGGAACTGCTACACCAAGAAATCCTTGTTTTCCAGCTTTACGCATCACTTCTTCAGTGAGTGCGTAATTTTTCTTCTCGAATTCTTCTTTCTTTGCCCATATTTCTCGATCAACGAATTCTTTGACAGAATCACGCATCATAATTTGTTCTTCAGAAAAATCTTCAGGAGTGAAAATATCTTCTGCTTTTGTTTCTTTTACGATGAATTGACCACCTCGAATCATGTCGTCTTTTTTATTATTTTCCATAAGCCTCTCCCCATCCCTCTCCTAAGGAGAGGGGGTTAAGTGGGTATTTTTTAGTTATACTTCGTTTTCAAATCATTTTTGTTTTCTATATCACATCCTTTATTAATTCCTTCACTTAGGGAAGGTTAGGATGGGCTTTGAGTTTTAAAACACCTCATAAATTCCAGCAGCGCCTTGTCCGGTTCCTACGCACATCGTGACCATGGAATATTTATTTTTTAGGTTTCTCTTTTTCATTTCATCAAAAATCTGAACAGAAAGTTTGGCTCCTGTACATCCTAGCGGATGACCTAAAGCAATGGCGCCACCATTCACATTTAAGATGTCTTGATTGATGTCTAATTCTCTGGCGACAGCTAAAGATTGAGAGGCAAAAGCTTCATTGAGTTCTATGAGTTCAATATCGTTTAGTTTGAGTCCAGCTTGTTTTAAAGCTTTTGGAATTGCTTTTACAGGGCCAATTCCCATAATTCTTGGTTCTACGCCAACTGTGGCATAACTCACCATTCTGGCAACAGGTTCTAGATTGAGTTCTTTAACCATATCTTCACTCATGACCATAACAAACGCCGCACCGTCGCTCATTTGTGAGGAATTTCCAGCGGTAACGCTACCGCCTTCAGCAAAAACTGGTTTAAGTTTGTTTAAAACTTCTTCTGAAGTGTCAGCTCTCGGCCCTTGGTCTTGATTGACCGTATAAGTTTTAGATTTTTTTTTGTCCTTAGAATTCACAAAAACTTCTTCAATATCAATAGGAGCGATTTGATCTTGAAAGCGGTTATCTTTTTGTGCTTTAATGGCTTTTTGATGAGAGTTGAATGCAAATTCATTTTGATCTTTCGCAGAAATCTCATATTGCTTAGCAACGGCTTCAGCTGTGAGTCCCATTCCCCAATAATAACTTTCATTGCCAGCTTTGGCAGCTTTATAATTCGGTACGGGTTTGTAACCGCCCATCGGAATGTAACTCATGCTTTCTGCGCCACCAGCAATAATGCAATTTGCCATTCCACTTTGAATTTTGGCACTTGCCATTGCGATGGTTTCTATTCCTGATGCGCAATACCGATTGACAGTAACGCCGGGAACTTCTTCTGTTTTTAATCCCATCAGCGAAACCAATCGACCTACGTTTAAGCCTTGTTCTGCTTCTGGCATGGCATTACCAACCATCACATCGTCGATGCGAGATTTGTCAAAATCTGGTAATTTTCCCATCATATAATTGATGGTCTCCGCAGCTAAATCATCTGGACGTTTAAATCTAAACACGCCTTTTGGTGCTTTTCCTACTGCTGTTCTGTATCCTTTTACTATATATGCTGTTTTCATATTGGATTTTAGATTTTAGAACTTAGATATAAGATTAGATGCTCTTACTTCTCCAAGCTTTGATTAAATTTATAAATCATTTTTTGTATTTCATTTATACTTTCCTCTACTTGATTTAGCTTATCGTTGTCAACAAAATTTAGACGATTACTTATAACAAGTTGAGTATTGAGTTCATTTAAAGATCCTTTAGAAATCGATAAAAATCTGCTAAAATCTTTGTTGCTATTTCTTCCTGCACCTTCAGCAATATTTGAAGGAACAGAAATAGCACTTCTTTTAATTTGATCTATCAAACCGTATTTTTCAGAGTTAGGAAAATCAGATATCAGATGAAAAACATTTTCAACTAAATCAATGGATTTTTGCCAAATTTTCAATTCTTTGTAATTATGCATCTTTTAAGATTTATAATTTTTATCTGATATCTAATATCTTAAATCTGGCTTCTAATTTCTCAACGGTTTCCCTTTCTTTATCATGTGTTGCAGACGTTCCAAAGTTTTCTTCTCACCGCAAAGTGATAGGAAAGCTTCGCGTTCAAGATCCAAGAGATATTGTTCAGAAACGTAACTGGCTTCAGACAAATCGCCGCCAGACATAACGTAAGCCAATTTGTTGGCGATTTTCTGGTCGTGTTCGCTGATGTAATTTCCTGCTTTCATTTGGTCTGTACCAACTAAAAAAGCACCTAAAGCTTGACTACCCAAAACTTTGATATCGTTGGTTTTTACAGGTTGAGAATAACCATTTTGTGCCATCAATAAAGCGTGTTGCTTTGCTATAGCCAATTGTCGGTCTCTGCTGACAACGATAATATCCTTATCGCGTTCCAAAATATTCAAATCGTAAGCTTCATGTGCTGATTTGGCTACTTTTGCCATTCCGATTGTTAAGAAATTTTCACGTAATCTATTCAATTCAACATCGTCTTTTTGAAATGTTTTTGCAGCTCTGCGTGTCATTTCTTTAGAACCACCACCACCAGGAATAACGCCAACGCCAAATTCAACCAATCCGATATAAGTTTCTGCGTGAGCTACAACTTTATCGGCGTGCATAGATAATTCGCAACCGCCACCGAGTGCCATTTGGTGTGGTGCAGCAACTGTTGGAATAGAGGAGTAGCGCATTCTCATCATTGTGTCTTGGAAATATTTGATGGCGCCATTTAGTTCTTCGTACTCTTGCTCAACGGCAAACATGAAAATCATGCCGATATCGGCGCCAACTGAAAAATTATCTCCAGTATTGGAAATTACAACGCCTTGGTAGTCTTTTTCTGCAATATCCATGGCGGTATTGATACCATTTAAAACATCTCCACCTATAGAATTCATTTTACTTCTGAATTCAATATTCAAAATGCCATCGCCTAAATCTTCAGCGACAAGGTCTTTATTTTTGAAAACTTCATTACTTTCTCTGATATTATCTAGAATGATAAACGCATCTTGACCTGGAATTTTCTCATGAGAAGATTTGTCGATATCGTAGAAATAAGTTTTACCAGATTTAATGTGGTAGAAAGATTTTTGTTCAGATTCTGATAATTTTTTTATCCAATCTGAAATTTCGAAACCTTCGTCTTTCATCAATTGGATTCCTTTTTCTAAACCAATAGCATCCCAAATTTGAAATGGTCCATGTTGCCAGCCAAAACCAGCTTTCATGGCATCATCGATTTTATAAAGTGAATCTGTAATTTCAGGAATTCGATTTTGAACATAAGCAAAAAGTGCAGCGAAGTTTTTTCTGTAAAACTCACCGGCTTTATCTTTGCCTTCAACCAAAATAGGGAAGCGATCGGCAACTACATCTACTGACTTAGTTTTTTCTAAAGTGTCAAATTTGGCAGATTTTTTCTCTCTATATTCTAAAGTTTCTAAATCTAGGGATTTGATTTCACTTGATCCATCCTCGTTTTTGATCTTTTTGTAAAAACCTTGTCCAGTTTTGCTTCCATACCATTCATTTTCCATCATGGATTCAATGAAGTCTGGAAGTTTGAACAATTCGTGGCGTTCGTCATTAGGAACGTTTTCATATAAACCATTAGCAACGTGAACCAAAGTGTCAAGTCCAACAACATCAACTGTTCTGAAAGTGGCAGATTTTGGACGACCAATTACCGGTCCAGTAAGTTTATCAACTTCTTCGATGGTCATGTCCATATCTTTCACGGCATGGAATAAACTCATAATACTGAAAATTCCGACTCTGTTCCCGATGAATGCTGGCGTGTCTTTGGCGACGACCGTTGTTTTTCCTAAAAATTTTTCACCATAATCGTTCAGAAATTCTAAAACTTCTGTTGAAGTATCTGGTCCTGGAATGATTTCTAATAATTTCAAATATCTCGGTGGATTGAAAAAATGCGTTCCGCAGAAATGTTTTTTGAAATCATCACTACGACCTTCAGTCATGAATTTAATAGGAATTCCAGACGTGTTTGAAGAAATAAGTGTTCCTTTTTTACGGTGTTTTTCTAAATTTTCAAAGACTTGTTTTTTGATGTCTAAGCGTTCTACTACAACTTCAATAATCCAATCGACATCGCTTACTTTGGAAATATCGTCTTCTAAATTTCCAGTTTCAATGCGTTTTGCAAAATCTTTATGATAAATAGGTGAAGGATTAGATTTTAAAGAACTTTGCAAGGCTTCGTTTACAATTCGGTTTCTTACCGAAGGATCTTCTAAGGTTTTACCTTGTTTTTTTTCTTTGTCGTTGAGTTCTCTAGGGACGATGTCAAGTAATAAAACTTCAACACCAATATTTGCAAAATGGCAAGCAATTCCGCTTCCCATAATACCTGAACCAATGACAGCTACTTTTTTGATTCTTCTTTTCATAGACTTCAATTATTAATTTTTATAAGTTATGTCGTTGTAAATTGTTTTTTCAGAAATCATATCTGAAATGGTTTCAGCAACTCTGATGAAAATTTCAAGTTCTTTTGGATTGATGTTTTCTTTTACTTTTTCATCAAATGTCAACACTACATTTTTTGAATATTTGCGCATTTCTTTACCAAAATCAGTCAAATAAATCAAAACGCTTCTGCCGTCTTTCGGATTTTTTTTACGACGAATCAAACCTTTTTCTTCCATGTTTTTCAAAGTTCTGGAAAGGCTAGTCGATTCTACACCCATTTTTGGCCCTAAAGCTGTAGAAGGCGTTCCCGTTTCTGGATCTATGCTAAGTAAAGCAAAACCAGTGGCCATCGTACTGTCTTTCTTTGCAGCTTCTTCATTATACATTTTTGCGACCGAAATCCATGTTGACCTCAGTATATAATCTATGGTTTTTTCTTTCATACTAAAAATAATACATCAAATGTAAGAAAATTTACTATGCATGCATAGTAAAAAATAAATATTTTTTGAATTTAATATTCTTTTAAAGATTCCCTAACAGATTGAGTTATTTTCAGCTGTTTATTCAGAATTTATGTGGTTTTTATGTGGAGTAGGTAAAACAGGATGGCAGGTGAGAATTAAATAAATTTAAACTTTAGTCAAAATAATAAATGCTTTATATAAATTTGAATTTCATTAATTTTAAATAAAATGACGAAAGCAGTTTTATTATTTGTAATTACACTCTGTTCTGTCGCTACTTTTGGCCAAAACATCACTGGAGATTGGAATGGACTTTTGGATGTCCAAGGCATGAAATTAAGATTAGTTTTCCATATAG
This sequence comes from Psychroflexus sp., assembly GCA_046260295.1. GTDB lineage: Bacteria > Bacteroidota > Bacteroidia > Flavobacteriales > Flavobacteriaceae > Psychroflexus. Next base: position 11,996 of record JBHEPM010000041.1, read on the forward strand.
AAAACACCAAACAAGGCTTGGATGCTACGATGGACAGTCCTGACCAAGGCGCTTTTGATATTCCTGTGACTTCAACAGAATTCAAAAACGATACTTTGCAACTGAAAATTCAAAATGCTGGTATAGAATACCTTGGCGTTTTAAATGAAAACGATGTTTTTGAAGGAGATTTTACACAAAACGGAATGGTTTTCGAAATGAATTTAAGCCAAAAAGATATCGAAAAATCGGATGTTAAACGGCCGCAAGAACCTGAAGAACCTTTACCATATTATACGGAAGACATTAATTTTAAAAATAAAAAAGCAAAAATTAAACTAGCCGGCACTTTGAGTTTACCACAAGAATCCGGAAAATTCCCGGCTGTTGTGCTTATTTCTGGCAGCGGTCCACAAAACAGAAATGAAGAACTCTTGGGACACAAACCATTTTTGGTTTTGTCAGATTATTTAACCCGCAATGGCATTGCCGTTTTGCGCTACGACGACCGTGGTGTAGCCGAATCTGAAGGCGATTTCAAATCTGCCACTTCATTTGACTTTGCTCAAGATACTGAAGCCGCTGTAGAATTTTTAAAATCACATAAACATATTGATGTCAAAAATATTGGATTAATTGGTCACAGTGAAGGCGGATTAATCGCTCCAATTGTAGCTAAAGACAACGCATCTGTTGCTTTTATTGTTTTTATGGCTGGCACTGGAATTCCTGGAGATGAATTGCTTTATTTACAACAAAAACTAATCGGTAAAGTCTCTGGATTGAGTGAAGCTCAAATTGAAAATAGCATAGAAAACAACAAACAAGCCTATGAAATTTTATCTAATGCTGATAATATTTCTGAAGCCAAGACCAAACTGAAAGATTTTTATCAAAAAGCTTTACAAGAAAATCCGGATCCGCAAAAACCAAAAAATATGTCGGATGAAGCATACATCGATATGGCGGTTTCTGAAATTGCAACACCTTGGTTTCAAACATTCATAAATACCAATCCTGCTGATATTTTGAAACAAGTTTCTTGTCCAGTCTTGGCAATTAATGGTGAAAAAGATTTGCAAGTGCCACCCGATGAAAATATTCAAGCCATTGAAAAGGCTTTAAAAGATGGCGGAAATACTAAATTAACAACTAAAGTTTATCCAGATTTGAACCATTTGTTTCAAGAAAGTGAAACGGGTTCGCCTTCAGAATATGCAAAAATTGAACAAACTATTGCGCCTTATGTTCTAGAAGATATTTCAGAATGGATTTTGAGTAAAGTTGAATAATTTTGTGATTTTTCATGCAGTACAAACGTTTTTATTACCTCATTCAACTTCAATATTTAGGATTCAGATATCATGGTTGGCAAAAGCAACCTGATGTTTTGACGGTAGAACACATGCTGAACAAAACATTGAATTATGTTCTACAAGGTAAGCGTTTCAAAGTCATTGCCGCGGGTAGAACCGATGCCATGGTTTCTGCAAACCAAACTTATGTTGAATTATTTATTTATGAAGACGCTTTGAACATCGACACTTTTTTTCCTGAATTCAATAAGAATTTACCACAAGATATTCGCGCGCTTGAAATTGAAGAAACCGATGCAAATTTCAATATTATTCAGCATCCAAAAATGAAAGAATATTTATATTTTTTCACGATTAAAGAAAAAATGCATCCGTTTTGCGCGCCGTTTATGGTCAATATTCAAGAAGAATTAGATCTTGAAATGATGAAAATAGGGGCGAAGTACTTCGAGGGAAAACACGATTTTTATTCTTACACATTTCGTCCCAATCCAGAAACGAAAACCGAGGGGGAAATTATAGCTTGCGAACTTAAAGAAAACGACATTTACACTGCTAATTTCTTTCCTGAAAAAAGTTACGTGCTGAAAGTGCAAGGTGAAGGTTTCAAACGTCAACAAATTCGACTGATGATGGGTGCGCTCATAGATTTGGGTCGACACAAAATTGATTTGGATTTTCTAAAACAAACAATTGATGGAACAAACCGAATCAAATTAGAACACATTGCACAAGCTTCTGGTTTAATTTTAAATGAAGTGAAATTGAAATCTGACTAAAACCACTTTTTCTTTTTAAAGTAAAATATCAATAAAACAGTCAATGCAATCATCACAGCCCAAACGATGAAATAACCGGATTTAGCGTCTAATTCCGGCATGTATTCAAAATTCATCCCATACACACCAACAATAAATGTCAACGGAATGAAAATAGTTGACATGATGGTCAAAACTTTCATCACTTCGTTCATTTTGTTGCTCATACTACTCATATGCATATCCAAAAGTCCCCAAGTGATTTCTCGGTAAATATCAACGTTTTCAGTGACTTGCAAAATATGATCGTACAAATCGGCAAGGTAAAATCTAGTTGATTTATCAAATAATTTGTGTTTTGAATTTTGCAATCTATTGATTAATTCTTTGGTTGGTGCCACCGATTTTCTGATGCTCAAAATTTCACGTTTCAACATCTGAATTTCATTGGAACTTGCGCTATTAGCGTCGGACAAAATTTTATCTTCCAAATCCTCCGTTTTTTCTTCAACCGTTTCTGTGATGTTGTAATAATTGTCAATCACTGCATCAATTATGGCAAAAAACAAGTAATCTGTATTTTGAGTGCGAATTCTACCTGTTTTATTATGAACCCGTTCGCGAACAAAATTCAAGACATCATCTTTATTTTGCTGAAAAGTAATGATATACGAATCGTGCAAAATAATTCCGAAATGCTCTTTAACAAATTCGTTTTCAGTGGTATAATACAGCATTTTTAAAGCCATAAATAAATAATCCTCAAACTCATCTAATTTCGGACGTTGCCTAGTATTGGCAATATCTTCCAAAACTAGTGGATGAATATTGAGCAATTGCCCTAGTTTACCAAGTTTTTCAACATCGTGAAGCCCTGAAAAATTGATCCAATGTTTGAAATCTGTATCATGGTTTATCAATTCAGAAACTCTTTCTACAGAACAATTATTATCGTATTTTACTTTATCAGTATTGTAACTAATGACGTCAATTTCAGTAGTATCACTGGGTTTTTCACCGATGTAGGTAATTTGCCCAGGAATTTGGTTCTGTATTTTTCGCTTTTTGATTTTTAAGCGTTTCGGATATTTTAAATTTTGAAGATTTTTACGCATTTCCTATTTCAAAATATTGCAGTTGACTTTGCAGTCGTTCTTTTGTTAAATTGATGATTCTTTTGTTCACAGCTGAAGCATTTTCAATATAAAACTCATAGTCTTCAATTGTGAAATGACCCATAAAAATGCCACGAATCAAGTTTTTAAATTTGCTGTCTTTCTTTAAACTGTTTTCTATGTATTTTAGCTTTTCATCTTGATTTAGTTTGTGAAATACGTTTTTATACTTGCGTATATAATTTTTAAAAATACTTAAAATTATATCGTTTTGAAATTTTGCAATCGGTCGTAATGTTTCATTTTGAAAACGCTCCATATCCGTAGTCGTCGACTTGATTTTAGCATTTGGAATTTCAAGCCTGATGGATTTCAACTGCTCATCTCTAGCATTCATAACATAAATTTTGCCTAAAGTAAGAATTCTTTTGCAAAGTAAATTTTATATTTTTCAAAAACCAAAAGAAATAATAGTATCCAAATGTCATTTCATTTTTTGCTAGCAATATGAAGTTTGAATCCAAAAAACCGTCTATTTTAAGTAAGTTTGCAAAATAAAAAGCTGTCCGCTAGATGTTTTTTCAGTGATTTAAAGGGCTAATTTCCAGATAGACTTTAAATATACCGCAACATTAGGGACAGCTATTTTTATGCTGAAATTGGACGATGTTACAAAATTTACTCTGCGATATTTACATCAAATGTAACTTCGATGTCGGTTTCGCCACCAACTTCATCTGTTAAAACACCTTCGCTGGCGCCTTCTGCAAATTTATTTCCTTCATGGATTAAAAGTACAGTCATCACGCCATTGCTTGTGTTTCCTGTTGTGAGTGTGAATTCAACACCAATTGGATTTCCATCTTCATCTTGGTCATCGTATTCAATATTCAAATCTACATCTGTATTTGGAACATAGAAAACTTGGTGTTCTTCATCTTCTTCCAAAATTTCTTCAGTAATATTCTCCGCAGGATTTTCCAATTCATTTAGAAAACTAATGCTTCCTGAATACGTGGTATTTGGAGTCAAATCGTCTTCTGTAATCATGTCGACTTCGCCGTCGCCATCAGAATCGCTCCAAGCAAAATTTGCCGTATTTGTAGGATCATCAACATCCTCCAGTTGAATGTTGACGGTTGTAATAACTTCTTGTTCAACGATGGCTGTTGGCGCATCGTCGTCGTCAGAACATGAGTTTAGTGTAATAGCTGCAATTAAGCTTAAACTTAATAATTTAATTGTTTTCATTTTAAAATAATTTTAGATTAATAATTTACTTTGAGTTGTAACATGACATTCGTGCCAATTTCGTCTGCATAATATCTTTGTCTATTTAAATAATTTCTATATTTTGTATTGAATAAATTGTTGATTCTTAGATTAATATTGAATTTAGTGTCGTTTAAGTTGAAATCCATGCCACTTGAAAAATTCAACAAATGATACGCTTCTGGCGGCGTGCTGATGTCCACAGTTTCAACCTCAAAATCACCGGTTTCTGTATTGAGGATTTCCACATCGAAGTTGTTATCTGGAAATCTATTTTGTTCGAAAACCAATTGGCTATTCAGTTCTAAATATAGATTCTGAAACTTTTGAAATTGATACCTGATTGTATTCGACCAATTGGTTGGCGGCATGTCAATCAAAGCTTCATTTTCATTAAGATCTTCGCCGTGGATATAGGCGAAATTCGTTTTAAAATCGATTTTTTGAAATTTATAATTTGCCGAAACATCCACGCCTAAAAGTCTGGCGTTGGTTTGTGAATATTCGAAAACCGGAAATGCACCGCGAATCGTTCTTTCAATATCTCCTGGTTGCATTAAAATGTAATCGTTTATGAAATTGGCATACGGCTGAATATTGAAACCTAAATTTTCAAAACTGCCTTGAAAACCTACACCAAATTTGTAGGATTGTTCAGGGTTCAGGCTCAATTCGCCACGTTCAATGCTAGAAATGCTGTGGTGCAATCC
>JBHEPM010000042.1:0-5713 GCA_046260295.1 Psychroflexus sp.
CGGAATTTCAGTATCCAAAGCTTTATTTTGGGTTGGATAAGTTTTGTTGTATTTTTCAATTACAGATTTTGTGTAAGTAATTGTGGTCCCTTTTTCTATAAAAATATTACTCACATTCACGGCTTCAGACAGCAAACCGCCGGGATTGTTTCGCAAATCTAAAATCACGCGTTCTGCGCCTTTTTCTTTCAATTCCTGAAACGCATCAATCACTTCAGAAGAAGCACTTCTGGTAAATTGTGACAAGACGATATAAGCGGTTTTATCTTCTAAAAGTTTGTAATATGGCACGGCTTTTACTTTGACCACGCCGCGTTTTAAAGTCGTTTTTTGGGTGTTTCCATTTCTGATAAATTCCAATTGAACTTCAGAATCTGGCGCACCTTTTAGCAATTCTCCAGCGTCTTCATTATAATTTGAAATCGAAATATCGCCTATTTTGATAATTTTATCACCAATTTTTAATCCAGCTTTATCGGCTGGTGAATTTTTCATGATATTTCGAATTAAAATATCTTCAGGTTCAGCTTGAATATCAGCGCCAATGCCGGTATAATTTCCAGAATTCTGAATTCGTGCATTTTGGATTTCCTGCTCATTCCAGTAAACCGTGTACGGATCCAAATCTTTCAACATGGCTTCAATCGCAGTGTCCATCAATTCTGAAGGGCTGACTTCGTCTACATAATTCATATTGACTTCTTTGTACAAATTGGTAAAAATTTCAATTTGTTTGGCGATTTCAAAAAAATCATTTTTGTAAGTTGTAAAACCAAAAGTTAAACTGGCAACAACTGTGGTAAGCAAAGCTATTTTTAATTTCTGAATCATTTTATTCTATATTTTGAAGCAAATTTGCCACTTGCTGGTGAATTGTTTCTGAAGGCAAATATTTTCGACCAATAAATATAATCATAATTGCAAATCTTGACTCTGTTCTGTCGTAAATTTTATGTTTATGCAGTCTGTAAGCTTCTCTGAGTTGCCTTTTGATTTGGATGCGATCGGCCGCTTTTTTAAAATTTCGTTTAGAAACACTCACGCCAACAGAATTTTGTTCCTTATCTATTTTCTGAAAACGAATCAGAATCGGATATTTTTTTGAACTTTTTCCATTCTCAAATATCTCCTGAATTAATTTTCTGGATTTCAGTTTTTCTGAAGAATTAAACCTAAAATTTTGACTCAACATGACTTGTTTTGAAACAACAAAGTAATATCCGGATTCCGAATATTACTTTGTAAATGAACTATTTATATAAATTTTTACTTTAAAGCTTCGATTCCTGGCAGACTTTTACCTTCCAACATTTCTAGCATCGCGCCACCGCCGGTAGAAACATAGCTTACTTTTTTATCGAAACCAAATTTTTTGGCAGCTGAAACACTGTCGCCACCGCCAACTAAAGAAAATGCGCCTTGTTCTGTAACTTCTGCAATGGCTTCTGCCAATGCAATTGTTCCTTTGGCAAAGTTGTCCATTTCAAAAACGCCTAGAGGACCATTCCAAAGAATTATTTTTGATTTTTTGATGACTTCCGCAAAGTTTTCTCTTGATTTTGGACCAGCATCGAGCCCCATCCAACCTTCTGAAATTGCTGTGATGTCTTCAACTTTGGTTTCGGCATCGTTATCGAATTCTTGTGTAGAAATCGTATCTACAGGCAAGTGAATTTCGACATTTTGCGCTTTGGCTTTCTCTAAAATTTCTAAAGCTAAATCTTGTTTATCGTCTTCAACTAAAGAATTCCCGATTTTTCCGCCTTGCGCTTTGATGAAAGTAAATGCCATTCCACCGCCGATAATTAAATGATCAATTTTTGGTAAAATATTTTCAATCACCGTGATTTTTGAAGATACTTTTGCGCCGCCAATGACAGCTGTGACTGGTTTTTCTGAAGAATTCAACACTTTATCTAAACTTTCAATTTCTTTTTGTAAAAGTAAACCGACAGCTTTGTCTTCAAGATATTTTGCAACAATTGTTGTGGAAGCGTGCGCTCTGTGAGCCGTTCCAAATGCGTCGTTGATATAAATATCACCCAATTTGGACAATTTTTCAGCAAAAGCCTCGTCTCCATTTTTCTCTTCTGGATGAAATCTTAGATTTTCCAAAAGCAAAACTTCACCTGGTTTTAGATTTTCAGCAGCTTCTTCTGCAACTTTACCCACGCAATCTTCAACAAATTTCACTTTTACGCCAACCACATCAGAAACGTCGCCGACGATATGTTTTAAAGAATATTTCTCTTCTTTGCCTTCTGGACGACCTAAATGCGACATTAAAATAACGCTGCCACCTTCTTCCAAAACTTCTATAATTGTAGGTTTTGCGCCAACAATTCTGCTGCGATCACTAACTTGAAATTCTTTATTTAATGGCACATTGAAATCAACTCTGATCAGTGCTTTTTTATTTTTGAAATTAAAATCTGTGATTGTTTTCATATCAATAGCATTTAGTTTTTTGTTTTCAAATTTAGTCAAATAATTTTCAAATCATGACTAGCTTTGCTATTTTAGCAATATGCATTTCGACGAAATTTTAGGTTTAAAACATATAAAAAATCACCTGCGTTCCAGCATTCAAAATCGGCGTGTTGCACATGCGCAATTGTTTGTGGGTCAGTCGGGTTCTGGAACTTTACCAATGGCAATTGCTTTTGCCAGAGAATTGATTTCAGATTCTTTGCCAGAATCCAAACAAAAATTTTGTCATCACAGTTTTGACCAGTTGACGCATCCCGATTTGCATTTTGTATATCCGATTAACAATACTCCAGATTCTCCAAAAAAACCAATCTCGAATGATTTCATCAAAGATTTTCGCGTTTTCGTTCACCAGAATTCATACCAAAGTTTGTACGATTGGTACCAACATATCGGCATTGAAAAAAAACAAGGCAACATAAATGTTGAAGAAGCTTCAAATATTGTCAGAACTTTATCCCTAAAATCTTATGAAGGCGGTGCAAAAGTGATGATAATCTGGTGCGCCGACAAAATGAATACAGCTTCTTCAAACAAGTTGCTAAAACTTATAGAAGAGCCACCCAAAGACACTTTTTTTATTCTGATTACAGAAAATCCTTCAGACATATTGCAAACCATTAGATCGCGTTGTCAAATTTTGGATTTTCCACCACTTGCTGAAGTTGATATTGCAGATGGACTTTTAGAAAAATTTGATATTTCTGAAGTTGAAGCCACTAAATTTGCCCAACAATCCGACGGTAGTTTTACCAAAGCGCTCCATATTGCTGAACACAATTCTGACGATGAACATTTTGAAAAGTGGTTTATTACATGGGTAAGATCAGCTTTCCGCGCTAAAGGAAACAAAAATGTCGTGCTAGATTTATTGGATTGGTCAGAAACTTTGTCTAGTGAAACACGAGAAACTCAAAAGCGTTTTTTACAATATTGTATCAATTTTTTCAGACAAGCGCTACTAAAAAATTACGAAGCTGAAAGTTTGGTTTTTTTACAAACTTACGATGCTGGTTTTAAGTTTGATAAATTTAGTGAGTTCATTCATGGTGCAAATATTCAACAGATTTTTTCTGCCTTGGAAACCGCTATTTTTCACATCGAAAGAAATGGAAATGCTAAAATAATTTTTTCAGATTTATCTTTTGAATTGACCAGACTTATACACAAAAAATAAGCCGACTCTTTTGAACCGGCTTTGATTTTAATATATTGCAATCAACTTATTTTTTAGAATCTGATTTTCCTTTGTCATCAGATTTTCCTTCAGTAGTTTCATTTTCACCTTCGTTCAGTTTTTCAAGAACCTCTTCGGTAATATCGAGGCCGTCTTTAGCATACATAATATTTGCAGATTCATTTGAACCAAAAATGTAAGTGTAGCCATTGTCTTCACCATAAACTTCAACAAAATCTCTAACTTCTTGAATTAAAGAATCTATAGCAGCATCACTTTCCTGTCTTAAAGCTTGACTCTGTTGCTGCTGTTGTTGTTGTAGCATTTGTTGTTTCTGCATCAATCTGTTTTGTTCTTCTTCTCTTTTTGAAGCTGACATTGAAGCTTGATTTTCTTGAAATTCTTGAACTTCTTTTTGGAATTCCATTGCCACAGCATCTAATTGATCAGACATTTCTTTGCTTTTCGCATCATATTCTGCTTCTGTAGATTCCATTTTGTAGTAATCTTGAATCAAGACAGTGTTGTCAACATAAGCTGTTTTTTCTTGCTGACAAGACATTAATGAAGCGACAACTGCTAGAGATAAAATAATTTTTTTCATGATTTTAATTTTGTACAAATGTATAAAAGTTCAAGCCATAGCCTAAATTAATTTATTTTATTAATTTCTTTTTTTTTATAATTTTAGTTGATTATGCTCTACTTGTATATTTTGTATTTATTTGATTTTTACAATAATTGAATACTATTGTTTCATTTACTGTAAGAAAGCTCGTTAAAACTTATTATTTAGCCTTAAAAACAAAAATATTTGAAGAATAGGCTTGATTTTGCATGGCTTTCACGTTAGAAACTAACCCACGCCAAATTCCTTTAATTTTAGATTGATTTCTATATGTTTCCGAAATCATAGAAATATAAAACGCATCGAATGGCATGGGTTTGATTTGCAATAATTCTAAATTATTTTCATCAGCGACTTGGATGATGCCTTTAATTGAAAAATGCCACAAATGCCGAGGTACATCCCATGCTGCCCAATTTTCTTTATAATATTGTGCGTCGTTTGATTCATGATTTGGCACAGCGATGATAATTAATCCATCAGAATTTAAATACTTTTTTAATTTCTGAATTATTTCATTATAATCTTCAACATGTTCCAAAACATGGAATAAAGTGATTGCATCTACTTTTTTATTTATTTTATCTAAAGATTGAAATACTTCTAGATTATTACTTTTTGCAACTTTATAAGCTAGTTGAGTTGGTTCAAAACCGATTGCTTTAATTTGCTTCGAATTTAAATACTTGACAAAGTCGCCTACTCCACAACCAAAATCTAATACTGAATTTACATCCGATTTGTGTTTTTTGATGAGTTTATATTTATTTGAAAACATCCATCGCTTCACAAAATTATAAACGATTTCAGTCAATGATTTATTTTCGTTTTTATGCGAAATATAATCTTCAAAATCGTAATACTTCTCTATGTTTTTAGGTTTGGGTTCAGTTTTATAAATACCATTATTAACTTTTACCAAATGAAATATTTCTTTGGTATTAGCTTGGTCTTTTATTTCTATATTTTCTAAATTCATACTCAATTGTTCCACGTGGAACATTATCTACCCATGTGAACTAGAAGTACGGAAACATCGCTTGGATTCACACCGCTAACTCGAGAAGCTTGCGAAACTGTTCTTGGTTGAATTTTACTTAATTTTTCTCTGGCTTCAAAAGACATTGATTTCAATTTATTGTAATCAAAATTTTCTGGAATTTTTACATTTTCAAGTCGGTTCAACTTGTCTGCATTTTGCTTTTCTTTTTCTATATATCCAGCATATTTTACCTGAACTTCAACTTGCTCCAAAACTTCATTGTCAAGTTCATGCGAATTTATGTACTTACTTACAGATTCCAATTTTTGCATATCTGACATTTCAATATTTGGCCGAGCAAATATTTTGAAAAGCTTGCCTTGTTGATTGACTGTTGAAGAATTTTTTGATTCTAAAATCGGATTGATTTCTTCTG
>JBHEPM010000042.1:5723-16521 GCA_046260295.1 Psychroflexus sp.
TTTCTTCTGTTGTGACACTTTGGTTTTTGAAAAAATCTACAAAGGCTTCAGATTTTTCTTGTTTCTCTTCCATCTTTTTTAATCTTTCTTTTGAAGCCAAACCAATCTCAAAAGATTTTGCGGTCAAACGAAAATCAGCATTATCTTGTCTTAGTAAAGTTCTATATTCCGCTCTTGAAGTGAACATTCTGTAAGGTTCTTCTGTTCCTTTGGTAATTAAATCATCAATTAAAACCCCAATGTAAGCTTCACTTCTTGATAAAATAAATTCTTCTTTGTCTTGAACTTTCAATGCGGCATTAATTCCAGCCATCAAACCCTGTGAAGCTGCTTCTTCATAGCCAGTAGTTCCGTTGATTTGTCCAGCAAAATACAATCCGTCCACCAATTTGGTTTCTAAAGTATGTTTCAACTGCGTTGGTGGAAAATAATCGTATTCTATGGCATAACCAGGTCTGAAAAATTTTACATTTTCAAATCCCGCAACACTTTTTAAAGCTTTGTATTGAATATCTTCTGGTAAAGAAGTCGAAAAACCATTGACATAATATTCTACCGTAGTCCAGCCTTCGGGTTCAACAAACATTTGGTGGCGATCTTTATCAGCAAACTTGAAAATTTTATCTTCAATACTTGGACAATATCTTGGTCCTGAACTTTGGATGGCACCATTGAACATCGGTGAACGATCAAATCCATCTTTTAAAATATCATGAACTTCTGGAGAAGTGTAAGTCATCCAACATGATCTTTGTTTTTGTAAAGGTTTCGTGTCATCTGAAAATGAAAATTTCCAAGGTTTTTCATCACCTGGTTGTTCTTCCATTTTAGAAAAATCCAGAGAACGACCATCAACTCTTGGAGGCGTTCCAGTTTTCATTCTTCCAGCTTCAAAACCAAGATTGATTAACTCAGCTGTAATTCCTGTTGAAGCACGTTCTCCTGCTCTACCACCGCCAAAACTTTTATCACCAATATGAATCAATCCATTTAAAAAAGTTCCATTGGTTAGTACAACAGTTTTAGCTTTGATTTCTAAACCTAGTGAAGTTTTGACACCTCGAATTTTATTATTTTCAACAATAATTCCAGAAACCATTTCTTGATAAAAATCCAAATTATCAGTCTGTTCTAATCGCTCACGCCAATGTTGAGAAAACATCATACGATCACTCTGAACTCTCGGGCTCCACATTGCTGGACCTTTTGACTTATTGAGCATTTTGAATTGAATAGCACTGGTATCAGAGACCAAACCGCTGTAACCGCCCAAGGCGTCAATTTCTCTTAAAATTTGTCCTTTGGCAATGCCACCCATTGCAGGATTGCATGACATTTGCGCAATATTTTGTAAATTCATGGTAATCAAAAGTGTATTTTGACCCATGTTTGCTGATGCCGCAGCGGCTTCACTACCAGCATGTCCGGCACCGACTACTATTACATCATAAGTATTTGTAAACATAAATTTCAGTTTTGTTCCACGTGGAACAATTTAATTTTTTCGTTTTCCTTTCCTTTCATCAAATTTTTTTCAGCTTCTGTTTTATCTCTGTAACCACAACAATGCAAAACACCATGAACAATTACACGTTTCAATTCTTGTTCAAAATCTACTTCATAAGTGTTGGCGTTTTCATGAACACGTTCAGTGCTGATGTAAATTTCAGCTGAAATTATTTTTCCTTCAGAATAATCAAATGTGATAATATCTGTATAAGTATCGTGATTGAGAAAATTTTGATTTATTTCTAATAAATATTCATCTGAACAAAAAATGTAGGTTAGATTTTCCAACTGAAAACCTTCGCTTTCAATTACTTTTTGCAAGCTATTTTTATATAAAATTTCATTTTTTAGACTAAAATCATTAGTGCTAAAAAAACTGATTTTATTCTCCATCAAAATACTTTTTAATCAATTCTTTGTATTCTGGTTGCAAAGGTAATTGTTGTCTGTTTAAAATTTCAGTTGTGTTAAAATAATCTTTAGCTTTTTCTTCCCAATTTTTTTGATTTGGACTGAAATCTTTTTGATTTGTTTCAGCTTGGCGTTTGCTATCTTGACCTTGTTGATTGGCTGCTTTTTCAAGTTTTAGAAGCTGATGTTTCACTTCTTCCATTTGTTTCAGGACATCACTGCTGAAACCTTTCATTAATAATTCTTGTTCTAATTTATCCAAACTTTTGTTTAAATTTCTGCTTTTTGAATCTAAACCTTGGCGCTTAATTTCATCTTCGAGTTGATCGCGGAGTTCTTGTTGTTTTTTGTAAATCTCATAAATTTCGCCACTCATTTGCTCAGAGTCTCCCATTTTCGAGCCATTTTTCTCACCTTCACCATTTCCGTCACCGTTTTCACCACCAGATTTGCCATTTTCACCGCCTGAGCTTTCTCCGTTTTGTCCTTCTTTTCCACTCTCACCTTGAGAAGATTTCCCGCTTTGTCCACCACTTTGGTTTCCGCCAGATTTCTCGCCCTCGCCGGGTTTTTCTCCTTTCCCTTTGCCTTTTTGTCCTTGTCCTTGCATTTGTTTCTGCAATTCGTCATGAGATTTTATAATGTCAGACAGTTGATCGCCAGGTTTGTCTCCACTTTTCCCTTTGCCACTTTTTCCTTTACCTGAGCCGGAAGCATTCATTTGCATCTGCATTTGGTCAAGTGCGCCGTCTAATAAATTTGCCAATTCATTAGAATACATCATCGTGTATTGTTGATTGCTAGTTCCTAACCTGACTTCATTTTCAGCTAATCTTTCTAGCGTTTTTTCTATATTGAAATTTATATCAGAAATTTTGTTATTGACAGATTCTGTAATCATTGGTGTGCGCATTGCCAAAGCATACAAGCTGTCGTCTACATGTTTGAAATTCTCTCTCAATTCTGCTTGTCTACGCAATTTTGATGCGTAGGCTGGATTGCTGTTGGAAATACCTTCAAATTCACTCATCAAGTTTTCTTGCTGAATAGAAAAAGTGATTAAATTTTCCAAAATCTGTCTGAGCATTTCAGCATCTTCAGCTGTTTGTTCCATGCCACCAGACATCATAGATTGTGACATTTTTTGCGACATTTCTTTCATTTTTTTTGCCGCATTTTGTTGCTGTTTTTCAGCGTCTGATTTGCTGTTTTCTTGTTCTTCTTCTGATTTTTCTTGGTCTTCAGAATCTTCAAGGTTTTCTTTGGCATCAGATTGAGATTCTTCAACTTCTTTTTCCAAATCTTCATCCTTGCCAATTTCCATTGGCGCGTCTAATTCTTCGTTTTTTTCTTCTAAATCTTCAAGTTCCTTTTTCAAATCTTGAAACTCATTATTTAGTTTCTTTTGTTCTTCGGAATTATTGTTTTCATCTTTTGACAATTCCTCTTGCTTTTCAGAAAGCTCGTCTAGTTTTTGGGCTAATTTTTCTGTTTTCTTTTCAACATAATACCTTTTGGTGAGTTCTAGTAATTGCTCTAAATTTTTCTCTTGTTTTTCACTTTCGTTTTCATATTCATCCAATTTTTCATTCAAATCTTCTTGGTCTATTTTGTCTCGTAATTTATCTAACTCATCTAAAAGTTTTTGATTTTTTTCCAGTTGCTCTTGGTTTTTTTCGAGACGCTCTTCTAAGTTTTCTTTGTCTTGGTCTTTAGATTCTTCATCCAAATTTTTTAAATCTTCTTTTAATTGCTGATTGTAATCCTTCATCATTTGCATTTGCTGTTTTTGTCGTTTGACAAATTTTTCCAGCTTTTGCTTTTCACTGTAATTCAACTTAGAATTTTCTTTCTGAAAGTTTTTCAAATCTTTGAATTCTTTCTTGTCCTCTTTTTTCTTTTTGAGCTCTTCAGAAAGTTTTTCTATCGATTCATTTTGGCGGTTTAAATTTTCTGAATCTTCTTCACTTTCTGTTTTTTTACGAAAACTAAAGATTTCAGATTTTGAAGATTTACGACCATTGACTTGGTCATTATCATAAACTTGAAAATAATATTCGTAGGTTTGTCCAGGCTCAAAATCCAGTTTTTCATTTGGAAATGCGTAAGTGAATTCTGAATAATTGCTGTTAGAAATCGGCAGTTTTTTAACTTGTGTAGAATCGCTTTCATTTACTGGATAATAAACTAATTGTAAGCGAGTTAGACCGTAATCATCAGTTAATTTTCCATAAAAATAATTTTGATCTGAATTTACGCTGTCTTGCTTCTGCTCAAGTTTTATTTTTGGATATTCATCTTTGATGACTTTAATATTATAGCTTAAATTTTCATAATTCTCAAAATATGTATTTGAAGTTGAAATTTGATAATTCAAAGTTTTTCGACTTAAATATTCAAAGCTGAATTGCGAATCTTCATTTTTGAAATTTTGGGTTGAATCTTCAGATTGAAACTGAATTTTTTCGGTAGATTTTGCGCTAACATTCCATGTTATTTTGGTGCCTTCTGGAACAACCGCATTCCCGGTTCCGGACACAGTTTTGTCATTTTGACGTGTGTATTCAGGAAAATCCATGCGCATTTTGAAATCTTCTATCACAGGAATTTCCAAAGCGGAAATCTTGAAATTTTTGGATTTCACCTCGTTTGCAGTCAAGTAAAACGATTGGTTGCCTTTGATGTCTTTGAATTCGTAAACAAACTCGTTGTCAGATTTTGGTTTCAAAAAATAGGCTTCATCACCGATATGAATTTTAGCTTCTTCTGGGCTAATTTCACCGACTGTGGTCACTTTCAAGCTAAATGATTTTCCTTCTTCAGCATTTAAATTTTCATTGAGGATCACAAATTTAAAAGGTGCTGGCGGTTCATAAAAGTTTTTGTAATTCACGACGCGTTCATAGCTGGAAGAAAAAGATTCGCCTTGACCAGAAACCCAAATCGCAAAAATGATTAAGACTGGAATAATCGCAAATTTGGCATATTTCAGATTTTGCTTAAAATCAATGGCGAGTTGAAACGGCACCGGTTTCAATTCTACTGATTTCTGCTCTATACTGGCAATAATCAGGTCATTATCTTGATTATTTTGTTTGAGTTGAAGAATGTTTGTAAGCTTGTCACTAACTTCATGAAAATGCTTGCCAATAATTTCTGAAGCTTGATTAAAGTCAATGCCTTTGGAAATTCTGGTTAATTTCAGAATTGGAATCAAAATCAGTTTATAAAACAGCAAAGCTTCAAAAGTGATGGCGAGATAGAATAAAATCAGTCTTCCTGTGGAATTGAGCCACAGAAAATATTCCAGCCCCAAAATGGCTAAAAACGCCAAAACACCAACGGCAAAAAAGATAATTAAACCTTTGATAAGTGCATTGACGTAAAATCTACGGATAAACTGTTCTAATTTTTGTTCTATTATTTTGAATTGCTGCATACCAAGCTATGAATCTGTTTTTAGCTTTGCTAAGGTATTAATTCACAGATAATTTTAGGATTTGAAATGAATTTTTAACACTGCTTAGTATTTCGCAGTTGAATTTTGCTTTCAATTTTGAATTGTGGAATTTAATTTTTAAAGAAATACAGCGTAAACCCAAATTCAAAATTCAGATTTACGCTGTAAAATATTTGAATACTAAATTTAGTTTATGATAAAGCTTGCTCCAAATCTTTCAACAAATCTTCTTTGTCTTCAATACCAACGCTCAAACGGATTAAAGAATCCACAACGCCAGTTTTTTCGCGTTCTTCTTTCGGAATACTCGCATGCGTCATACTTGCTGGATGACCAGCCAAAGATTCAACGCCACCTAAAGATTCAGCCAAAGTGAAAACTTTTACATTTTCAACAAATTTCATGGCGTCTTCCATAGAATTTCCTTTGGTAGTGAAGGAAACCATGCCACCAAAATCTTTCATTTGTCGTTTTGCAATTTCATGGTTTGGATGATTTTCCAATCCTGGCCAATATACGTTTTCAACTTTTGGATGTGCTTGTAAAAATTCAGCAACGGCACGACCGTTTTCAGAATGGCGCTGCATTCTCAAATGCAAAGTTTTAATGCCTCGTAAGACCAAAAAACTGTCCATTGGACCGGCAATTCCACCACTTGCATTTTGGACAAAATACAGTTGTTCTGCCAGTTTATCGTCATTCACAACAATAGAACCCATTACGACGTCACTGTGTCCGCCAAGATATTTTGTGGCGCTGTGCATCACAAGATCAGCGCCTAAATCTAGCGGTTTTTGTAAATATGCAGTTGCAAAAGTATTGTCAACTGCCAAAAGCACATTATGCTTTTTAGCCATTTTTGACAAAGCAGAAATATCCGCAATATTCATCATTGGGTTGGTTGGCGTTTCTGCCCAAATCAATTTTGTATTGGCGTTGATATAACTTTCAATTTGGTCAGCATCTTGCATCCCAACAAAATGAAATTTGATACCGAAATCTTTAAAAATACTATTGAAAAGTCGGTAAGTGCCGCCGTAAAGATCGTTTGTAGAAACAACTTCATCACCGGGTTTTAGCGTTTTCAAAATCGCATCAATTGCAGCTAAACCAGAACCGAATGCTAGCCCATGTTTTCCATTTTCTATAGAAGCTAAAGCTTTTTCTAGTGCTGAACGCGTCGGATTTCCACTTCTTGAATATTCAAAACCTTTGTGCTGACCAGGCGTAGTTTGGCTATAAGTTGAGGTCTGATAAATTGGTGGCATCACAGAGCCGTAAGCAGGATCTGTATTTTCTTGTCCACCGTGTATTGTTTTCGTGTTGAATTTCATATAATTACTTTTGAAACAAATGTAATATTCGAATGGACTAAACGCAATAAAGCCTTTTAGTTTAGTCAATTCTTAACAAAAAAAACGCTATTTTCAAATGCAAAAAATTAAATTGCAATTGCATTTTTAAATCTGAATAATGAAAAATACATTTTATAATTATATTGAAAACCTACAAGATAAAATAACTTCAAAACTAGAAGCTTTAGACGGTAAAGCGAAGTTTCAGCAAGATTTATGGAAAAGAAAAGAAGGCGGTGGCGGACGCACGCGAGTGATTGAAAATGGTGCTGTTTTCGAAAAAGGCGGTGTCAATATTTCTGCGGTTCATGGACATTTGCCAAAAGCGATGCAGAATTATTTCAACGTCAGAGATTGCGATTTTTTCGCCTGTGGATTAAGTTTGGTGTTGCATCCAAAAAACCCAATGGTACCAACGGTTCATGCCAATTTTCGTTATTTTGAAATGTACGATCAGCAAAATAATATTGTAGACCAATGGTTTGGCGGCGGCCAAGATTTAACGCCGTATTATTTATTTGAAGACGATGTGGTTCATTTCCACAAAATATCTAAAAATGCATGCGACAAACACGGCGATGATCTATATAAAAACTATAAAGAAAAATGCGATGACTACTTTTGGAATGCCCATCGAGATGAAGCCAGAGGCATCGGCGGTTTATTTTTTGATTATTTGAAACCAACTGAAGACAAATCTTTGCAAAGCATTTATGATTTTGTGACGGAAGTTGCCGATCAGTTTTTGGAAGCTTACGTTCCAATTGTGGAAAAAAGGAAAGATTTGAAATATGAAAAAAAGCACCGCGATTGGCAAGAAATCAGACGTGGTCGCTATGTCGAATTCAATCTGGTTCATGACAAAGGCACGCTTTTTGGCTTGAAAACAAACGGTAGGATAGAAAGTATTTTGATGAGTTTGCCACCGCACGTACAGTGGCAATACGACCATCATCCAGAACCAAATTCCGAAGAAGCCAAACTTTTAGAAGTTTTAAAATCACCAAAAAACTGGGTTTGATTTTTTATACAAATTTGAACATGAAATGCGTTTAATAGCGTTATTTTATGTTTAAATTGGTAGTAGTGATAGGTTTTAAATTTTTTTCATTTTAAACCAAAAAAAGCCTTTCCAATGCGGAAAGACTTTTTGAAAATTAATTTGCGTTTTAATGAAAAAAACAATTTTTGTTACCAAATTCTAACGCGATTTTCTGGAGCAATGTAAAGTTCGTCGCCTTCTTTGACATTAAACGCATCATAAAATGCATCTACATTTTGCAACGGCACGTAAGCTCTGTACATTCCTGGAGAATGCGGATCGGTTTTGATTTTAGTTTCTAAAGCTTCGTCTCTCATTTTGGTACGCCAAACGGTTGCCCAGGATAAGAAAAATCTTTGTTCTGGTGTGTAACCATCAATTTTTTCTGGTCTGCCGTTTTCTTCTAAATGCATCTGTAAACCATCATAAGCACCTAAAACACCGCCTAAATCGCCAATATTTTCTCCTAAAGTGAATTTTCCGTTGATGTAAACGCTGTCCAAAACTTCAATTCTGCTGTACAGTTCAGCTAATTTGTCGCCTCTTTCAGTGAATTTTTCTAAATCTTCATCTGTCCACCAATTTTTCAAGTTTCCTTCGGCGTCAAATCTGGCACCACTATCATCGAAAGCGTGAGAAATTTCATGACCGATTACAGCGCCAATTCCGCCATAATTTACCGCAGCATCGGCTTTGTAATCGTAAAACGGTGGTTGTAAAATGGCCGCTGGAAAAACAATTTAATTATACATAGGGTTGAAATATGCATTGACTGTTTGTGGCGACATGCCCCACTCGGTTTTGTCCACTGGTTCACCGATTTTGCTCAAATCATCTCTGTAATTCCATTCAGAAATCGCCAACATATTTTCGTAGTAGGTTTTCTCTGGCGCAACGTCTAAGTCGCTGTAATCTTCAAATTCATCTGGATAGCCAATTTTTACTGTGAATTTATCTAACTTTTCGTTGGCTTGTACTTTAGTATCTTCGGTCATCCATTCTAAATTGTTTATTCTATTTTTAAAAGCCAGAATAACATTATCCACCATTTTTTCAGCTTTTTCCTTGGCTTCTGGCGGGAATTTTTGATCCACATAAAGTTTGCCGACCGCTTCTCCTATTGTTCCGTTGACAACAGAAAGTGCGCGCTCATCAAGTGGTCTTTGGGCTTTTGCACCGCTTAAAGTTTTGCTGTAAAATTCCCAGTTTCTTGTGGCTAATTCTGTGGAAAGTTGACTAGCAGCGTCATTGATAGTTGCCCACTGCATCAAAGTTTTCAAATCTTCAATATCACTTTCCATCATAACTTGGTCAAGTGTTTTCATATATTTTGGTTCCATAACCAAAACAGTGTCGGGTTGCTTTTCAATCCCAAGTCTGTTCATGTAATTTTGCCAATCTACAGATGAAGCAACTTGGTCTAAGTCTTGAACCGCATATCTGTTATTGAAATTTCTAAAATCTCTTCGTTCAACTTTGTCCAGTCTAGGTTCAGCTAATTTAGTTTCAAAAGCCAAAATGGTTTCAGCTTTTGCTTTGGCGTCTTCTTCTGAAACACCAAAATATGGCAGCATTTTCGCAATATGAGTTTTATATTTTTCTCTGATGTCTTTAGAATTTTCATCCTCATCAAGATAATAATCTCGATCTGGCAAACCTAAACTTCCATTGCCGATGTAAGCCACATTCATATTACTGTCATCTGGATCTGAATATACTGACAAGCCAAAAAATGGCGCAGAAACTGTTGACGGATGTTCTGCTAGTAAATTCTGAATATCTTTTACGTTTTTAACGGCATCTATTTTTTCTAAAGTTGCCATGATAGGTTTCACGCCAGCTTCGTCTCTAGATACAGTATCCATAATGGAATTAAAAACCTGAATGGCTTTGCCTTGATCAGATTTTGCATCATATTCACCTGAAGATTCAGCTTTTTTAAGAATTTCTAACACATCATTGTCCGTGTTTTTTCTTAAAATTTGAAATCCACCCCAAGAGGTTCTATCGTCTGGAATTTCAGCCGTTTTCATCCAACCACCATTGACATAACTATAAAAATCGTCTTGTGGTCGCACGGTAGTGTCCATATATTTGGTTTGGATTCCATGCGTTTTGTCATCGTCTTTCTCTTTCTTTTTGTCATTGCTTTGGCAAGAAAAGAGTAAAGTTGCTGCTGTCAAAGACATCAGCGATAGTTTAAATTTATTCATATTTACTTTATTTGAAATATTTTTGATAAAAATACGCTTTTTTATCATATTGATAATGAATTTTAGTTTTCTTGGTTAATAATGAATTTTTTGTCATGTTCAGACTTGGATTTATTCAGACGCTCAACCAGTTCGTTAGGAACAGCAATAGACAATACATAATGTTGAATCTTCCATGTGTTGTTTTTTAAAACTAAAACTCCTGAACCACGACAAATTTCCATGTGGTTTGAATTTAAAAGTTCATCAAACCAAGCCATATTTTTTGCAGAATTTAAATAAATATTGCGTTCTAAAGGTGAAAAAGTCCAAGCTTTACCTTTGTCAAAATAAGGTTTTGAAAACGACTTAAACTCTTCGTAAGTCCAGTTTTCTGAAGCATCTGTACCAATAAAATGCGAATTTTCAGTCATCAAACCAAAATAAGTTTCAAAATCAGCTTCTGCGGCTGCTTCATGCCAAGCGTCGATAACTTGGTTAATTTGTGATTTCTTAGTTTGCGCTTGACTTGCAATTGCAAAGCAAAAAATCAATAAAATCTGGAAAAATAACTTCATATTTTTAAATTTTAAACGTTTATAGTTAGCCGTTTCTTTCAAACTTTCCTCAATTCAATAATAGAATTAATATCTGTTTTTTGTGAAACGAATTTAAGTAAATTTGCAACTTAAATTTCAATTATGTCAACAGAGAAAAAGTCTTTGAATTTTATAGAGCAAATCATTGAAGACGATTTAAAAAACGATTATAAAATCAGTGATTTGAAATTTCGTTTTCCGCCAGAACCAAATGGTTTTCTGCATATTGG
>JBHEPM010000043.1:0-6110 GCA_046260295.1 Psychroflexus sp.
AGCTTACTGAAGTCAGTATCAATTATAAAAATGAAGCTGGTTACACGCCGGGCGACACTTACAAAATTTACGTAGATGACCAACACATAATTCGTGAATGGTCCTACATTCCTAACGGAAAACAAGAACCGGCTATGAGTACAACTTGGGAAGATTACGGAACTTTTGAAGGTTTAAAAATTGCCAAAACTCACCAAAACGCAGACAAAAATTTCAAACTATATTTTACAGACATAAGCGCAAAATAGCAACATGATTTACCAAAATACAATAGAATTTGCAAAAGCTTTGGATCGAACCGATCCACTTAAAACTTTCAGAAATCAATTTCATATTCCAAAACGCACCGACGGCGAAGAAAAAATCTACCTCTGCGGAAATTCACTTGGTTTGCAACCGACAAACACCAAAGAATACATTCAAAAAGAATTGGACGACTGGGCGAAATTCGGCGTAGACGGTCACACCGAAGCTGAACATGCTTGGATGCCGTATCATGAATTTCTGACAGAAAAAATGGCGAAAATCGTCGGTGCAAAACCTAAAGAAGTTGTCGTGATGAATACCTTGACCACCAACTTACATTTGATGATGGTTTCGTTTTTCAGACCGACCAAACAACGCTATAAAATTTTGATAGAAAGCGATGCATTTCCTTCTGATAAATACGCCGTAGAATCACAATTGAAATACCACGACATCAACCCAAAGGATGGTTTAATCTTATGGAAACCGAGACCGGGCGAAAACACTTGCCGAATGGAAGATTTTGAAGAAATCATTCAAAATCAAGGCGACGAAATTGCGTTAGTAATGATTGGCTCCACCAATTATTACTCAGGTCAATCTTTCGATTTAAAAAAAATAACCAAACTCGCTCATGACAAAAATATCACTGTCGGATTCGATTTGGCGCATGGCGCTGGAAATATTCAACCCAATCTTCACGAAGTCGGTGCAGATTTTGCCGTCTGGTGCAGTTATAAATATTTGAATTCTGGACCAGGAAGTCTCGGCGGTTGTTTTGTTCACGAACGCCACGCCAATAACTCAGATTTGAAACGCTTTGTCGGTTGGTGGGGACACGACAAATCTACAAGATTCAATATGCGGAAGGACTTCTCTCCTATTCCTGGCGCAGAAGGCTGGCAACTTAGCAATCCGCCAATTCTTTCTATGGCTGCAATTAGAGCATCTTTAGACGTTTTTGATGCGGCAGGTTTTGAGGTTATTAGAGAAAAATCAGAAAAAATTACAGGTTTTTTGGAGTATTTAATCGATGAATTGGATAACGAAGATATTCACATCATTACACCAAGAAATCCTGAAGAACGCGGTTGTCAACTTTCTATTCAAGTGAAAAATGCTGACAAAACATTATTCGACAAAATCACTGAAGCCGGCGTGGTTTCAGATTGGCGAGAGCCAGACGTCATAAGAGTTGCGCCTGCGCCATTATACAATTCTTACACAGATGTTTACGTATTTGTACAAATCTTAAAAAAAGTATTGAATGAAATCTAAAGAACATTTACTTATTGTCGGTGCCGGACTTTGCGGTTCACTTTTGGCACTTCGACTGGCACAACATAATTATAAAATCACTTTAGTTGAAAAACGCCCTGATTTAAGAAAAGCTGATATTTCTGCTGGACGTTCTATCAATTTAGCCTTTTCTGACCGTGGTATGAAAGGCATTAAACTTGTTGGTTTGGAAAATGCCGTTCGTGAACTTTGCATCCCAATGTACGGCAGAATGTTGCACGACCAACAAGGCGAAATGCAATTGTCAAAATACAGCGGTCGTGATGATGAATACATCAATTCTATTTCCAGAAGTGGACTGAATGCTTTGCTTCTCGACGCCGTTGAAAAACATGAAAATGTTGATATTATTTTCAACCAATCTTGTGTTGATGTTGATTTGAAAAATACGTCAGCAACTTTTGAAGATTTTGAAACTAAAACGCAAAAAACTCACCAAGCCGATTATATATTTGGCTCTGATGGCGCAGGTTCTGTTGTGAGAAAAGCAATGCAAAATCAAAAAGATTTTCTTTTCAGTCACTCACAGAATTTTCTCACGCATGGCTACAAAGAATTGAGTTTTCCAACATCAGAAACTGGAGATTATGCCACAGAAAAAGGTGCTTTACATATTTGGCCAAGAGGCGAAAATATGCTAATTGCATTACCGAATTTAGACAAAAGTTTTACGGTTACTTTATTTTTAGCTTACGAAGGCGGTAAATACAATTTCAATAATTTAGACAATCCTGAAATTGTAGATGAATATTTCAAAAGTGTGTATCCAGATGCATATAAACTTATGCCAGAACTGAAAACGGAATTTTTTGAAAATCCAACTGCACCATTAGGAACGGTGAAATGTTCGCCTTGGACTTACAAAAATTCATTAATTCTAGGCGATGCCGCACACGCCATTGTTCCGTTTTACGGACAAGGCATGAATGCGTCTTTTGAAGATGTTTTCGAGTTTGACAAGATTTTAGTCGACAATGAATTCGATATTTCTGAGAGTTTTAAGGAATTTAGCAATACACGAAAACCAGATGCCGATGCGATTGCCGATTTGGCTTTGGATAATTTCCATGAAATGAAATCGCACACAGCGCAAGATATATTTCTTCAAAAACGAAAAATAGAATTGGCTTTGGAAAAAGAATTCCCAAAACAATATTCTTCCAAATACAGCTTGGTAACTTTCGAAGAACAAATATCATACAAAACCGCCATGGATCGTGGTCGTGCGCAAGATAAAGCCATTTTAGGTTTATTGAAAAACAACAAATTGCACGACAAACAATCTTTAGAAGAACAATTAAAACTCATCCGAAATGTGACGCAGCAAATTCTAGAAGGCGATGTTATTTTAGAACATTAAAAGAAATTCATTTTTTTAATACCATATTGAAATAATTTAAAAGCATAAATATGTCAAGCAAATTAGTAGAAGGTAAAGCCAAACCACGCGGGGCTTATCCACATGTGAAACGCGTGGGCGATTTCATCTACGTTTCCGGGACGAGTTCACGACGTTCGGACAACACTTTTGAAGGCGTTGAAGTCGATGAAATGGGAACAACCAATTTAGATATTCGCAAGCAAACCGCAGCGGTTTTAGAAAACATAGACAGCATTCTAAAAGAAGAAAATGCAAGTTTGGAAAATGTAGTAGATGTGACCACTTTTTTAGTCAACATGAACGATTTCAAAGGTTATAATGAAACTTATGCGAAATATTTCAAACCAGAAAACGGTCCGACCAGAACAACAGTTGCTGTGCATCAATTGCCACATCCGCATTTATTGATAGAAATTAAAGTTGTGGCATACAAAAAAAGATAATTATCTAATTCTCATTATAGTTGATGTTTTCTTAATTATTTTTTAATAATACTACTGGTGTAAACTAATTTTATCATTAAATTGCAATCATTCAAACTGAATTTTATGCAATTGATTTTAAATTATATCAACGGAGAATATTGCAAACCAATCACTGATGAATGGTTGGATAATTACAATCCGGCTGAGGGCAAAATTTATAGTAAAATAGCCAATTCCGGTGCTGAAGATATTGACAAAGCCTACAAAGCAGCAGCTAATGCATTTCCAACTTGGTCAGAAACAAGTTTGGATGTACGCAGTAGAATTCTTCAGAAAATTGCCAATCTTATTGAAGACAATTTGGACAGACTGGCTGAAGCTGAAGCTTTGGACAATGGAAAACCTCTGAGCTTAGCCAAAGCTGTAGACATTCCCAGAGCAGCTTCAAATTTTAGCTTTTTCGCTAAAGCGATTACGCAATTCAGTAGCGAAGCGCACGAAAGCATCGGTTTGCAAAGTATAAATTTCACATTGCGCCAGCCAATTGGCGTCGTCGGTTGCATTTCGCCATGGAATTTGCCTTTATATTTATTCACTTGGAAAATTGCGCCTGCGATAGCCGCTGGAAACACTGTGGTTGCAAAACCCAGTGAAATCACACCTTACACCGCATATTTATTAGGTGAAATTTGCTCCGAAGCCGGTTTACCAAAAGGCGTCTTAAATATTGTTCACGGACTGGGACAAAACGCTGGAGAAGCGATCACCAAGCACCCAAAAATAAAAGCAATCACTTTTACCGGCGGTACCAAAACCGGTGAACATATTGCCAGAATTGCTGCACCGATGTTTAAAAAATTATCTTTGGAACTCGGTGGTAAAAATCCAAATTTGATTTTTGCAGATTGCAATTATGATAAAATGCTAGAAACCACCGTAAAATCTTCATTTGCCAATCAAGGTCAGATTTGTCTTTGTGGCAGTCGAATTTTTGTGGAAGCTTCAATTTATGAACAATTCAAAAAAGATTTCATCGAAAAAGTTTCCCAATTAAAAATCGGACATCCCATGAAATCCGACACTAAAATTGGCGCATTGGTTTCAAAATCACATTTAGAAAAAGTAGAATCTTACGTTGAAGTCGCTAAAGCTGAAAATCAAAAAATTCTATTTGGTGGAAAACGAGTTCACATAGAAGATTTCAATGAAGGTTATTATTTTCAACCTACAATTATAGAAGTTGAAAGCAATGATTGCAGAATTAATCAAGAAGAAATTTTCGGACCGATTGTGAGCATCATGCCATTTGAAACCGAAGCAGAAGCTTTAAATATGGCGAATGACACCAAATATGGTTTGTCTTCAACATTATGGACTACCGATGTGAATCGCGTGATGAGATTGTCAAAAAAACTAGAATGTGGTATTGTTTGGGTCAATACTTGGCTGAATCGAGATTTGAGAACGCCTTTTGGCGGTACCAAGCAAAGCGGCGTTGGACGTGAAGGCGGTTTAGAAGCTTTGCGATTTTTTACAGAACCAAAAAATATTTGTATCACTTACGAATAAAAATTTTAATTTATGAACATCAGTTTAAAAAATAAAAATGCCATGATTTGTGGCAGTACTGCAGGAATTGGACAAGCCACTGCCCTATTGATGGCAGATTTAGGTGCCAATATTACTTTGGTGGCTAGAGACGAAGAAAAGTTACAATCCACACTGAAAAATTTATCTAAAGTGGACGGTCAAACGCACGATTATATTGTTGCTGATTTTACTGCTCCTGAAAATCTAAAAGTTAAAGTTGAGACTGCAGCTCAACAAAAAGATTATCATATTCTTTTAAACAATACCGGCGGACCAAAAGGCGGACCGATATATGAAGCTGAAACCGATGAATTTACAAATGCTTTTTCACAACACGTGGTTTGTAATCAAATTTTGGTTCAAGCTTTAGTTCCAGGCATGAAAAAAGCAAATTACGGTCGAATTATCAATGTGATTTCAACTTCCGTAAAACAACCTATTGATGGGCTTGGCGTGAGCAATACCATCCGTGGTGCCGTTGGCAGTTGGAGCAAAACCATGGCGAATGAATTGGGTGAATTCGGAATTACGGTGAATAATATTTTACCAGGATTTACAGCCACCGGTCGTTTGGACAATATTATTGCGAACAAATCAAAAAAACAAAATAAGTCTGAAAATGAGGTGGCTGAAGCAATGAAAAACAGCGTGCCTGCCAAGCGTTTTGGACAACCGGAAGAACTGGCAAATGCCATTGCCTTTTTGGCTGGTGAAGCTGCGAGCTACATCAACGGCGTAAGTTTACCAATTGATGGCGGACGTACCAAAAGCTTATAATTTTTCAAATTGAAAAAATTTCAACAAAAGATTCCAAAATTCTAAATTTATGAAGAAAAAACTAAGAATTAACGGACATTCACATTTATTGCCATATCCTGAGGAAATCCCAGATTTCATGAGGGAAAGAGAAATTTTTTGGATAGATGAAGACAAAAAATTCATGCTTCAAAAAAATTGGAAACGCCCAGTCACCGACTCTAGTTTTTTCTTGAATGAAAAACTGGATTGGATGGCGCGTTACGATATAGATCATGCTGTGGTGCTTAATTTGTCACAACTTTACGGCAATGGTTTGCGCGTGGAAGAAATGAAAAAAGCATTGCGATTTCAGAATGATTTCAACGCTAAAGTTCAGCATAACCATCCCAAAAAATTCACTTGTGGATTTG
>JBHEPM010000043.1:6120-10090 GCA_046260295.1 Psychroflexus sp.
TGGTTCATCCGGGATTTGTTCGTGGCGCGCTTTGGGAAATTGAACGTTGTGTCAAAGAACTTGATTTGAGATTACTTTGTTTACCAACGCATTATATGGACAGTATTGGCACATGGCGTTGTATTTTTGATGAAGAAAATGAGCCAATTTTTGAATTGGCAAATGAATTGAATTTAGCCGTTGAAGTTCATCCTTATGATGGCGAAAAATTCATCAAATTAGAAAATACCGCTTGGCGATTCCACTTGATTTGGATGTTGGCGCAATGTGCAGATGCCTATCATTTTTTAACTTTGAATGGTTATCCAGATAAATATCCAAATATGCGTGTTTGCTTTGCGCATGGCGGTCAATTGGCACAAATAAATTTAGGAAGAAGAATACAAGGTTTCGACGGACGTCCGGATTTATTTAAAGACAAAACACATCCTAGAAAATCGGTTGGACACAAAAATATCTTTTTTGACACGCTTGTACACGACACAAGATCCTTGAAATTATTGCTTGAAAATCAAAAAAGCTCACAAATCTTAGCTGGTTTAGATGATCCGTATCCACTTGGTGAAATGGAAAGTGAACCACAATCTTCTTATCCAGGGAAAATTTTGGATTTAGCTTTAAATGAAAATATCATCACCGAAACTGAAAAAGACGAAATTTGGTCTGATAATGTTTTGCAGTGGCTTTATGGCAGCGACGAAGAAGGCAAAAAGAAATTGGTGAATAAAATATTGAGTTGATGGATTTTATTGATGATTCACTTCAAAATTATGTAGAAAATCATTCTGAAGCCGAGCCAGAATTGCTTCAACAACTGAATAAAGAAACTTGGCAAAAAGTGCTTCAACCAAGAATGTTAAGCGGACATTACCAAGGTCGATTATTGAGTATTTTGTCTAAAATAATTCAACCAGAAAATATTCTTGAAATCGGTACTTACACAGGTTACTCAGCTTTAAGTCTTGCCGAAGGATTGACTGAACATGGCGAATTGCACACCATTGACATCAATGAAGAATTATACGATTTGCAACGTAAATACTTTGATTTAAGCAACTATGGAAAACAAATTTTTCAACATGTTGGAGATGCTCAACAAATTATTCCAAAGTTGGAAAAAAACTTTGATTTAGTATTTATAGACGCAGATAAAACGTCTTATCCTGAATATTTTGAATTGGTAATGAACAAGTTGAATTCAGGTGGAGTTATTCTTTCAGACAATGTATTGTGGAGCGGCAAAGTTGTGGAAAATGTTGATCCAAATGATATTTCAACGCAAGCACTTTTGACTTTCAATAATTTACTGAAAGAAGATTCACGCATCGAAACTATTGTGTTGCCAATTCGAGATGGCTTGACGATTTCGAGGAAGAAATAGGAGCTTTTAAAAAATTAGTGGGATAACTAGATTTAAAGTTAAACAAAGCCCATTCAAACCAAACAATAATTTATCAAATTGCAGAGTTGTCATTATAATACGAGTTTAAAAATTAATTTGTTAGATTGATCATTTAATTTAACATATACCTGAAATTTCAATCTAAAAATTTAGTTTTATTTAAAACTAATCTGGAAGTTTCTATGCTTTTCTTAAATATATTTGTCTAAAAAAATTGAACCCAATCTTCAAATTTCTTATTCCGCTTTCATTGTTTTGCACTTTTTGTAGCTTCGGACAAAATTTTAAAATTTCTGGGCAAATTACCGATGATCAAGGTAAAGCAATTCCTGGTGTGAATATTATCATTTTAGACGAAAACCGCGGTACGGTAAGTGGTAATAATGGAAATTTCAGCATTACTTTACCCCAAAATGATTACGATATAAAAATCAGTTATCTTGGTTTCAAGGAAATTACAGAATCGGTTAATCTCAACAAAAACCTAACTTTAAACTTTCAACTTGAACCAAAATCTGAAGATTTAGACGAAGTTGTGATTTCTAATAGTATTGAAGATATCAATATTAAAGAAACTGAAATGAGCGTCAGTAAACTGGATGCTTCCAGTATTAAAAAAATTCCTGTGGTTTTTGGAGAGCCGGACGTCATTCGGTCTTTATTGCAATTGCCAGGAATTTCCAACGGCGGTGAAGGCACATCTGGTTTCAATGTTCGCGGTGGCGCAGCCGATCAGAATTTAATATTGATAGACGATGCTATAATTTATGAATCTTCCCACCTCTTTGGTTTTTTCTCAATTTTCAATCCCGATGCGGTTGATAACCTGAAACTTTACAAAGGCGGCATTCCTGCAAATTATGGTGGTCGCGTGTCTTCAGTTTTAGATATTCGCCAAAAAGCGGGCAACAATCAAAAGCTGAAAGGCGAAGGCGGAATTGGTGTGATTTCTAGTAAACTTAGCCTTGAAGGTCCGATTCAAAAAGACAAAAGCTCTTTCCTTGTCAGTGGTCGCGGGACTTACGCTCATCTATTTTTGAAACTTACCGACAATGATAATTCGGCCTATTTTTATGACATAAACACAAAATTCAATTTCAATATTGACGAAAACAACAAATTGAGTTTTTCTGGTTATTATGGCAAAGATATAATCAATATTAACGACAGTTTTAGCAATATTTTCGGGAATGCTTTTGGTGTTTTAAACTGGAAACATCGTTTTAATGATGACCTAAACAGCAATTTAAATTTTTCATTTAGCAGTTACAATTATGGCTTAGAATTGCCCGATGTAGGATTTAATTTTGAAAACAGCATTTCTAATTTTAAATTGAAATACGATTTAAAACACAACATCAATGAAAAAATAGATTTCAACTACGGTTTGAATGCCATTCGATACACAATTAATCCAGGTGAAATTGTCCCAACTTCTGAAACTTCCAGCTTTAATGCTAGAATTTTGAACAATAAGTATGCTTACGACAATTCGGCATATTTTTCTGTCGACCATTCGCTCACAGACAAAATCAATTTGCAATATGGTTTGCGAGTGAATACATTTCTAAGAATGAAAGATAAAAACATGAATGTCTATGAAAATGATAATCCACTGTTATACGATGAAAACAGGGATATTTATGTTGAAGCTTCCCCGATTGGAAACATTGAAGGCAACCAATCTGAGATCGAAAAAACTTATGTAAATCTGGAACCACGACTTGGAATATCTTATATTTTGAATGACAACACATCCATCAAAGCCAGTTACAACCGAATGGTTCAGAATCTTCATTTGTTATCCAACACGTCTTCGCCAACGCCTTTCGATGTGTGGACGCCAAGCGGAAAATACGTGAAACCACAACGACTGGATCAATTTGCTATAGGTTTTTTCAAAGACTTCCAAAACATGCCTTATACGCTAGAAACTGAAGTTTTTTATAAAAACATCGACAACCGAATTGATTATATCGATGGCGCAAATTTAATTGCCAACGATGCCATAGAACGTGTCATTCTAAACGGTGAATCTCGGGCTTACGGCTGGGAAGTTTATTTTAGAAAAAATACCGGTAAATTAACAGGTTGGATTTCTTACACTTTATCTAGAAGTGAACAACGCACGCCAGGCAGAACTTCAGAAGAAATAGGCATCAACAACGGAGATTGGTATCTGAATGCTTATGACAAAACCCACGATTTGTCTGTAGTTGGCAGTTACGAACTTAATAAAAAATGGACTTTCAACGCCAATTTCACACTTCAAACTGGCAGACCGGTAAATTTTCCAGTTGGGCAATTTGAATATCAAGATTTAAATATTCCTATTTTTGAAGGCAGGAATTTAAACCGTTTGCCAACATTCCACAGATTTGATATTTCTGCCACTTACACGCCAAAAAACCAAACAAAATCATACGAATCTTCATGGAATTTTGGGATTTATAATGTGTACAACAGAAGAAATGCTGCTTCACTGAATTTTGAACAAAACGAAACTACCGGAAATAATGAAGCCGTCAGATTTTCAATATTTGGGATTGTACCATCGGTGAGTTATAA
>JBHEPM010000043.1:10100-16479 GCA_046260295.1 Psychroflexus sp.
GCCAAGATTGGTTGTAGATGCTACCATCAAGTGGGAAAAAGACACTGAAGGCAACGAACAATTTATTTATTTATCGAAATCTGGCGGGTTTTATGATGATGAATTAGTCAAAGTTTCCGATGCTGAAATTCATATTGAAAACAACAACGGTGATATTTTTTCATTTGAAGAAATCGAAGCTGGCACTTACAAAACTTCAACTTTCGAACCTGAAATCGGTATGGAATATAGTTTGAAAATTTCAGTTGAAGGGAAAACTTACACAGCTTCAGAAACACTAATACCAGTTCCGCCGATTGATTTCATTTTTCAGAATGATGAAGGTGGATTTTTTGGAGATAACATAGAAATTGAAATTTTATTTCAAGATTCAGCAGAAGAAGAAAATTATTATTTATTCACTTTTGACGACCCAAATTTTGCCTATCCTGAGTTTAATATATTTGATGATCAATTTACCAACGGAAATCAACTTTCCATCTCTTATTCTGATGAAGATCTTAAACCTGGCGATACTGTTGATATTCAAATGTTGGGAATTTCAGAAAGTTACTATAACTTTTTAAATATTTTGCTGGATCAAGTTGGGAGTTCGGGCGGTCCATTTGCCACTCAACCAGCAACGGTGAGAGGAAACATAGAAAATACAGCTGACGAAGATGAATTAATTTTTGGTTATTTTAGTCTTTCAGAAATGAACGAAATAGAATTTGTCATCCAAGAACCAGAAGAATGAGTTTTAAAAAAATAACAGAATCCGATTCAAACTATCGGCATTTAGAAAAAATGTCTGTTGAAGAACTTTTGGTTAATATCAACAAAGAAGACCAAAGCGTGCCTTTTGCTGTTCAAAAAGCGATTCCGCAAATTGAAATTTTAGTAAAAAAAATTGTTGAAAATTTAAAAAATGGCGGACGCTTATTCTACATCGGCGCAGGTACGAGCGGAAGGTTAGGAATTTTGGATGCCAGTGAATGTCCTCCAACTTTTGGCGTGCCTTCAAATTTAGTAAACGGCATTATTGCTGGTGGAGATTACGCTATCCGTTATGCCGTAGAAAACGCTGAAGACGATACCGCGCAAGCATGGAAAGATTTATTAGCATTTGAAATTAATGACAAAGATGTTGTTATAGGAATAGCCGCATCAGGAACAACGCCCTATGTCGTGGGCGGTTTGAAAGATTGTCAAGCCAATGAAATCACCACAGCTTGCATCACGTGCAATGAAAATTCACCAATGTCAAAAGTTTCAGATTTCCCTATTGAAGTTGTGGTTGGACCAGAATTTGTCACCGGTAGTTCTAGAATGAAAGCAGGAACGGCTCAAAAATTGATTTTGAATATGATTTCCACATCCACGATGATTCAGTTAGGTCGTGTGAAAGACAACAAAATGGTGGATATGCAACTCAGCAATGAAAAATTGAAACAACGCGGTGCGAAATTGATTATGGAAACCTTGGATATTTCTTCAGAAAAAGCAATGTCTCTGCTCAACAAACACGGAAATGTTAGAAAAGCGATAGATCATGAAACACACAAATAAAGACACTTTAGGCAAAGGCATCAAGTTTGTGGCCGGATCTTTACCTTTGATTTTTTTAGGGCCGTCAATTGTTTTTAGTGCATTCAATAATCAAGACAAACCACTATATTGGCCAATTTTACTTTTAGGAATTATACTGTGCATCATTGCAGGATATTTAATTTTTAAAGGCATCAAAACCATTATGCGTGCGATGTTTGATAAGTGAATTGATTCTAAATTCGGAAAAATTATTCTTTAAACGGCTGTTTCATTTGTTTCCAAAAATCTTGTGGATAATTTTCATCATCTTCAAAACCCAATTCGATGTCTTTGCCGTCTTTTGGGACGTGTGCCGTGCCAAATAAATAATCCCAAAGACTCAAAGATAAACCGAAATTCATTCCATACGGATGTCTTTTAGGCAAAGCTTTGGAATGGTGCCAAATGTGCATTTTTGGATTGTTGAAAATATATTTGAAAATGCCATAATCCCAAGATAAATTGGCATGATTCAAATGCCCGACAAGTACGCCAAACATGTGTACGACGAAAAAAGCTTCAATACCAAAACCGATCATCGCTAAAGGTAAATATTGTACGCTTTTGTAGACGATGGTTTCCATAAAATGAAAACGAAATTGAGCCGCAAAACCCATTTCTTTCACACTGTGGTGAACCTTGTGAAACTTCCACAACCAAGGCTGCTTGTGCAACTGAATATGCACATTCCACTGAATAAAATCTGCCACCAAAAACATGATGAGCAGCTGCGACCAAACCGGAAAATCTTGTACGTGAAATGCCACTATATTATCTAGACCAAATAAGCCTAAAAAGTCGTTGAATAATTCAACAAAAATATTGGAAATAGCATTGTAACCTATCAATGAAAAGATGAAGAAATTGAAAAAAACATAGAACAAATCCAACCAAAATCCCCGCCTGAATATTTTTTGGTCTTTTCGCCAAGGAATTATAATTTCTAGAACTAAAATCAAGAAAGACAAACCCATAAGCCACCAAAAATAATTGGTCCAAGATGGATTTTGAATTTCACCCACTAAATAATTAAAGTAATCTGTGAAGGAGTTTAGGAAAATGTCAATGTATTTGTCCATTCAAGAATTTTATGCAAAAGTAAACAGATTTTCACTCTATTTCTGTCATACAAGTCACAAAGAATTTAAAATAAACGTGGCAAAAAACGCCCTGTTTTAGACTGGTAAATTTCGTATTCTGTAAACTTTTCGGCAAGTTTTTTCTCTTCATATCTAGTTTTGAAATAAAACAAAATAAGAATTGCCAAACTGATTAAAAATCGATAGCCACTGCCAAGCCAAAATGAAATAGAAAAAACTGAAATTAAAATCCCAGTATAAATCGGATGTCTAATAAATTTGAACAATCCAGTTTTCACAAGTTTAGCATCAGATTTGGGACTAGGAAAAGGTGATAAACTAGTGTTGAGTTGTAAAACAGCAATGACAATAATCAAAAAACCAAATAGTGAAAAATACAGCCAAAAGTCGAACAAAAGTACTTCTATCTTAAATAATTCGATATCTACGAAAAACAAAATCAATAAGACAAATTGAATAATGACATAAACGAAATCTTTAACTCCAAGCATAATTATTTTCTAAAAAAATGACTTTTCAAAAATAAGTCTTTTTGTGATTTATATCATTTTCAAGCCTAAAGTTTGCCAGTATCTTTGAGTAAAATTCAGAAGCGATGCAAAATTTAATTGAGAAATATAATGTCCCTGGACCAAGATATACAAGTTATCCAACGGTTCCGTATTGGGAAGAATCTGAATTTTCGATTTCTGCTTGGAAAAATTCACTTCAGCAACACAATAGCGATGAAATCAGCTTGTATATTCACTTGCCGTTTTGCGAGAGTTTGTGTACATTTTGCGCTTGCAATAAACGCATTACCAAACGTCATGAAGTAGAATCGCCTTATATCCAGGCATTGCTACAAGAATGGAATATGTATTTGGATATTTTGTCGCAAAAACCAAAAATCAAAGAAATCCATTTAGGTGGCGGCACACCAACTTTTTTCAATCCAGAAAATTTAAAATTTCTGATTCAAACTTTACTGAAAACCTCAACAAAAACGGAAGACATTAATTTCAGTTTTGAAGGTCATCCAAATAACACGACAATTTCACATCTCGAAACTTTGTTCAATCTTGGGTTCCGTCGTGTCAGTTACGGTATCCAAGATTACAATCCAGAAGTTCAACAAGCTATTCATAGAATTCAATCTTTTGAAAACGTTCAAAAAGCAACCGAAAATGCTAGAAAAATCGGTTATACTTCGGTTGGACACGATATTATTTATGGTTTGCCAAAACAAACTTTGGAGGACGTGATAAATACAATCAAAAAAACAAAAATCTTGATGCCAGACAGAATTGCATTCTATAGTTATGCGCACGTGCCATGGGCGAAAGGCAATGGACAACGCGGTTATAGCGAAGTGGATTTGCCTTCTCCCGAACAAAAACGATTGCAATATGAAACTGGCAAAAAAATGCTAGAAGACATCGGTTATATTGAAATTGGAATGGATCATTTTGCACTTCCTGAAGACGAACTAAACATCGCTTTTCAAAATGGCAAATTACACAGAAATTTTATGGGTTATACCACAACAAAAACCGAACAACTTATAGGTTTGGGCGTGTCTGCCATTAGTGACAGTTGGTTTGCGTTTGCGCAAAATGAAAAGAAATTGGAAGATTATTACCAACGGATTTCAATGTCAGAACTACCTGTATTTAGAGGTCATATTTTGAATGAAAAAGATTTAAATATCCGTCGTCATATTTTAAATTTAATGTGTAACTTTGAAACAACTTGGGATAAAAGTGAAGCAAATGAGTTTACTTTTAACTTAATTATCCCTGACTTAGTAGAGTTTAAACAAGATGAGTTAATTTCAATAGAACCAAATAAAATACGAGTAAATTCTAAAGGAAAAGCCTTTATAAGAAACATATGTATGGCTTTCGATTTGAGATTAAAATCAAAACAACCTGAGACCAAATTATTTTCAATGACCATTTAAAACCTAAGACAATGAAAAAAATATTAGTACCCGTAGACTTTTCAAAACCCTCTGAAAATGCACTAAAAATTGCAGCGCAATTGGCTAAAAAAAACAATGCTGAACTCCACGTTTTACATATTATTGAGTTAGCAGAATCCCTATTTGGTGGCGCACAATTCAATGTAGATGATGAACAAATCATCTTCTTTATGAAATTGGCCAAACAAAGATTTACCAAATTTTTGGATAAAGACTTTTTAAAAGATATAAATGTTATTGACAGTGTAGAATCTGGTTCTACGACTTTTGGCATCGAAGAAGCGGTTGAAAAAAACAATATCGATTTAGTTGTGATGGGCTCTAGCGGAAGCTCAGGATTTGAAGAAATCGTTATTGGTTCTAACACAGAAAAAGTGGTGCGCTATTCCAAAGTACCAATTTTAGTTGTGAAAGGAGAAATCAAAGATTTCAATATTAAAAATGTGGTTTTTGCCTCAAATTTTGAGTTGGAAAACTTAGATGCTTATAAAAAAGCAAAAGCATTTGCAGACAGTTTTGATGCCAAAATTCAACTACTATACATAAATTTACCTGGCAATCAATTTTTTAGCACGGAAGAAATCCGTGAGCAAATGCGTAGATTCCTAAATAAAGTTGAAGTGCCACTTTCAAGAGACAACATAGAGATTTATAACGATTATACCATAGAACTGGGCGTAATTAATGGTGCAAAATCTCTAAAAGCAGATTTAATCGCTATGCCAACGCACGGCAGAAAAGGATTATCACATTTCTTCAATGGCAGTATTGGCGAAGATGTAGTCAATCATTCTGAACTACCAGTCATGACGTTTAAAATCTAAATATTTAAAACTTTACTAAAATTTAAAAGAGGCTTTTTGAAAAATCAGCCTCTTTTTTGTTATGTTTGAATATGAAATTGACCAGTCGTTTTATATTCAACCTAATTTCAGTTGGCCTACTACTGATTTTTGTGAGCTGTAAAAATGAATTTAGGAATAATGTTGTTAATGTTTTTGAAGGGAAAATTGTTGATGAAAATAATCAACCAATTGAAAATTTAAAAATATTTTTGGGCGAAAATGAGCACGAAAATATTATCAACAATTCATATTACAGTAACCCGATTAGTTTAAGAATGAACGTTTCTACTAATTCCGCTGGCGAATTTAAAATGTATTTTCCCGGTACTAATTATCTAGATTTGGTTTTATATCTCGAAGAATCAGATTATAAATTCAGATATTTATACGAAAATGAATATATAGAAAGATACAATGTTATAATTCCAATAGATACTGACAAACTATATTATGACTTGGATACAATTGAACTGATTCCTCCAGAATGATTATAAAACAAACATTTTTCTTACTTTTCATTTGTCAAATTATATTTTCTCAAACAGATAGTTTGAGTACAGATTTGAATGACATAGAACAGCGTTATCAAGACGATTATTTTACAGTTCAAATAGCTGCTGGTGGGCAGGTGCTTTCGAGTTTAAGCGATGCGTATTTCAGTGATGCTTACAATCCAGACTTAGGGTTTAGCGCAAGTTTTCTGGGAGGAATTAAAAATTTAGGTGGTATTGGAATTAATTACTCCCGAAGTGAATTATCGCTAGACAGCCAAGTATTTCTGGGAGATAATTTTGAAAAAGAACGATTGGCAATTTTCAGTTTCTTTGTGTATTATGAACATTTCATCACCAAGAATTTGCTCGGCACCATAAATTTTGGATATTTTAATGGAAGTATTAGAC
>JBHEPM010000044.1:0-15651 GCA_046260295.1 Psychroflexus sp.
ATTCAAGACATTTTTAAAACTAAAGGCGAAATTTATTTTAGGAAAATTGAAACTGAATACTTGAATGAAATCCTTAAAACCAAAACAGATTTCGTTTTATCTCTGGGCGGTGGAACACCGGTTTACGCTAATAATATGTCGCAGATTTCAAAAACAGAAAACCTACTTTCAGTATATCTAAAACTAGATTTGAAATCACTCACCGAGCGTTTGTTCGCAGAACGACAAAAACGACCATTAATCGCACATTATATAGATTTAAATGAATTCGAAGATTTTGTAAGAAAACATTTATTTGAACGTCAACAATTTTACTTTCAAGCAAATAAGGTCTTAGATCTCACAGATTTAAACTTAGAAGAATCTGAGAAAAAATTAATTGAAATCACTGAAAGTGAAAATCAATAAAGTTCTGCTTTTGGAGAGTTTCCGAAACTGACTTCAACCATTTCATTGAGTGAAGTTGATAAGGAAATTCCTTTAAAATCTGCTTTTATTGGGAATTTTTTGTGGTTTCTGTCTACCAGCACCGCAGTTTTAAATTGTTTCAGCGGAACTTCCAGAAAGTGTTTGCAAGCGTAAATTAAAGTCGAACCTGAATTTAAAACATCATCAACAAGTATCAATGTTTTATTTTTGTAAGCTTCTGGTTTTAGACTAGCTTCAACATTATTTAGTGGATTCTTCTTGTCGATTCTGACTTCACAAATTTGAACTTTCAAATCAGAGATTTCTGAAATATCATCTGCGATGAGTTTAGCTAAAATAAAACCATTTTTTGCAATACCAGCAATTACGATTTCCTTTTCATTGATGCTGTTTTCAACAATCTGTAAAGCAATGCGTTTGATTTTAATCCTGATGTCTTCAGCATTCAAAATTAAAGTTCTTTCTGTAGTCATATCGAATTTATAAAAATTGAATTAAATGTCGTCTTTTGCATTTTCTTTTAAATCATCGAGTTCGCGTCTGTCTTTTTTTGTTGGTCGTCCAGTGCCTTTTTTGCGGTAATAATCTTGCGAATATTTCAACAATTCTAGTTTTTCCAAATTTTCTTTTGGTGTAATATCATTGATGTAAATGTTGACTAATTTTGCCCCAACACGAGATTTAGGAATATCCAAAATCTCAATTTTGTAATTGATTTGGTTTTTTCTGATTTCAATTTTATCTGTCGGAAACACCTCTCTGGAAGCTTTCACACTATCGCCAT
This sequence comes from Psychroflexus sp., assembly GCA_046260295.1. Taxonomy (GTDB): domain Bacteria; phylum Bacteroidota; class Bacteroidia; order Flavobacteriales; family Flavobacteriaceae; genus Psychroflexus. Next base: position 1,214 of record JBHEPM010000044.1, read on the forward strand.
TGATTTTGACATGACCTTTTTTGCATGCATTTGTCGCAATACTTCTGGTTTTATAATATCTAACATGCCATAAAAACTTGTCAACCCTCATGTATTTGAAATTTTAATACCAAACAAAAATATAAGAAAATTGTATCTTGCGCCAAAAATTAGAGTTAAATGAAAGTATTTAGAATTCCATTAATTGTAATGACGATGATTTTACTGTCTTGTAGCAGTGATGACGATAGTTCTGGCGGTGTTCAGACAAGAGATCCTGAAATTGTTAAAGATGAAAATTTGCTAGAGATTGAAGGATTTTTGGAAACCCATTTCTACGAATTTCAAGACAATCCAGAAAATCCCAATTTTCAAAAAATAGTATTTGACACCATAGATGGTGAAAATTCAGGTCGTACACCTATTATGAATTCTGAACTTTTGGAATCTAAAACTGTTGTGCAACAAGATATTGAATATAAATTATATTATTTGAAGCTTAGAGAAGGCGCCGAACCAGCACGACAGCCTAAGTTTGCTGATTCAACTTTTGTGACTTATAACGGCAGAACTTTAGATAAAAGATCTTTTGATAATGCCCCAAACCCAATCTGGTTTGACTTGCCAAATACTGTACGTGGATTTTACGAAGTTATGGAAGAATTCAGAGGTAGTACAGGATTTGTGGAAAACCCAGACGGTACAGTAGATTTCAACGATGATTTTGGTATTGGTGCAGTATTTATTCCATCTGGAATTGCATATTTTGCAACCCCACCACAAGGTTCAGGAATTAGGTCTTATGACCCTTTGATTTTTAGTTTTCAGCTTTATAGGTCTAAAGAATCTGATCATGATCAGGATGGCGTGCCAACTTGGATGGAGGATGAAAATGGAAATAGGAGAGTCACAGACGATGACACAGATAATGATAGAAATCAAAATTATATTGATACTGATGATGACGGCGATGGCGTACCAACAAGTGAAGAGATAGAATTTGATGAGGATGGGAACTTGGTTTTACCAGATTCAAATGGCAACGGCACACCAGATTATTTAGATGAAACTTACCCTGAATAATATATAGAGAAAACAAGAAGAATATTAAAAATAAAAAAACCTCTTATGAAATTTCATAAGAGGTTTTTTTAGCGGATTAATAGAATTCTCTATATCGTTTGCTCAGTATTGAATTCTTCAAGATATTGTTTTACTCGTTGAATAAACTGACCGCCAAGCGCACCATTCACAACACGGTGGTCGTAACTATGTGATAAGAACATTTTGTATCTGATGCCAATGAAATCGCCTTCTGGAGTTTCTATAACAGCTGGGACTTTTCTAATTGCTCCCAAAGCTAAAATTCCAACTTGTGGTTGGTTGATAATCGGTGTACCCATTACACTACCAAATGTGCCAACATTAGTCACAGTGTAAGTGCCACCTTGGGTTTCATCTGGTTTTAACTTGCCAATTCTTGCACGACCTGCCAAATCATTAACTTTTTTGGCCATGCCCAATAAATTCAACTGGTCTGCATCTCTAATGACAGGAACAATTAAATTTCCGTCCGGCAGAGCTGCTGCCATACCAAGATTGATATGCTTTTTCTTTACAATTTTGTCGCCATCAACAGAAATGTTGATGTTTGGAAAATCTTTAATCGTTTTTGCAACCGCTTCCATGAAAATAGGAGTGAAGGTTAATTTTTCACCTTCGCGTTGTTGAAACGCATTTTTATGTTTACTTCTCCAATTCCAAATATCAGTAACATCAACTTCAATGAAAGATTGAACATGTGCAGAAGTTTGCGCACTAGCAATCATATGGCTGGCAATAAGTTTGCCCATTCGGCTCATTTCGATAACTTCGTCGTCTGCATTAATGTTGACTGGTGTGTCAGGTTTTGGTAAAGCTTTGCTTTCTACTTTTTGTGTTGCTGCTGGTTGAGGTTGAGCTGAAGTTGTTTGTTGTCCTGTTTTGCCAGCTTTTTTGTCTTCCACATAAGCCAAAATATCATCTTTGGTTACGCGTTCGTCTAAACCAGTTCCTTTGATGTTTTCCAATTCTTCCAAAGAAACATTCTCTTCTTTAGCTATATTTTTGACCAATGGCGAATAAAAACGTGAACTTTCAGAAAAATCTGCAGCGGGTTTTGTAGCTTCTTTAGCGTCTGAAACGCTTTGCTGAACCGCTTCCACATTTTCATCAGATTCAGAAGTAGTCTCTTCTTCATCTTCGTTCTCAACCTCGCCTTCAACTTCGATAATAGCGACTGCTTGACCAACTTTTACAACATCATCAACTTCATAAAGTTTTTCGACCAAAACGCCGTCAACTTCGCTTGGAACTTCAGAATCTACTTTGTCCGTAGCAATTTCAAGAACGGCTTCGTCTGCTTCAATATTGTCGCCAACTTCCTTTAACCAACTTGTGATTGTAGCTTCGGCAACACTCTCGCCCATTTTGGGTAATTTTAATTCTATTTTTGCCATATTTTTAACCTAAAAGGTGTTTTTGAAATTTAAATTGCGAATTTAATAAAATTTAGCCACTTATATTCAGATTCTTGTCATAAATCGAATTTTAGAACCTCGCCTTTGGCTTTGCTGTTTTCACTACCAAGGATGAAATTACAAAAACTTGGTCTAATTCTGAATATATTTCTAGCATTTTTCAACTTTTGAATTGATAAAATAATGTCTTTGTAAGATAAAGTTTCTGCATCAAAAATAAGATATGAATTTGAATATTTTTCATTTAAATCCACTTTCATTTGAATGGCTTGTTGAAGTTGTGCCTCAATACTTTTTTTTAGTTTTTCATTTTTTGAAAATAAAATATAATTTTCTGGAATTGCTTCAGTTCTAAAACTTTCGCTACTGAATTTATTGACTGTTTTAGCGAATTTCAATCCCAATTTTACCAATGAATTTTGCAGAGAATTCTGGAAATGTTTTTGATAAAAAATGTACATCGCATCGAAAAATCTTTGCAAATACACGTCGTCTTTGTTCGTGCTTTCTCCTTTGAAATGAATGTTTTGAATTTCGCCAAAATAGTAATTTTGATAACCAGCTTTCAGAATTCGATAGCTTAAATCTATGTCTTCGCCATACATGTAAAAGTCTTCATCGAAACCTTTAACTTCTTTGTAAATGCTGGTTTTTAGAAACATAAACGCGCCAACTAAAATGTCGGTTTCGCCATTTTTATTGTCTTCAACATTATGGTTGTAATAATTTTTTGAAATCCCAACCAATTTCTCTAAAGCCACTTTTGGCGTAGGAACACAACGTTTGCTTTCAGGCAAAAAATGTCCTGCGCCGTCGATGAGTTTTGTGCCAATTGCACCTGCATTTTCTGTGTTTTTATAGAAATTTATCAATTTCGTAAAGCAATTTTCACTAACGACGGTATCGGGATTCAGAATGCACAAAAATTCGCCTTTTGCTTTGGCAACGCCTAAATTATTTCCTTTGGAAAAGCCTTGGTTTTCTTTATTTTGAATGAAAATAACATCAGGGAAATATTTGGACACCAAATCAAAACTTTCGTCTTCAGATTTGTTGTCAACAACAATAATTTCAGAAGAAATGTCAGCGGTTGCCTTTTTTACGCTGTCCAAACAAAGTAACAAATAATATGGCACTTTGTAGTTCAGAATGACAACAGAAAGTTTCAAATTTGTTTAGTTTTTTAGTGAATTTTCAAAAGGCACACGTTGTAAAATACTTCGCCCAAGCGTGATTTCATCGGCGTATTCCAATTCATCGCCAACCGAAATTCCGCGGGCAATTGTGGACGTTTTTATATTTAATTTTTGAACTTGCTTGTAAATATAAAAATTCGTAGTGTCGCCTTCCATGGTACTGCTCAAGGCAAAAATAATTTCTTTGATTTCGCCTTTTTCAGCTTTTTCAATTAAAGTAGCGATGTTGAGTTGTTTTGGACCAACGCCATCTATTGGGCTGATTTTTCCACCCAAAACATGATACACGCCTTTGTATTGTTCGGTGTTTTCAATCGCCATGACGTCGCGAATGTCTTCAACCACGCATATTATGGATTTGTCTCTTGATGGATTGTTGCAAATTTCACAAATTTCGGTATCGGAAATATTATGGCAGTTTTTGCAGTGTTTTATTTTGGTTTTCAAATCGACTAAAGCGCTTGCCAAATCTGTGGTTTGAGATTGTGGTTGTTTTAGCAAATGAAGCGCCAATCGCAAAGCAGTCCGCTTGCCAATCCCGGGCAAAAGCGAGATTTCTGCAATCGCTTTTTCAAGTAATTTTGATGAAAATTCCATAGCTTGCGAAAATACAATTTTTGACTTTCCTTTTCTAAAAAATATTATACAAACATTCGTATTTTCGCTCCTTTAAAAATTCTTGTATGGAAGCTTATCAGGTTTTGCTGTTGGTCGCTGCCTATTTTGTAGTGCTTATTTTAATTTCTTTTTTGACCAACAACAGTGGTGACAATAAAGAATTTTTCCAAGCGAATAAACAATCGCCGTGGTATTTAGTTGCTTTTGGGATGATTGGCGCATCGCTGAGCGGTGTGACTTTTATTTCTATTCCTGGCACGGTTGAATTCAACAGTTTTAGTTATTTTCAGGTGGTTTTGGGCTACACGCTGGGTTATGCAGTGATTAGTTTGGTGCTGATGCCTTTGTATTATCGGCTGAATTTGACTTCAATTTATACGTATTTAGAATCCAGATTTGGCGACAATGCTTATAAAACCGGGGCGTCTTATTTCATTCTATCTAGAATTGTTGGGGCGAGTTTTCGCTTGTTTTTGGTGGCAAATGTGCTTCAGTTGGTGGTTTTTGATCAGTTGAATATTCCATTTTATGTCACGGTGACAATTACCATTTTGTTGATTTGGTTGTACACGTTTCGGAGTGGCATCAAAACTATTGTTTGGACGGATACTTTGCAGACTTTATTTATGTTGATTGCTTTGGGAATTTCAATTTATTTTATTTCCGATGCTTTAGAAATTGATGGACTTTGGAATTATGTTGGAACACACGAAAACTTTCAGATTTTCTTTTTCGAAGATATTAAGAGTTCAGATTTTTTCTTTAAACAATTCATTTCAGGAATGTTTATCGCCATTGTAATGACAGGTTTAGATCAAGATATGATGCAGAAAAACCTGACTTGTCGAACTTTGAAAGACGCTCAAAAAAATATTTTTTGGTTTACGATTGTACTCACGGTGGTCAATTTTCTATTTTTACTACTTGGTTTATTATTGACTGATTATGCTGAAATCATAGGAATTACAGCAAATAAGGATGATTTGTTTCCAGCCATTGCAACTTCTGGAGATTTGGGGATGGCGGTTGCGGTGACTTTTATTTTAGGCTTGATAGCTGCTGCATATTCTAGCGCAGATAGTGCGTTGACTTCATTGACAACTTCTATAAGTATTGATATTTTGGACATTCAGAAAAAATATTCAGAACAACGCCAAGAAGTGATCAGAAAACAAATTCATATTCTGATTTCTATCGTTTTAATTTTGGTGATGATGATTTTTAAATACGCCATCGAAGACAAAAGTGTCATCAATAAATTGTTTGAATTTGCCGGCTATACTTACGGGCCTTTGCTCGGTTTGTACAGTTTTGGATTGTTTACCAAATGGACGGCAAAAGATCGCTGGATTCCTTTAGTCGCAATACTTTCGCCGATTTTAACCTATGTTATTAGCGCGCTGAGTTTGAGTTATTTCAATTTTGAATTCGGGTTTTTTGTGTTGATTCTGAATGGTCTGCTGACTTTTTTAGGTTTAATATTGATCCGCAGTGAGCATAATCAAACTACAAGAATTTAAAACCTGAATGCCTTCATTTTTTAGTGATTTTTCAAATTCTTCGTTACTAGAACCAGGGTTGAAAATCACACGTTTGGGTTCTTGGGCAATAATGTAATCGTAATATTCTTTTTGAATTTCAGCATTGATATATAAAGTTACCGTATGCAAATCTTCAATCTCGATTTTTTCGGCTATAATCTTAACACCGGAAACTTTTCCCGGATTTTTGCCAATGGCAATAACTTCATGACCTTTTTCAACTAAAATTTTCATCACTCTGTTGGCGTATCGTTGTTCATTTTCAGAAACACCGATAATTAGCGTCTTCTTCATTAATCAAATATTTTTACTTCTTGTGTTTTGATTTTCAAACTGTTAAAGTCTGTTAAGATTCGTAACATTTTGGGGTTTTTTACGTTTATAAAGTAAAGAAAAAATTAGACGAAACATTTGGATTAGCCTCTTAAATATTAGCCTAAATTTAATTCAAAAAAGGTAGCAAATTGACTTGTTGCCTTTTTTTATTTCAATAAAATACGTGTATTTTTATCTAAATTCAGCGATTTTGCAGTACCGCTTTTTACTTCTAAAACATATTTTGAAGCTGCTTCAGAAGGAATTGAAGTTTCATCTTCAGGTTTTGTGTTCAAGTTGAAATCTACAATTTCAAAATTGGAATTCAAATAAATCAAATCCAAACTCATCAATGTATTTTTCATATAGAAATTTGGACGTGGCTTTTCATCATCATACATAAAAAGCATACCTTGATGATCTTCCATGTCAGTTCTGTGCATCAAACCAACTTCTTTTTTGTAGTCAGAATCTGCCAATTCAATGTCGAAAACTGGCGATAAAGTGTCTTTATTCTGAATAAAAACCAAGCTTGTATCTTTTTTAAATACGATGGGCTTGTTTAAATTCTCCGATTTTGTTTCAGTTTTGCAGGCATTAAATAATGCGAATATTGAAACTAAAATCAGCAGTTTTATGTTATTCATTTTTTGAATTTTTTAAAGCCAAATACATAATTACTAAACCAGTAAGAATCATTGGTAAACTCAATAATTGTCCAGTATTGAACAACCAGTCGGCGCGTTCAGCAACTTGCGGTTCTTTGACGTATTCCACAACAAAACGAATCGTCCAAAGTAGCGTGAAAAACAAGCCGAACAAAAAGCCTTTTTTGCGCTTGATGTGGGTTTTCCAATACAAAATTGATAAAATTATGAAAAGCATAAAATAACAGACAGATTCGTAAAGTTGAGCTGGATGTCGGGCGAAATTTTCTCCCAATTGAACGAAAATCACACCGAAATCTGAACCTGTGGCTTTACCGACAATTTCAGAATTTAGAAAATTCCCGATTCTAACAAATCCTGCACCTAATGAAATTGGTAGCACAATTCTGTCCAAAATCCATGAAATATGATGATGCATTACTTTTTTACTGAAAAAATACATGGCAATGGCAATTCCAATCGCTGCACCGTGGCTGGCAAGTCCTTGAAATCCAGTGAATTCAATTTCTGGAACAAAACGAAAAGGCAAAATAATAGACAACGGATCTTCAAGAAATAACTCGGATTGGTAAAAAATAACGTGTCCAAGCCTTGCGCCAAGCAAAGTGGCAATGACAGTGTAAATAAGGAGCTTATCAAGTTTTTCCAAGGATTCTTCTTCGTGAAGAAAAACTTTTTTCGTGATGTAAAATCCAGAGGCGAAAGCAATAAGGAACATCAGACTGTAATATCTGACAAAAATAATTCCTAAATCTAGTCCTAAAGACGGATCCCAAGTGATGGCTTGAAACATAGTTTTTGATTTTGATTGGTAAAGATAATTATTATGCGAAATTGAACGCAGAAACTAAGATTTTCTTTTGTTTTCCGGCACCGGATCGTAACCAGAACTGCCCCAAGGATGGCATTTTGAAATGCGTTTTGCACTCAGAAAAAATCCTTTGAATAATCCGTGTTTCCGAAAAGCTTCCAATGCATAATGCGAACATGTGGGTTGAAAACGACAGCTAGAAGCGATAAGTGGCGAAATGAATAATTGATAAATCTTAATGATAAGAATGAAAGGAAATATCAATATTTTCTGGAGCATCATTACTTTTTGATAGAAAAACTCGTGCCGTCTTTGGAGTCTTTCAGTTCAACATTCATTTCTAAGAGTTTGTCTCTGATTTTGTCGCTGGTTTCAAAATCTTTGTTCAATCTTGCGTGATCTCTAATCTGAATTAAAAATGCAATTAAAGTTTCAAAATCGCTTTCGTTTCCGCTGCTATTTTGAATGTTTTCAATTTTTTCTAATCCCAAAACATCAAAAGTGAAATCTTCCAGACTTTGTTTCAAAAGCTCTAAAGCTTGTTTAGAAATTTTTGCTTTTCCGCTTTTAATGGTGTTGATTTGTTTGACTGCTTCGAAAAGATGCGCAATTAAAATTGGACTATTGAAGTCGTCATTCATCGCGTCATAACATTTTTGTCGCCAAGATTCAACATCAAAATCACTTTGTGGAGAAGTTTCAATTTCATCTAAATCTGAAATGGCACTCATCAGTTTATGAAATCCTTTTTCAGCCGCAGAAAGTGCTTCGTCAGAAAAATCCAAAATACTTCTGTAATTGGCTTGAAGCATGAAAAATCTCACGACAGAAGCTTCATAGGCTTTGGATAAATTTTCATTGTCTCCAGTAAACAATTCTTTTGGTAGAATATTGTTTCCTGTGCTTTTTGCCATTTTCTTGCCATTGAGTGTCAACATATTGGCGTGCATCCAATAATTGACAGGATCTTCTCCCGTTGAAGCTTTACCTTGCGCAATTTCGCAATCGTGGTGTGGGAATTTCAAATCCATTCCGCCACCATGAATATCAAATCTTTCGCCGAGATATTTTGTACTCATTACGGTACATTCCAAATGCCAACCTGGAAAACCAACGCCCCAAGGTGATGGCCAGCGCATGATATGTTGCGGTTCTGCTTTTTTCCAAAGTGCAAAATCTTGTGGATTTTTCTTGTCAGATTGTCCAGCTAATTCTCTGGTGTTAGAAATTAAATCTTCCAATTTTCTGCCGCTAAGTTTGCCGTAATGATTGTCATCTTGATTGTGATATTTCATCACATCGAAATACACATTGCCATCGACTTCATAAGCTAAACCTTTGTCTATAATGGTTTTGATGGTTTCGATTTGTTCAATAATATGACCAGTCGCCGTAGGTTCTATACTCGGCGGAATATTATTGAATTTTTCTAAAATCTGATGAAAATCGATACTGTATTTCTGAACCACTTCCATCGGTTCAAGTTCCATAACGCGCGCTTTTTTGGCGATTCTATCTTCGCCTTCTTCGCCGTCGTTTTCCAAATGTCCAGCATCGGTAATGTTTCGGACATATCTTATTTTGTAGCCTAAGTGTTTTAGATATCTAAAAACGAGATCGAAAGAGATAAAAGTTCTACAATTGCCAAGATGCACATTGCTGTAAACCGTTGGTCCACAAACGTACATGCCGATATAACCTTCTGTAATTGGCTTGAAAGTTTCCTTTTTTCCAGTGATTGAATTGTAGATTTTTAGTTTTTGATCGTCGTACAAAGGCATATTTTAAAATTTAGTATCGAGTTGGATGTAATTTAAAAGTTCTTTTCTAAGGTTTTCGTCTTTAAATTTCCCGCCATATTCGCTAGTGACAGTACTGCTTTCAATATCATTGATGCCACGACTGTTTACACAAAGATGTTTGGCGTCAATGATGCAGGCAACGTCTTTGGTGTTTAGGGCAATTTGTAATTCTTTGACAATTTGCATGGTCAAACGTTCTTGGACTTGCGGACGCCTAGCAAAATGATTGACAATTCTGTTCATTTTGGACAAGCCAACCACTTTTCCGCTAGAAATATACGCAACATGCGCACGACCAACGATTGGCAACAAATGATGCTCGCAGGTAGAATATACCGTGATGTTTTTTTCGACCAACATTTCACCATATTTATAATGATTGTTGAAAGTGGAAGCTTTGGGTTTGATTTTTGGGTCAAGACCAGAAAAAATTTCGTTCACATACATTTTGGCGACGCGTTGTGGTGTGCCTTTCAAACTGTCGTCAGTCATGTCAAGACCTAGCGTTTCCATGATTTCGTGAACATGATGATTTATTTTTTCAATTTTTTCTGCATTGGAAAGTTTAAATGCATCCGGTCTCATAGGATTTTCAGTAGAAGTAGAGATGTGGTTGTCTCCGATTTCATCGACATAATCCGTGTTTTTATTATTGTTCATTCTAAAGTATAAAATATGAAGTGGCAAAGATAAGGTTTTTGGTAATTTTCCAGTGTTTGAAAATTTATTAATCAATTTTATCTTGATAATTAACTTAGCTTTGACATAAATTTATTAATTTTAGCCCTTAAAATTTATTTAAAAATGCTTTCAAATTATACTAAAATCGTTTTGATGACTGTTGTTGGCTTATTTGCCAATATGTTAATTGCCCAAAATGGGCACGAAGTTCATAAGCCGAATTCTGATAAGTATGATCAATTTATTGAAGAAGTTTATGGAGATCAGGCTGATGAATTGGTCTTTTCAAAACCTTTGCGCTATAAAAGCATAAAGAAAATGCTGAATGAGCGTGTGGAGTTTATTCAGTATTCCAAGTCTCCAGGTCAGAATCATTTTACTAATATAACCGAGGTTGGAATGTTTGATGAATATAAATCTGTTTCTGAAGATTTAATTTTTGATCCTACTACATTTAATATTCTCAAGTACGATATAGATTTTTATAAATTACATGAAGAACAACGATTTCTTTTTAAAGACACCAATTTCGTGATTGTCATATTACCACAACTATAACAATATAGAAAATTCATTAAAATGTTAATTAATAATAACAAATTCATAGCGACACTGAGTCTGATTTTTATCTCGTGTTTTAGTTTAGCACAAGAATTCAATATTTCAGATGGTCAAACCACCCAAGTATGTGGCGGAGATAATTTTTACGATACTGGGGGAGCTGATGCTACCTACTCAAATAATCAAAATATCACTCATACAATCTGTCCTGAGAATGACGGAGATTTTCTTTACATAAGTTTTCAAGAATTTAATCTTGGAGATGGAGATAGTCTGAGTATCTACGATTCGGATACTGTTGATGAAGATGCTTTAATCGGAGAGTTTGATAATACTTCTGATTTTTCTGAAATTTCATTCGTTGCGTCAACAATCGATAATGATAGTGGTTGCTTAACATTTGTTTTTGTGTCTGATGGATCCGGTTTAGGAGATGGGTGGGAGTCAGAGGTCTATTGCAACGATAGTTGTAGTAATATAACTCCGGAAGTAATTTCTGATGCTGTGAACATTAATGGCCAACAAACTTTGAGCCTACAACAAGGATCTAATTTTGAATTATTTTCTGGGCAAGGTCAAGAATTTTCTAATATAAGCTGGACTGTAGACGGTACTGAAGTTTCAGACACTTCAGTTTACTCTACTAACCTAAGTGGTTATGGTTCTTCTGAAAATTATTCAATCACAATTTCTGGCACAAATGAATTCGGCTGTGATTTTGAAATATCAGAAACTTATGCTTTAGATGATATTATAATTTTAGATGAAAATGGATTATCGAATACTTGTGATGCCTTATTCTTTGATTCAGGAGGGCCTGAAAACAACTATTCATCTGATGAGAATTTTACATACACAATTTGCCCTGATGAAGATGATAAACGAATCAGCGTTTCATTTAGTGAATTCCAAACTCCTGGAGGGACGGATTTCTTAACTATTTATGATGGAAATGATCCTAACAATGATCCGGAAATTGTAACCTTGACAGGTGGAGAGGTAGGTGAAAATGATGATCCTTTAGTATTTGTGGCAAGTGATGGGAATTTTGATGGCTGTTTAACTTTTGTATTTACTTCAAATAATTTTTTTGAAGTTGCAGGTTGGGAAGCTGAAATTGGTTGTGAAGATCCATGTCAGTTCATCGAAGCAGAAATAGATGATGTCACGCCTTCTGACTTTGCAAATGATACCTATATAACTTATTTCGGTGATAGTCTTACCTTTACTGCTGGAGGGAGTTTTAGTGATGGTAATTCTGCTGGAGCAACTTATGAATGGGATTTTGGAGATGGTAATACTGCAACTGGAGAAACAGTGACCCATACTTATGCCAATCTTGGTGTTTTTCAAGTTAATTTAACAATAACTGACGTGAATGGTTGTGAAAGTGAAAATGTTCTCGATCAAGATGTTGAGGTTATTTTTGATGCGCAGTCGCCCTCAACAGGATGTCCTTATGTGACGACAACTTCTCCAATTTTAGAATGTGTAGACCCTGATATACCACAAACTGCTACACTTACAGCAGATTTTTTAGAAACTGGGGAAACCGACACTTATAGGATAGAGTCTATACCTTTTGCGCCTCCTTTTCCTTTTACAGGTCTAAGTAATCCAATATCAGTTAATACTGATGATGTTTGGTCTCCCAATATATCTTTACCTTTCGATTTTTGCTTTTTTGGGGAAGTTCAAACAGATATTAAAGTGGGTTCTAATGGTGTAATTAGTTTCCAGAACCCTTCGGGTACTAATGGTTGGAGTCTTGATCAGGGTGATGCAATCCCAAACAATTCAAATAATACTATTTCAGAAGGAAATATCATGATGACTCACGATATAAATCCTAATGTAAGCTCATCAAATCCTGAAATTGCATGGGAAATTTTAGGTGATTACCCTTGTCGTACATTTGTTGTGAGTTATCATGATGTAACTCATTTTGGTGCTTCCTGTGGCAATAATACAACAACATTCATGATGGTGTTATATGAAACTACAAATGCCATAGATTTTTATATTGAAGATAAACCAACTTGTACTTCTTGGAATGATGGTCTGGTAGCCTTAGGTATCCAAAATGATGCTGGTACGACTGGATTTTCACCACCTGGTAGAAATATAGGTGATTGGTCTGCTTCGAATGAAGCTTGGCGCTTTATTCCAGATGGAGATCCTAACTATGAGTTTACATGGACTGGTCCTGCTGGAACTTTTACAGACCAAACAATAACTGTGCCTGCTGAAGATGGCGATACTTATACGGCAGAAGTGATTTATACCAACTGTAATGGAGATGAAATTATCGAGACATCTTCAGAAACTCTCGAGGTTTCTTATGCTTTTCAAATTGAAACAGAAGATGAAGTTGAACTTTGTCCTGGTGATTCTGAAATTATTGAAGTTGAAATTGTCCCAGCCGACGAACATGACTTAGAACTCTCTGATTTAACTTTTGAATGGTTTCAAGATGGAGAGCTAATTGAAGGAGAAACTGGATCATCAATTTCTGTAAGTGAAGAAGGTACTTATGTAGTAATTGCTGATGATGGTGAATGTGAATCTAATGCTTCTACGAATGTCATTGAATCTGAAATTCACGACGAAATAAACCCCGACGACATTGAACTTTGCTACGAATGGGATTCAGGTGATACTGTTGACCTTACATCTGTTGAAGCTAATGTTTATGATGGATTGGATCCTGATGATTATGCTATAAGTTATTATTTGACAGAGTCAGATGCCTTAAATGGACAAAACCCTATAATGACTCCTTCAGCTTATCTACCCTCTAATGAAGTTGAAACAATATTTGTTCGTCTTGATGATTTAGAAATTGAAGAGTGTTTTGTTGTCGGTAGTTTTGATTTAATTCTTTACATTTCTGCAATCAATGAAGAGTTAGATAAACTGACCACTTGCACCGACCCTGGCGAAGAATTCACCGAATTTGATTTAACCCAGAACACGGATCCAGCATTGGATCATCCTGAGTTAGAATCTTCCGATTATACGTTTACAGTAGCTTATTTTGAAACGCAACTAGACGCAGAAGACAATAGCAATGCTATTGCAAATCCAGAGGCTTACACCAACACATCCAATCCGCAAACGATTTGGGTAAACGTGATTAATGATGACAATACGGATTGTTTTTCGACTTCAAGTTTTGAAATCGAAGCCTTCCCAACCCCAGAAGTTCAAAACACGATTGACCTAGACCAATGTGGTGATTTCACTTTCACCCAAAGCTTTGATTTAACCCAAAACGATACCGAAGTTTATGGCGATCAAGAGCAAGACGACTTCAGCATCAGTTACTATACGACAGAAACAGCGGCAGAAAACGCCAATAATGTCATTCAAACTCCAGAAAATTATGTTCCATCTAATGATGAGGAAAGTATTTATGTGCGTATAGAAAACAACGACAACCCAGACTGTTACAGTATTGGTAGTTTTGAGGTCATACTGTACAATATTGAAATCGGTGATCCTGAAGACATCGAACTTTGTGACGATGGCAGTGGCAACACTGAATTTGATTTAACAATGCAAGATAATGATGTCTTAGCCTCACAATCTGCAGTCACTCATGCTGTGACGTATTATACAGAAGAAAACGATGCCATTGATGGTGTCAATGCTATTGAAGCACCTAATGCTTATATGAACATAGATAACCCAGAAACAATTTGGGTGCGTGTTGAAAATCTAGCCTCTGTAGCAGCAGCAGAAACC
>JBHEPM010000045.1:0-15124 GCA_046260295.1 Psychroflexus sp.
GTTAAATACAATAGTTTTAGGTGAAACAGCTTTTTGTTTAACCATCTTTTTAAAATCTAGCAAAGATTTGTAAGCTACATAATCGCCATTTTTAAAACTAACATTCATTTTATCAAGTAAATCAACATTATATTCTTTTTCTAACTGTTGAATAAAATGCACAGAAGCATCAATGGAACAACCGCTGGCATTGGCTTGAGATTCGTCTAAACCAAGTACAATAAAACGATTGTATTTTATTTCAAATCCGGCTTTTAGCATTTTGCCATGAACTGTCCATTCTTGTAAAAAAGCAGTTATTCTTTGGCTAAATTCTACAATTTCTTCTTCATTAAATCCTCTATTGGCTTGGTAAATCCAAACCCTAGCATCATCTGGTAAATCATTAAAATCTACAACCATAATTTATAAATCTTCTGCATTTGCAATCATTTCCACAACATCCAAAACTTCAATGTCGTCTTGTTTTTCTTTATTTTTCACACCGTCCGTCATCATCGTGTTGCAAAACGGACATCCGGCAGCAACGACTTCTGGTTTAGTTTCCATTGCCTGTTCTGTCCGGTGAATATTGACTTCCTTGTCGCCCTTTTCAGCGTCTTTAAACATTTGAGCGCCACCTGCACCACAACAAAGTCCTTTGGCTTTGCAAGATTTCATTTCAATAAGTTCTACTTCGAGTTTTCTTAGCAAATCTCTTGGTGCTTCATATTCATTGTTGGCACGTCCTAAATAACATGGATCGTGATAAGTAATGCGTTTTCCTTTAAATTTTCCACCTTCAACTTTCAAACGTCCTTCATTCAGTAGTTGTTTTAAAAATTGCGTGTGGTGCAAAACTTTATAATCGCCACCCAAACTTGGGTATTCATTTTTAATCGTATTGAAACAATGCGGGCAAGCGGTGACAATTTTCTTAACTTCGTAAGCATTCATCACTTCAATATTTGTCATGGCTTGCATTTGAAACAAGAATTCATTTCCAGCACGTTTGGCAGGATCTCCAGTACAACCTTCTTCAGTTCCTAAAACCGCAAAATCTACATTGGTTTTATTCAGAATTTTCACAAAAGCTTTGGTGATTTTTTTTGCTCTGTCATCAAAACTACCGGCACAGCCTACCCAAAACAATACTTCGGGTTGTTTACCTTCTGCCAGATATGATGCCATTGTTGGTACTTTAAGTGTATCATTCATATTTATTAATCTTTAAAAACTTGAATTGTGACCTTTTTTTCGACCAATTCAGTAAATTTTCCCCTATATCTTGTGGCTTTCACAAGGTGATTATCTATCCAATGATAGTTTCCACCTCTTGGCTTTCCCATCAGTAAATTATGATATTTAAATCCGTGTTTGTCAAGCCAGATTTCAGTTACTGCTCTATGATCTTCAGTTCTGGAAGTAAAAAAACAAATTTGATGACCTTGTTCATACCACGAATTTAAAGTTTCCAATGCATCAAGAAATGGTTCGCAGGTTGCCATTCTGTGAGATTCTTCATTTGGAACATCCTCTGTAATTGTTCCATCGATGTCAATCAAATAATTTTTGACATCATCGGGTAAAATAGGACTTACATTTTCGCCTTCAATTTGTGTTTTTTGAAGTTGATTTTTCATAAGATTAAGCTTCTTCGGTTGCCCAGTTAAGTCGATCTTGTTGGTTATACGGCCATGGCGCAGCATTGTTTTCTATATTCGACATGGCGTTGTTGAGTTCTGCCGGAGCAGCACTTTCTTCCATAACCAAATACTGGCGCATATCCATAATAATAGATAATGGATCTATGCCAACTGGGCAAGCTTCAACACAAGCGTTGCAAGTGGTACAAGCCCAAAGTTCTTCTCTAGTAATGTAGTCGTCCAACAATTGTTTACTATCGTCTTCTTTTTTATTATCAATATTTTTCCCGACTTCTTCCAGACGATCTCGGGTATCCATCATAATTTTTCTTGGTGATAATTTTTTCCCAGTTTGATTAGCAGGACATTCTGAAGTACAACGACCACATTCAGTACAAGTATAAGCACTCAGAAGTTGAAACCAGTTTAAATCCTTAACATCGCTCGCTCCAAATTTTTCAGGAACATCTTCATCATCACCGCCTTCAGGTTCTGCGAATGGATCAGCATCTGGATCCATCATCAATTTCACTTCGTTAGTAACAGCTTCGAGGTTTTTAAATTTTCCTTGTGGATTCAAATTTGAAAAATACACGTTAGGAAATGCCAATAAAATATGAAGGTGTTTGGAATAATATAAATAATTCAAGAAAATTAAAATACCGATGATATGCAACCACCACGCCGACCTTTCGATAATAATTAATGTAGAATTACCCATTTGATCGAAAATCGGCAATAAGTATTGACTTATTGGGAATGCGCCTGAAATTCCTGCTTCGCTAGCATAATGTGCGGCGCCATTGAGTTGCAATTGATAATCTGTGGCATTCATTGTCAGAAACAAAACCATCAAAACCACTTCAAAATACAAAATATAATTGGCGTCATTTTTAGGCCAACCTTTTAGTTCTTTAGACAAAAATCTTTTGATGTTCAAAACATTTCTACGTATCCAAAATAAAATAACACTGACCAAAACCAATAAAGCCAAAACCTCAAAACTGGCGATAAGTACGTCATAAACCGGTCCAAGGAATGCAAATATTCGGTGAGTTCCTAAAACACCATCAATGATAATTTCTAAGACTTCGATGTTGATAATCACAAAACCTACATAAACAATCACATGTAAAAATCCAGCAATTGGACGCTTCACCATTTTAGATTGACCTAGTGCCACACGCATCATTTTCTTGAAACGAAGATCTTTCTGGTCTTTTCTATCAACGTCTTTTCCTAAATTAACATTTCGCGAAAGAGTTTTCACATTTTTGATAAAAAACCAAACAGCAAAAGCTAAAGCTAAAACGAAAATAATTTGTGGTAAATATTGCATCATCTGTGAGTTTATTCTGAATCTTTATATTTTACGCTGTTTTTTCCAAATACTGAAAAATGTACATAACGTTTAGGGTTTTCCTTAATGTCACGAAGCAATTCTTCTAATTCTTTCGTGGAACTTTCTAAATTGTCGTAAAGTTGTTCATCTTTGAGGAGTTTCCCTAAACTTCCTTCGCCTTCTTCTAATCTTTCGCTAATATTTTTGAATTTTAATAAAGTTTCGTCTGCTGTGGAAACAATTTTATTGAATTCAATTTGTGATAAAGTATCCGATACTTTCGATAAATTTTCTGATGTATTTTTAAAATTTGTGATGGTCTGATCTATATTTTCGGAGTTAGAACCAACAATTTTTTCTATTTCTTGTGAAGCATTATTTAAAGATATTAGAGTTTCGTTCAATTCTGCAAAAGAAGTTTTGACCGAAGATTTGGTATCGGAATCTAAAATAAAATTCACAGAAGACACCAAAGTATCGATACTTACCACGGCATTTTCGATTTTATCTTTCAGTGGACTCAATTTTTCATTGACTAACTCTATCAAACCTTCGTCTACTGATGATTTTAAGGTATCTCCAGATTCTGCCATTTCTTGATCGTCCATATTTGGAACAATGGTCATGGTTTTTCCACCGATTAATCCACCGCCATATATTTTGGCTTCGCTACTTTTGGAAAATTCAAAATCATGATCAACATTTAAAGTGACTAATAATTTGCCTGAGTTATCAAGAAAGCTAATATCTGAAACTTTCCCCACCTGATAACCGTTGATGGTGATTGGCGCAGATGCACTAAGCCCCTCCACATCATCATAGACAGCATAAAATACGCGTGAATCATTAAACAAATTATTGCCTTTCAGAAAGTTATATCCAAAAATCAACATAGCAACAGCAACAATAGCTAAAATTCCGGCTCGTAGTTCTTTTTTCAACTGAATAAATTTTAGTTCAAATGTAATAAACTTTGATGAGACTTATTCATCTGCTTTGGTTTTCAAAGCTTCTTTTATAGATATTTTTTTAGCATCCAAATTAAAAGCGACAATAAATGCAGAAGTATAGCCTTGAGCTTTAGCTTTATCTTTCAGGTTTTGCGCTTCTATATAGTTATTGGTTTTGCCAAAATAATATTTGTACAAGTCGTTTTCTAAATTTCGACTTAAAGGTGATAATTTTTTAAAATTTTCAGGACTTGGGTCTATTTTTTTAGAACTCGCTGCTAACTGAACTTTAAAAACAACATCGTCAAAATCTTCAACTACAGCATCGGTGCTTACTCTATATTCTTCCAATTCAGCTTCAATATTGCTAATGTTTATAGTGTTTTTGTAATTTGTGATGCCATCAATAATAGCTACTGACAGTTTGTCTTGACCAGATTTTGAATTTAAAAAAGCACCTTCTTTTTTGTTGGTTAGAAAACCAGTTTCAACTAATACACTTGGCATGTAGGTTTCTCTCAACACAAGAAAACCAGCTTGTTTCACACCGCGATTTTTTCTTTTCAAAACATTTGTAAATTCTTTTTGTACAAAATCTGCCAATAAAATACTTTGGTCCAGAAATTCTTCTTGAGTTAAACTGAACACAATGTAAGATTCTGGAGATTCTGGGTCAAAACCATCATATTTCACCTCGTAATCTTCTTCAAATTTGATAACTGAGTTCTCTTTCATTGCAACTTCCAAATTATCTTTGTTTCTGTGAAGCCCTAAAACAAAGGTTTCTGTGCCGTAAGGAGAACTATTTTTCACACCATTGCAATGTACAGAAACAAACA
Organism: Psychroflexus sp.; assembly: GCA_046260295.1. Taxonomy (GTDB): domain Bacteria; phylum Bacteroidota; class Bacteroidia; order Flavobacteriales; family Flavobacteriaceae; genus Psychroflexus. Next base: position 4,757 of record JBHEPM010000045.1, read on the forward strand.
AATCGGCTTTGGCTTTGTTGGCAATATCAGCGCGTTTGTGTAACGGAATGAACACATCTTTTTTACGAGTGTAAATCACTTCAATATCTTCATATTTTTCAAGTTCTTTACCGACTTTAAGGACAATACTCAACGCAATGTCTTTTTCTAGATAATTATTTCCTGTGTTTCCGGAATCTTTACCGCCATGTCCAGCATCCAGAACAACCTTAAATTTGGAAGAAGTGGATTGAGAATACGTCTGTTCTGAATTGAAAAAAGCAAAACTTAAAAACAATAAAAAACACAAACTGAAGTTTTTGGAAGACATATATATAATGTTGTTAATGATAATTGAAACTTTTTTAGCTAGCATAAAAATAAAATGTAATTTTGAGGTTTCAAAAACTAAGCCGTTTTTACAAAAATAGTACTAAAAGCATTGCGCACAAATATACTTCATATACTTTTTTGGATTGGACTGTTTGCAAACTTCAGTCTAAACGCTCAAGAAAAAAAAACTGGTGACACTGACCTCGGTTATTTGATACAAAACCCTATAGATTCTATCACGCAAGTTACTAAAATTGCAATAGGTGACACCATTCAGCAAGATTCAGTGAAAGTAAAAAACGAAACCTTGACCGATATTGTAAAAGCAACAGCTGAAGATTACAAAAGATTGTCTAGAAAAGAAGACAAGATGTATTTGTACAACAAAGCGCAAATTATCTATGGTGATATGAAAATCCAAGCCGGTCGTATTGTGATGGATAATGCAAATCAAGAAGTTTTTGCTGCTGGAATTATAGATTCTACTGGAACTTACACACAAATGCCAGTGTTCACACAAGGGCAACAAGAAATAAAGCCAGATAGCTTGACTTTCAATTTTGATACACGCAAGGCTTTGGTTTATAATTCAAGAACTGAACAAGGCGGCTTCAGAGTGAAAAGTGAAGTTTCTAAAAGACAAAACGACTCTATTTATTATTCAGCAAATGCAAAATTTACAACTGCTGAAGATGTCGATAATGCAGATTATTACTTCTTTGCCCGAAAAATAAAGTTTGTCCCAGACAAAAAAATTGTGACTGGATTGGTCAATATGTATATTGCAGATGTACCAACGCCACTGGGTTTGCCTTTTGGTTTTTTCCCAATGACCGACAAGCAAGCTTCCGGTTTTATTATTCCATCGTATGGTGAAAATCAAAACAGAGGATTTTTTCTACAAAATGGTGGATACTACCTAGCATTGAGTGATTATGTTGATATGGCACTTCAGGGTGATTATTACACCAATGGTAGTTATGGATTGCGAATGGAGTCTAATTATGCAAAACGTTACAGATTCAATGGAAATTTTGCTTTACGCTACGAAAAATTATTGCTGGAAGAACGTGGTTTTCCAGATTTTAGCGAGACTACTGTTTTCAACTTTAGATGGACTCATAATCAAGACCAAAAAGCAAATCCGAGTTCGCGATTTTCAGCTTCTGTAAATTTAGGCTCTAGCGACTACTACCAACAATCTGTAAACCAAAATAACACCGGTAATTTCCTAAATAATACATTGAACTCGTCAATTTCATATTCAAAGTCTTTCGAAGGCGAACCAAATATGAATTTAAACGTGACAGCAACACACAATCAAAACACGAACACAGAAGTTATAAACCTGACATTGCCAACAATGCAATTTAGCATAGGTCGTGTGTTTCCATTCGAACCAAAAACTGGAACAAAACAAGGCGCTATTGACAATATTAATTTACAATATAATGTAAGAGCCGAAAATAGAATTCAAACCACAGATTCTTTGTTTTTTCAGCCAGGAATGCTTGAAGGCGCAGATATTGGTGCCAGACACTCTATTCCATTATCAACCAATTTTAAAATTTTTGATCATTTCAGTGTCACAACAAGTACAAATTTTGAAGAAGTTTGGACGATGAAAACTTTTGACCAACGCTACGATGAACAACTCAGAGAAGTTGATAGAGACACTGTGAACGGTTTCGATTCTTACCGAACTTATAATTTTTCCACAGGTGTTGGAACCACAGTTTACGGAATGTTCAATTTTGGCGATGACAAAAAAGTGAAAGCGATTAGGCATGTGATGCGTCCTTCTGTATCTTATAATATCAACCCAGGCTTTGATCAATATTACGATGAATACGTTAGAACTGGAATTGCTGGCGCAGAAGACGAAGTCGTAGAATATTCCAGATTTCAAGGGACTTTGAATGGTGCACCAAATAAGGATTTTTCAAGCAGTATGTCTTTTAGTTTAACCAACGATTTTGAAGCTAAAGTCAAGAAAAAAGATTCGACTTTGACTGGCGAAGATCGTTTCAAAAAAATTAAACTTTTGAATAATTTAGGCGTGAGTGCTAATTATAATTTCGCTGCAGACTCTCTCAAATTAAGTCCCATAAGTTTACGTGGAACGCTGCCCGTAGTGCAGGATAAACTAAGTATCAATTTTTTAGGAACTTTGGACCCTTATGCCTTGAACAGCAACAACCGAAGAATTGACAAACTCAATATTAATAACGGCGGCAGTCTTTTTAGACTTACACGAGGAAATATGAGTTTCAGCTATTCGTTTTCTAATAAAGATTTCGAAAAAAGTGATGATGACGACCAAGAAGAGGATGAAGACGATCTTGGTAGCGAAACCTTTAGAAATGGTGGTAGAGACGACAATCTCTTTGGCACAAGTGAACCCATGAATCGACGGAATACTGACGACGATGAACCAGTTACTGACGACAATGAACGCTACAATTATAAAATTCCATGGAACCTGAACCTTTCCTACACAATGACTTACAGCAACAATGCCAGAGAAAATGAAATTTCTTCGCATTCGCTTATGTTTTCTGGAGACGTAGAATTATCGCCAAGTTGGAATGTAGGTATTTCTTCTGGTTACGATATAAAAAATAAAGGCTTTACATTTACACAATTGAGATTTATGCGTGATTTGAAAAGTTGGCAAATGAGTTTCAACTGGACGCCATTTGGAACTAGAAAATCATGGTTCTTCTTTATAGGGATAAAATCATCTATTTTACAAGATATTAAATACGACAAAAACAGAGAACGCGACCGAACTTTAAGACAGTAATTATGAAGAAAATAATCAATTCTGAAAATGCACCATCACCAATTGGGCCGTACAATCAAGCCATTTTGAGTCAAGGTTTTTTGTACACTTCTGGTCAAATTGCCATCAACCCTGAAACTGGACTGACAGAATTCGAGAATATTGAATCTGAAACCAAACTTGTCATGCAAAATCTAAAAGCTATTTTAAAAGCAGCAGAATTCAGTTTTGAAAATGTCATCAAAGTATCCATTTTCATTTCAGATATGAATAATTTTTCTAAAATAAACGAGGTTTACGCTTCATATTTTAATGAGGAAGATGCGCCAGCTAGAGAAACAGTTCAGGTTGCAAAATTGCCTAAAAATGCAAATGTAGAAATCAGTTTAATCGCTGTAGAAAACATCTAAATCTATGGTTCTTAGCACTTGGGATTGGCTTATCATTATTGGCTTTTTTGTCCTTAGTCTAGCGATTGGGATTATAGTTTCCAGAAAGAGTGGTCGAAGTGCTAAAAATTTCTTTCTTTCTGGCAGAAACATGTCTTGGTGGCTTTTGGGAATTTCTATGGTTGCCACAACTTTCGCTGCTGATACACCAGGATTGGTAGCTGGAATTGTTAGAAATGACGGTGTCTATGGTAACTGGATTTGGTGGAGTTTTTTATTGACAGGTATGCTAACTGTATTTTTTTATGCCAAACTTTGGCGAAAGAGCGAAATTTCTACAGATTTAGAATTTTATGAGCTACGCTATAATGGTAAAAGTGCTGCATTCCTTCGTGGCTTTCGTGCTTTGTATTTAGGTGTATTTTTCAATATTGTGATTATGGCTACGGTTTGTTTGGCAGCCATCAAAATAGGTCACGTTATGTTCAATTTTTCCGCAGTTGAATCTTTGGTGATTTCTTGTTCTGTGACAGTTTTATATTCTATGCTTGGCGGTCTGAAAGGTGTTATTATTACAGATTTTGTTCAATTTGCCATAGCAATCACAGGAAGTATTTGGGCAACGATTTATATTGTCAATATGCCTGAAATTGGTGGTTTGGAAAATTTGCTAGCAAGCGTTGAAATTGAAGGAAAAACTTCCATTTTCCCAGATTTTTCAAAACCTGAAATTTATGTTCCGCTGTTGGTAATTCCTCTAGCAGTTCAGTGGTGGAGCGTCTGGTACCCAGGTGCAGAGCCAGGCGGTGGCGGTTATATTGTCCAAAGAATGTTAGCCGCAAAAAACACAAAACACGCGACTCTGGCAACTTTGCTGTTTACTGTGGTTCATTATGCTGTCCGACCTTGGCCTTGGATTGTGATTGGTTTGGCATCCTTAATAATTTTTCCAGATTTAGCAAGTTTAGCGGAAGCTTTCCCAGATTTAAGTAAAAATTTTATCAAACATGATTTGGCCTATGCAGCCATGCTTTCCTATTTGCCTTCTGGTTTGTTAGGTTTGGTCGTCACTTCTCTGATTGCAGCTTTTATGAGTACCATTTCAACTCATTTGAATTGGGGCAGCAGTTATGTGGTCAATGATTTTTTTGTCAGATTTTTGAAACCAAATGCCACAGAATTTCAAAAGGTATTGACAGGTCGATTGTCCATCTTATTAATGATGGTTTGTGCTGCTTTGTTAGCTTTAGTTTTAGATGAGGCTAGAGATGCTTTCAATTTGCTTTTACAAATTGGTGCAGGTACAGGTTTGTTGTTCATTCTAAGATGGTTTTGGTACAAAATCAATCCATATAGTGAAATTGCTGCCATGTTATCTTCTTTTATTATTGCATTGGTGTTTTTTATTGGAAAAAAACAAAATTGGTGGCAACTGGAATCTCATCTAGAACTGGTAATTGGGGTTTTTATCACTACTATTATTTGGGTAACAGTGAGTTTTTGTACCAAACCTACAGACGATGAAACACTTTATAAATTTGAACAAAAAGTCTTTGATCATGGCGATAAATTTCACAATTTCAAATATAAAATTATCGGATTTGTATTTGGGATTTCCGGAGTGTATTCAGCTTTATTTGCAACAGGATATTTTATTTATAAAGATTTTATGCTTTCGATAATTGCAACAATGATTTCTGTAATTTCTATTGGTGTTATTGTGAGATATTGAAAAAAAATTCTGAGTTGATCTAATTTTTGAAACTAAGATTTAAATAAAAATTTCACATCGAAAAGAAATATTTTGATGTGAAAATATCATTCAATTCTACAACTCTAATTTAAACTTCAAATTTCAAATTCAGTTTAGTCAAAACCCTTTTTTTCATTTGGAAAAACAATGTAATCTGGTTGTTTGGAAGGTTCTGCTTTCTGCTCCTCTTCTTCCCGACCTTTATCTTTCTTTTCAAATTCCTTATTTAAGATTTTATTAATCAATTCCTTAAAAGTATCAAAGTCTACTGTATAAGTCAAACCGACGCCTTGAGTGTAGCCCAATTCCTCACCGATGAATTGGATATCACTTTCTCTATTGAAAACATTGGCACGCAAACTCCCGGTTTCGTTAAGTAGGAAATTAACTTCTACATCGCCAAAAATCACGGATTCTGTGACGCCACCGACCGGAACACCGAATTTTCCATTGATTAAAATTCGTTCGCTAATTTGCGTTTTTATGGATAAACCAACACGATCTGCCATATTATTTTGATTGAGTGTTCGGTCGTTTTGTTGGTAATTCAAACCTAATTTGAATTTGTTGTCTTCATCAGTGATAATGTCGTCTACTATTCCAGAGGCGCGCTCTATCAGATTTCCCGTAATGGCGTTTTGCCCAAATCCAGCCTGACTGTAAAACGTGCCTTGCGTCACCAAGGATAAAGCTTGCAACTCTGTGTTTTCACGGCCTTGAACACGATATTCCAACTCACTTTTGACTACTGAAGAAAGGTTTGGATAATTCAAGTCGAAAGTAATATCGGGCTGAATGATTTGTCCATTCAAATTTATCATCACCTCTACTGGAATTTCACGATTTACACTTGGGTTCTCCAGTAATATCGATGGATTTGCTTCGGTTTCATATTTTGCTTGCACATCGATATTTGCGCGTATTGGGTCGCCATTCCATGTTAAATTTGAACCTGGAACAACTTGAAATTTTTTCTGCACTAAACCTGAATATTTAAAATTGTATTCACCTTCATAAGCTACAAAATCACCATACATATTGAATTTTCCGTTGGTATTAATTTCTATCAATAAAGTACCAGCACCACGACCTTTCAAACTACTGCCATTGACTTGGTCAACAACGATTTCTACTTCGGCATCACGTGTAATGTCCAAATCGAAATTCATGCTCAAACCTTTAACATCCTGAATTCTTCTAAGATTTCCTTCATCTTGATTCTCTTTGTCTTCCAGACTTAAAAAATAAATAAATGAATTATCGCCTAAAGATTCAGTATCATCCAGTGGAATTTTAAAAACTGTATTTTTCTGCGTTTTGGCTTCTACATCAATTACCAATTCATCGGTTGGGCCAGAAATTTGAGCACTTCCATCGATAAACGCAGTACCATAATATAGCGAACCATCTTCAAATTTAGTGTCGAGTGCCAAAAGGTTGTCTGAAGCAATATTCAAATCCATATTCCATTTGGAAAAAGCTTGATTTGAAATATTCCCAGACAAAATTCCTTTGGTATTATATTTTGTATCTGTGATTTCTATATCATCAAAAATAAATTCCTTTTTGTTGAATTTGACTGTAGAATTTTCAGCAAAATCAAAATCGATATTTAGATACGGAACATTCAAACCGGCTTCATCTAAGTTAAGTTCACCATCAAATTCAGGATTATTAATTCGTCCGGAAACATCAACATTACCTGAAACCAAACCGCGAATGTTGGAAATCACGTCTTCACCAAAACCACTGAATGGAAGAATATTGAAATCATCGAAAGCAACATTCAAGTCGTAGTACTGATTTTGGTTTCGGCTTTTAATGTTGCCTTCAGCTTTGAAAAGTTCTTTGTCATCTTTTTGCAACAAAGCTTTTAATGAAAAATTACTCAAATCTTCATTGCCATCGGCTAATAAATTCAACTGACCATAATCTTGATTATTCAGTTGTAAATCTTTGATTTTGGCATCAAAATTAGGGTTGTAGAGTTTATCTTTCTGAAAGATATGCAAATCGCCATCCAAAACACCATTAACCGTTAAGCTATCAATATCAGGTGTGATTTTCGCTAAATCTACTTTTTCAAATTTGAGATTCACATCTTTATAGGTTGAATCTTTCAACTTACCATTCAGTCTGATCAGTTCGTCTTGATGAGACAAAAGAATTGAGTCGATTTCAAAATTCTGAAAACCTCGCTCAATTTTTACTTTATTTCGCTTGTCAGAATCTTTATTGATAAACCATAAATTATCTTTAAATACTATACTGGAACGTTTGAAGCCAAAAGTCGATTTGTCATCTTCGTTAGCGGTTTGGTACAAACTCAAATTGAATTTATCTTGGTTTTGCTTGCCACCCTTGAACTCCGTTCTGACGAAAAGTGTATCTTTCAAATTCACATTGATCATGTTGAAATCTGAAATATCGTAAGTTGAAGTTTTAATTTTTTCAATTTCAGCATAAGAGTTGTAAAGCGAACTTTTGGTGTCAATTTGAATATTTACTTTTTCAAATTTATTGTCAAAAGCACCAATGGAAGGTGATTTGAAATTGAGTTTAAAATCATTTTCGCCAGCAACAATACTTCCGCGCATAAAAGTATTTGGCGCCACCTTGATGTCCGGGAAGAAAACTTCAACTATTTTATTGTAAATATTAATGTCGAAATCTACGTATTGGTAATTGTCTTTGTCAGCTTCTTCAGACCTGAAATACAGGTTTTCAACTGCATTTGTGAATAATTTTGGCAATTCAGAAACTTTATAATCACCAACTAAACTACCGCTGATAATATCTGGACTGTTAATGGTAATGGTATGGATTTCTTTATCAAATTTTGAAGAAATTCGCAACTCCTCAAAATTAAATTTTTCAATTTCGTTGTTGTATTCAAAATTATTGAACACAATATCACCCCGCATTTTGTCAATGTCATTGCCAACCAAATCAACTTTCATATTGCCTTTAAAATCTGCTAAACTGTCGCGTTTTACAATATTTAAAGACTTAAGATCAGCATACTCAATGTCAGCTTCGAAGTCGTAAATGTTTTGGTCACCTGAAGCGTCGACTAAACCTTTGAAATCAAACAAAAAATTGGGATCATTGCTCTTCAAATCTCCATTGAAATAAGGCGCTTTCAGATTTCCGTTAATTTCTATGTCTTTGTATTTATAATCGTTGATTTCAATAGATTTTATTTGTCCTGAAACCTGCGTATCCAGAGCTTCTTGGGTAAAACCTTTGCCGTCCACTTTCAGGTTGAAAGAAGTTTTGCCAAGAATATTTTCAGAAAAAAATTGATTGATATTGAACTTATCAAATCGCAAATCGCCCTGATATGTCACTGCATCGGAATTTGTGAAGTTTTGAAAATCAATTTTTAAATTTGCACGACCAATTTCAGTAGAAGCCAACATATTTGTACTCAAATCGTTTTCTGAAACCTTAGCACTTCCAGACAAAGTCATCATGCCAAACTTTGAAATATATTCTGGCAAAGTAGTGCCTAAATCTCTAGGCAATAATGTTACCAAATTTTCGTAATTGGTTGTAATGCTGAAATTTTCGCCATCAAGGTTAAAATTTGACTCACCAAACATATTATTTAGAGTAATTCCGCCTTCAATTTTACTATTTGAAATGCCTTCAAGATTTAAGTTTTCTAATTTTAAATTATTCAAAGTGCCGCGGAAATCGCTACTTAAAACAAAATCTTGACCATAGCCAAAGCCATCGTAAAATCGACGTAAATCTGAACTGGAAATTTTTGCGTTTTGAAAATTGGCATCAATCTGAACTTTATTTGTAAAATCTTTCAAATCTTCGCGTTTGTAGCTCAAATCTATTTTTCCTTTGAGTTCAGAATTTGGTGTTTCAATTTGAACATTTTCAAAACTCATGGACGATCGCGTATAATTGAATTTGGTCGTAAAATCGTCAATTACTAAACCTTCTTGCAGAATTCCAGATAAGCGCTGAACTTGTAAATCTACATCAGAACCATCAATTTGAAAATCCCTAATATTGAAATCCAATTTATCAATATCGAAAGTACGTGGTTCTGCTTTGCTTTCATCTTCAATAATCACACGACTATTTATGGCTATAATACGGTCAATATTCAACTTAAATGGTCTTGACACAGCCGTTGTATCTTCAAATTTGTTGAGAAATGTAGAAAAACTATCATCTTCTTGACCTTCGTATTGTTTCAATTTGAATTTTAAATCTTCGAATTCTGCATTTGAAAAATTGTACGTATTGTTGGAAAATTCAGATAAATTGACCAGAGAAGTTGACAAAGATTTTGCGTAAATAATGGTATCGTTATGGTCATCTTGAATAAAAACATTCTCCAATTCAACTTGACCTTTATAATTCACTTTAATACCTTCTACCGAAATTTTGGTATTATAAGTTTCATTTAAATTGGTGGTAAGTTTATTGGCAAAGTAAGACTGAACCTGCGGAATAGAAAAAATCAAAACAATGAGTAACAATAATAAAAATATTGCAACAAAAAGTTTTTTTAAGATGTTCCAAACTGTTTTGATAAACTGTGGTTTTTTAATGTTCAGCGAGACTTTTTCAAAGATAAATCAAATACTAATCCCAAATGCATTTTTTTAAATAACAAATTTATTTAGATTTGTCTGAGTTTTAGAAATATCAACAAAATAATGTCAAATTCCAAAGACGTTTATGTTCTGGGCATAGAATCTTCCTGCGATGACACATCGGCAGCCGTGTTTAAGAACGATAAAGTTTTAAGTAATATTATTGCTTCTCAAAAAGTCCACGAAAAATATGGTGGCGTGGTGCCTGAACTCGCTTCTAGAGCGCATCAACAACATATTGTGCCAGTGGTTCAGCAAGCTATAGAAAATGCTGGAATTTCAAAAAAACAACTCTCAGCCATTGCATTTACCAAAGGCCCGGGATTGATGGGCGCTCTGCTAGTAGGCAGTTCTTTTGCTAAATCTTTGAGTTTGGCGCTGGAAATTCCATTGATAGAAGTGAACCATATGCAAGCGCATCTTTTGGTTCATTTCATGGACGAAAAAAATGTGGCAAAACCTAAATTTCCATTTTTGGGCATCACAATAAGTGGCGGACACACGCAA
>JBHEPM010000046.1:0-5710 GCA_046260295.1 Psychroflexus sp.
AGTCAAGGTCAAAAAATAGCTTTAATCGCCAAAAATGGCACCGGCAAAACAACTTTGTTGGACATTATTGCCGGCAAAGATGCGCCAGACAACGGTCAAGTGGTGTACAGAAAAGGCGTAAAAGTTGGTTTTTTGTCACAAGAACCGAATCTGGAACCGAGTTTGAGTATTGAAGAAACTATTTTGTCTTCTGATAATGAAGTTTTGAGAATTATCAATGCTTACGAAAAAGCACTTCAAAATCCTGATAATTCTGAAGCTTATCAAGCGGCATTTGACCAAATGGAAGCCAAACAGGCTTGGGATTTTGAAACCACTTACCAACAAATTCTTTCTAAATTGAAATTGGATGATTTATCCAAAAAGGTGAGCGATTTGTCTGGTGGACAGAAAAAACGTTTGGCTTTGGCAAATCTGTTATTAGACAAGCCAGATTTGCTGATTCTGGACGAACCGACCAACCATTTGGATTTGGAAATGATAGAATGGCTGGAAGAATTTCTGAAAAGTGAAAACCTGACTTTGTTTATGGTCACACACGACCGGTATTTTCTGGATCGCGTTTGCAATCATATTATTGAATTGGAAGACAAAACTTTGTATAATTACAAAGGAAACTACAGCTATTATGTTGAAAAACGGGCGGAAAGAATGGAAATTGAAGCTTCCACAACAGCCAAAGCTAAACAACTTTATAAAAAGGAATTGGACTGGATGCGCCGTCAACCCAAAGCCAGAACGACCAAATCTAAATCTAGAATAGAAAGTTTTGGCGATGTAAAAGCCCGTGCTAGCCAAAGAAGAAAAGACCACAAAGTGGAATTGGAAATCAATATGGAACGTTTGGGTTCTAAAGTTGTTGAAATGCACCAAGTTTCCAAATCTTTTGAAAATAACCAATTGTTTGAAGGTTTTAGTTACAATTTCAAAAAGCAAGAACGCATTGGAATTATTGGGAAAAACGGCTCTGGAAAATCGACTTTTTTAAATATTCTTACTGGCAATATTCAGCCGGACCAAGGCAAAGTTGTGCATGGCGAAACTTTAAAATTCGGTTATTACACGCAAGGCGGCATTGAAGCGAAAGAAGGACAAAAAGTGATCGAAGTCATTCGCGATTACGGCGATTACATTCCACTTGCCAAAGGAAGACAAATTTCTGCCCAACAACTTTTGGAGAAATTTTTATTCGATCGCAAAAAGCAATATGATTTTGTGGAAAAACTCAGTGGAGGCGAGAAAAAACGATTGTATTTGTGTACAGTTTTAATTCAAAATCCGAATTTGTTGATTCTGGATGAGCCGACCAACGATTTGGATATTGTTACGCTTAATGTTTTGGAAAATTTCTTATTGGACTTTCCTGGCTGCTTGATTGTAGTGAGTCACGACCGTTATTTTATGGATAAAATCGTGGATCATTTGTTCGTATTTGGTGAAGGTGGAATTAAAGATTTCCCTGGAAATTATTCAGATTACAGAGAGTTGAAATCGCTAGAAGATTCTCAAAACTACGATCAAAAAGACAAAGTTAAACCTGAGGAAAAGCCAAAACAAAAAACTGAACAAAGCAATAAACTCAGTTACAATGAGCAAAAAGTTTATAAAAAACTAGAGAAGGATATTAAGAATTTAGAAAAACAAAAGGCGGATTTGGAAGCAGAATTTTTGAAAGATTTGTCACCAGAAGAAATCAAAGAAAAAACCATACAATTACAAGATATTCAACAAGACATAGACACCAAGACAGAAGAATGGTTTGAATTGTCCATAAAAAATGAAAACTAGTTTAATCTTGATTGTCTTCCCTGCGTTTTCGGTCTTTTTTTGAAGCATTGTTGATGAAAATCAAAACAGCGGCTACTAAACCCAAAATTACCAATCCAAAAACAATGGTCATGATAAAAGCCCCATTAGACCAATTTACAAATAAAGTTTGAAGTGTCATCATCATTAAATTTTTATCAAAAATAAACAAGTGTAGATTTCAAATTAATGACAAAAATCAGTTTTTGGTGTAAATAATGAAATATGGCAAGTCTTGATTACATAAAATTCCTTTTCTCTTCCAAAAATCAACATGGCATTCACTCGCCATTTGTGTATAAATTGATTACTGAATGTTTTTATGATAAAACAAAATACGATGTTTATAAAGACATTTTAGAACTAAAAAAATCACTGCCAAAGTCCACAAAAACACCGAGTTTCAAACGCTTGAAATTTTTATTTCGGCTGGTGAATTATTTAAAAATAAATTCAACTTTAGAAATTGGATCTTCGTCTGGAATACTAAGTTTCACAATGGGTTTAGCTGCTTCTGAAGTTACTAAAATCAATGATTTAAATGAAATTATGAATCTTGAAAACTTTCAAAATATCAAGATTATTCAGCAGGAATCTTCAGAATATTTATCGCAAATTCCAAAAGCAAAAACATTCGATTTGGTGTTTTTCAATCAATTTGAAAATGCTGAAACTTGTCAAAAATATTTTCAAAAACTACTGAAACATTACCACAACGACACCGTTTTTATCTTCGAGGGCATTTATAATTCTGAAGCCATGCAAAATTTTTGGAAATACATTAAAACCCATCCAGAAGTGCAAGTCACGATTGATACTTTTCGATGGGGAATTGTATTTTTCAGAACAGAACAAGTGAAACAGAACTTTAAAATTCGCTTATAATTTTCAAAATCAAATTTTAAACTTAATTTTATGGAAAATTAAATTATGCTTGAGAAACTTTCCCCAGAAATGCAATTTATTTTGGTCATTGTTGGCTTAGCCATTTTGTTTTTATTAGTCCTTTTGAACAACAAACGCAACAAAAAGAAACGTTTCGATCGTGATAAAAGAAATTTCAGAAGAAATTTTTATGACAAAAAACAAAATCAAAAAGACACATAAATCTGATTGGCGTGTGATGAATTTCAAGTTTTTTTCCGCTTTTTCTACTATCTTTGCGCGCGATGACAAAAACAGCAATTACAGAGCAGTTTGCCAACAACGCAGCCACAAAAAAACTAGTTGAAACCATTTCAACAGACCAAGCGCAATCCATTTTCGTCAAAGGATTGGTCGGTTCTGCAGTGTCTTTTTTGCAGGCTGAAGTTTTCAAAAAAACAGAAAAACCATTTCTTTTAATTTTCAATGACAAAGAAGAAGCCGCTTATCACCTCAACGATTTAGAGCAGCTTTTGGACGAAAAAAATGTACTGTTTTATCCTGGAAGTTACCGCAGACCTTACCAAATTGAAGAAACTGACAATGCTAATGTATTGTTGCGAGCCGAAGTGCTGAACCGCATCAATTCCAGAAAAAAACCTTCTGTAATTGTCACTTATCCCGAAGCGCTTTTTGAAAAAGTAGTGACCAAAAAAGAACTGGACAAAAGCATTTTAAAAATCAAACTCAATGACGAATTGTCCATAGATTTTGTCAATGAAGTCTTATTTGAATACAAATTCAAACGCGTCGATTTTGTAACCGAACCCGGCGAATTTTCAGTCAGAGGTGGCATTATAGACGTATTTTCATTCAGTAATGACGAGCCTTACCGAATAGAATTTTTTGGCGACGATGTGGACAGCATCAGAACTTTTGATGTTGAAACGCAATTGTCCACTGACCAGAAAAAGAAAATTGACATCATGCCGAATGTCGAAAAAAAACAACTTGATGAAGTCCGAGAAACTTTTTTGGAATACATCAGTAAAAAATCGGTTGTTTTTGTTAAAAATTTGGATTTTCTTGCCAACACATTGGACAATTTATTTGGCAAAGCAGAAACCGCTTTTTCTGAATTGTCTGAAGACATTAAGCACAGCAAACCCGAAGAATTATTTTGTCAAAGTGAATATATAAAACGCCAAATGCTCAATTTTCACTTGGTTGAATTTGGCACGCAAAATTTCTTCAAATCTACCATCAAAATTGACTATCCTACAAGACCGCAACCGTCTTTCAATAAAAAATTCGATTTACTAATTGAAGACTTGAATAAAAATGATGAACTGGGATACAAAAATTATATTTGTTGCACCAGCGAACAACAAGCCAAACGCTTCAAAGATATTTTTGACCCAGAAAGCGGACTTTTGAATGAACATAAAACCGTGCCTTACAAAACTTTGGTTTTGTCCATGCATCAAGGTTTTATAGATGATTTGAATAAAATTGTTTGTTACACTGATCACCAAATTTTTGACCGCTATCATAAATTTCACCTGAAAAACGGTTATGCTAAAAAGCAAGCCATTACGCTCAAAGAATTGACCAGTCTGGAAATTGGCGACTACGTCACGCATATCGATCACGGTATTGGAAAGTTTGGCGGACTCCAAAAAATTGACGTGGAAGGCAAACAGCAAGAAGCGGTGAAATTGGTTTACGGTGATCGAGATATTTTGTACCTCAGCATTCATTCGTTACACAAAATTTCCAAATTCAATGGCAAAGACGGCAAACCGCCACAAGTCTATAAACTTGGCAGTAAAGCTTGGAAAAATTTAAAGAAAAAAACAAAAGCCCGAGTCAAAAAAGTTGCGTTCGACCTCATCAAATTATATGCGAAACGCCGCTTGGAAAAAGGCTTTCAATTTGGGCCAGATTCTTATTTGCAACATGAATTGGAAGCTTCATTTATATATGAAGACACGCCAGATCAAAGTATTGCCACGCAAGCGGTGAAAGAAGACATGGAAAAAGAACAACCCATGGATCGGCTGGTCTGTGGCGATGTTGGTTTTGGAAAAACCGAAGTTGCCATTCGTGCCGCTTTCAAAGCTGTTGACAATGGCAAACAAGTCGCTATTTTAGTACCAACGACGATTCTAGCATTTCAGCATCATCAAACTTTTTCTGAAAGATTGAAAGAATTTCCAGTCACAGTGGATTATCTGAACCGTTTCCGAACTGCCAAAGAACGCAGAACGGTTCTAGAAGGCTTGGATAATGGACAAGTCGATATTGTCATCGGAACGCATCAATTGGTAAATAAAGCCGTAAATTTTAAAGATTTAGGCTTGCTCATTATCGACGAAGAACAAAAATTCGGCGTGTCTGTCAAAGACAAATTGAAAACCATCAAAGCCAATGTAGATACTTTGACGCTTACAGCGACGCCAATCCCTAGAACCTTGCAGTTCAGTTTGATGGCTGCTAGAGATTTGTCCACCATCAAAACGCCACCACCAAATCGTTATCCTATAGAAACGCATGTGATTCGGTTTTCTGAAGATCAAATTAGAGATGCCGTTTCGTATGAAATTCAACGTGGCGGACAAGTGTTTTTCATCAATAATCGCATCGAAAATATACAAGAAGTTGCTGGCTTGATTCAACGTTTGGTGCCAGATGCAAAAATCGGCATCGGTCACGGACAAATGGACGGTAAAAAGTTGGAAAAACTGATGTTGAGTTTTATGAATAACGAATTTGATGTTTTGGTGTCTACAACGATTATTGAAAGCGGTTTGGACGTTACCAACGCCAATACGATTTTCATCAATAATGCCAATAATTTCGGTATGTCCGATTTGCATCAAATGCGCGGTCGAGTAGGGCGAAGTAACAAAAAAGCCTTTTGCTACCTCATCACGCCGCCACTTACTGTAATGACGGACGATGCAAGAAAGCGAATTACCGCTTTGGAACAATTTTCAGATTTGGGCAGCGGCATCAATATTGCGATGAAAGATTTGGA
>JBHEPM010000046.1:5720-14510 GCA_046260295.1 Psychroflexus sp.
CAAAAAATTCTGAATGAAGCTATTGAAGAGTTGAAAGAAAACGAGTTTAAAACGGTCTACCAAAACGATGAAGATGAAGCCGATAAAGTTTATGTAAAGGATGCGCAAATCGACACAGATTTTGAAATTCTTTTCCCAGATCATTACATCAACAGCATCAAAGAACGTTTGAATCTCTACACCAAACTCAATGAAGTAAAAGACGAAAAAGAACTTTTGACTTTCGAAAAAGAACTTCTTGACCGTTTCGGAGAATTGCCTCAAGAAGCTGAAGATTTGCTAAATAGCGTGCGTTTGAAATGGATTGCCGCTAGTATTGGTCTCGAAAAAATTGTTTTGAAAAAAGCGAAAATGATTGGTTATTTCTTATCCAATCAACAATCAGATTTTTATCAATCCAAACGATTCAGAGAAGTTTTGCAATACGTGCAAATGCATCCGCGCAATTGCCAAATGAAAGAAAAAGAAACCCGAAATGGCTTGCGATTGTTGTTGACTTTTGAAAAAATCACTTCTGTTAATCGTGCCTTAGAAGTTTTGAAACCATTGGAACAAAAAGAAACCTCAGAAGCCCAATAAACGCCATAATTTTATTCATTATGAAAATAAATGTCTCAGTATAATTGGATTTAAGCGAATTCAAAATTGTTCAAACTTTCAAATTTCCTGAGTCGCTTAGAGTCGTGTTTCTTGGCTCCTTTTTCGCAATTCCTAAAAGCAAACTATCGTATTTCCTCCAACAAATTCACCAAAGTTTCTCGCCAATGTGGAATTTTAAAATCAAAATTTTGTTGAATTTTAGACTTGTCCAAAACACTGAATTTTGGGCGCTTGGCTTTCGTAGGATAGGAAAAAGTGGCGTTAAGACTTGATTTTTCAACTAGTTTATTTTCTTCCAAAATCAATCTCGCAAAATCGTACCAAGTGGCTTCGCCCAAATTACTGAAATGATACAAACCAAAGTTTTTACTTCTATTTTGAATGATTTTTAAAATGAAAACAGCCAAATCATTAGCATTTGTAGGCGTTCCAGTTTGTTCTGTGGTAATATTTAGCGTATCTCCAGAACTCGCCTTTTTTAAAATTGTATTGAAAAAATTATGTCCAAATTCTGAATACAACCAACTGGTTCTTAAGATGAAATATTCAGCTAAAGTTTGTTGAATATGATCTTCGCCTTGAAGTTTTGAAGCTCCGTAAATGTTTATCGGTTTTGTAGAATCCGTTTCTGTATAAGGCCGATTCAAAGTGCCGTCAAAGACATAATCTGTGGAAATATGAATCAGTTTCGTTTGGTAATTCTTGCAAGCTTCTGCTAAAATTTTCACCGCTTCAGCATTGATTTCAAAAGCGATTTCGGTTTCAGTTTCAGCGTGTTCAACATTTGTATAAGCTGCACAATTCACACAAAAATCGGGTTTGTGTTTTTTGAAAAAGTCATCGACTTCAGTTTTGGAAGAAACATCTAAAGTTGAACGATTTTCAAATAAAAACTGAATATCTGAAATCGATTTGGCGTGTTTTTGCAAACATTGCCCAAGTTGTCCGTTGGCTCCGGTGACTAAAACTTTCATTGTTTCAAATACGTTTCTAAACTTGGTTGGTTTTGGTCTTTTTCTGAAATAATTTGTTGGTCTTTTGGAATTTTCCAGTCCAAATTTAACTGTGAATCGTTATATAAAATACCACGCTCGGAGGTTTTATCGTAAAAATTATCGCATTTGTACACAAAAATGGCTTCTTCAGATAAAGTGGCAAATCCGTGGGCAAATCCGCGTGGTACAAAAAGTTGATAATTGTTTTCATCGTTGAGCACACAACTGAAATGTTTCAAATAAGTTTCAGAATCTGGTCGCATATCCACAACAATGTCCAAAACTTCGCCTTTGGCAACTCTGATGAGCTTTGCTTGTGCAAAATCTCCAACTTGAAAATGAAGTCCACGAATAGTGCCATATTGTGAAACCGATTGGTTATCCTGAACAAAGTTGATTTCTAAATTGGTCGCTACTTTGAAATCTTTTTTATTGAATGTTTCAAAAAAACTGCCTCTTTCGTCTTTAAATACACGGGGTTTTACAATAAAGCAATCTTTTAAGTTGGTCTGTTCTATCGTCATCGTTTTCTTTTCTCGTTTTTACAATTTTATTTTTCGTATTTTTTCAAATACCATTCCACGGTTTTTTTAATTCCGCTTTCAAAGTTTTCATCGGCTTTCCAACCCAAATTATTTTCTATTTTGCTAGCGTCAATGGCATATCTGAAATCGTGTCCTGGACGATCTTTCACGAAAGAGATTTGATCTTTATAAGTTGAATTTACGGGTTTCAATTCGTCTAGAATTTCGCAAATTTTATGCGCGATGTACAAATTGTTCCTTTCATTTTTCCCACCAATATTGTAGGTTTCACCAATTTTTCCCTCGTGAACTGCCAAATGAATTCCTTTGCAATGGTCTAAAACATATAACCAATCACGAATATTTTTGCCATCGCCATAAATCGGAATGTCTTCGCCATTGATGGCTTTTCTAATTATCGTTGGAATCAGTTTTTCGTCATGCTGATGCGGTCCGTAATTATTGGAGCAATTGGTCGTCACGACTGGCATGCCATAGGTGTGAAAAAAACTGCGAACAATAAAATCTGAAGATGCTTTGGAAGCGCTGTAAGGACTGTTTGGTGCGTAAGATGTTTCTTCTGTAAACAAACTTTCGTCGTCTTCTAAAGTGCCATAAACTTCATCTGTAGAAATGTGTAAAAATCTGGCGTTTTTGAATTCAGTGTTGAATTGAAATGGTTCAGACATCCACAATTGATAAGCTTCGTGCAACAAATTGAAGGTTCCTGTTATGTTGGTTTTGATAAAAGCATCCGGATTGGAAATGGAATTGTCTACGTGAGATTCTGCTGCAAAATGAATCACTTTTTGGAATTTGTATTTTTTGAAAAGTGATTTTAAAAGTGATTTGTCGCAGATGTCGCCTTCTACAAAAGTGTAGTTTTCAGCGTCAGAAACTTCTATATTATCGAGATCGCCAGCATAAGTCAGCAAATCCAAATTGACAAAGTGATATTTGTTTTGTGGTACAAAATGATTGATAAAATTTGACCCGATAAATCCGGCTCCGCCTGTGACAAGAATATTTTGCATTGTTTTTTATTTAGAGATGTTAGTTTCTAGCGTCGTTAAAAATCTGTTCAAGAATTTTTTCTGTAATTAAATAAGTTGGTTTTACACCAGTTGTGCCAAGTCCGCCAGAAGCCAGTGTACTTCCAGTTTCTAAAGGATTATCACTAGCATAATATGCGTATCTTACTTTCACTTCGGAGTTGATGTTTCCGCGCAATTTAGAAGCGGCTTGAATGGCTTTTTGATAATGTGCGCCTTCCATTTCTAATCCGATGACATTCCAAGTGGAATCGTGGAAAAATTTCAACAGATCTTTATTTTGAAGTGAAGTTCCCAAAACTGTAACCATAGAACCGTCAAAAACTTGTAAACCTTCACCTTCAAATTGGTCTTTTTTCAATTCATTTTGAAATGGATAATTGTCTGCCGTGCCTTCAAATAAATGGGCGTCGGGAATCATTAAATCGCCTTTACCGCCTTGCAAAATTCCGGCTTTTCCCATGATTGAAATAGAATCGACATTCATAAAAACTTGCTCATCATCTTTCTTGTAAGGTTTCAAAAGTTCATCTATAGTTTCATAAGCTTGTTCGCCAAAAGCATAATCCATCACAATGATGACAGGCGCATCTTTGGTTTTCAGTTTAAATTTTTCTTCAGGATGATTCAGTTTTGCCAAATCGAAAATCTGAACGTCTATGTTTGTTCCACTTTCATCTTCAATAGAAATCATGCCTTGTGACAAGGCTTTTTCGGTTACAGTTTCTCTTAACTTCTGATTGGTTGCACTACTTAAAGCTTCGTAAACCTGAAATTTGGATTTTTCTTCGCACATTTTCGGAAGCGATAAAGATGCGTACAAAGTATTCATTACACTGTGCATGTTCGCACTGATGATGTGAAGTTTCCTGTCCATCAAATTGTGTTTGAAAAGTGTTTGCTTAATTTTATTAGCCCAAATTTCACCATGAATATGATGTCCTAAACGTTCGCGAACTACCGGACTAAAGGTGATGATTCTTTTTTCGCCTTGCACACCTTCTTTTATGGCTAATTTTCCTAAATTATAAATAATATGCAGAAATTTATCTGGATTTTTTTCTGTTGAAAATCTGTTGTAAACGGCATTAATTTCAGCAAAAGTTCTGCCTAAAATATTGGCTGTGTGCGTAATGGCAATTTCTTTGGCTTGTTGGCTGAGTTGTCCTTTTTGTGTGACTGCGCTTCTCAGTTTTTCCCAATCTCTTGAAGTTTGACCGTTTTCATTAATTACAACATTTTGCATAATTTTATGAGATTCAATAAACATAAACGTTAAATGCGTTAGAATATCATAAATTTCAGAACGACCGCGAGTGATTTCTATATTCATTTGTTCATCGTCGATGCGATAACAATTTCTGCGACGTTTTGGCGGCACAATGGGTTTGAAATGAGAATTTGAATAACCTTCGTCGCTAGTCAAATTGATGTAACTGCATTCATCGATGCCTTCCGGTAAACGTTCAATAATGTATTGCAAACCGTTCAATTCTACTTTAGATTCGGCTATGGAACCGTAAATTTCCGGTCTTAAAGTTAGCAAAGCTTCTCGCAAAGTTTCCCCGGAAACGCCCATCGGTTTGTAAAATCCGCGTATAAAAAGATGGCGCATTGTGATGTACATTCGTTCGATGGCGTTTGTACTTTCCTGCGCTCTATTTCTGCCTAAATTTAGTTGATCTACCATAGTGTAAATGTAATTATTTATGATATAATTTTGTGTAAAGCATCTGCTATTTTCCTGTCGTTAGATAATCGTGGTACTTTATTTTGTCCGCCCAATTTCCCAATAGATTTCATGTATTTTTGAAATCCATTTTTGGAAACTTCCGTAATCACAAGTGTTCGCAACATGTTTCCAGAAATCAAATCTTTATAATAAGAATTTTGTTTTTGAAGCAATTCGTCCATTCGCAAAGCGAAATTCTCTAAATCTTCGGGTGTTTTTTCAAATTCAATCAACCATTCGTGATAAGGCAAGCCATTTTTAGGCGTAATTTGTGGCGCCACAGTGAATTCGTTGATTTGTGCTTCAAATTCTTCTGAAGCTTTTTGAATCGCAATTTCAACTTCTTGTGCAATGACGTGTTCACCAAATGCAGAAGTGAAATGTTTGATTCTTCCAGAAACTCGAAGTCGAAAAGGTTTCAAAGAGGTGAACATCACCGTATCGCCAACATTGTAACGCCATAATCCAGCAGTTGTGGACACAATCATGACATAATTGATGTTTTTTTCAACATTTTGAATGGTGTAAACTTTAGGGTTATCTTCAAAAAATTCTGAAGTTTTAATGAATTCATAAAAAATTCCTGAATCCAACTGCAACAACATTCCATTATCTTTTTGTGAATCTTGAAAAGCAAAAAAACCTTCTGAAGCCGGATAGAGTTCAATACTATCTACCGATTTTCCGATGAGGTTTTCAAATTTGGCGCGATAAGGTTCGTAATTAACGCCACCGTAAATGAAAAGTTGAAAATTCGGAAATAATTCTGCAATTTGTTTTCCGGTTTTTTCTTTTAATTTTTCAAAATAAATCTGAACCCAAGATGGAATTCCGCTGATGAGTGTCATATTTTCTTTGTAAGTTTCCTCAACAACGGCTTTCAATTTTTGGTCCCAATCTTCAATAGAATTGGTTTTCCAACTTGGCATTCGGTTTTGTTGTAAATAGTTTGGCACAAAATGCGCAACAATCCCCGACAATCGTCCAAAATAAATGCCGTTTTTCTTATTCAACTTAGGACTACCCTGCAAAAAAATCATTTTGCCGTCCACAAAATCTGCATTTCCTGTTTCTGCAATGTAACACAAAATGGCATTTCTTGCTGCATTGGTATGGGTTGGCATAGAATCTTTGGTCAGCGGAATATATTTTGCGCCGCTAGTTGTGCCAGAAGTTTTGGCAAAATACAGCGGTTTACCCGGCCATAAAATGTCACTTTCGCCATTGACGGCTTTTTCTATGTAAGGTTTTAAGCTTTCGTAATCTTGAATTGGTAGTTGTTCCGCAAAAGATTTAAAGTCTGTGATTTTTTCAAAATTAAAATCTTTACCATAAAGCGTTTTTGACCCTGTTTTGATCAGGTTTTCAAATACTTTTTGTTGGGTTTGAAGGGGTTTTACAGCCCACTGATCAATTTTAAATTTTATGATTTTTGCAAAAATCTTTGCAGCTATAGATTTTAAAGACATATTTTATTCAAAATTTAAATAATCGGCAGGATTGATCGGGTAGCCGTCCACCCAAAGTTCAAAATGCAAATGCGATCCGTAGGAAAATTCTCCGGTATTGCCAACAATGGCAATAACTTCACCCGCTTTTACCAAATCACCTTGCGCTTTCAGCAGCGAATCGTTGTGTTTGTATACAGAAATCAAACCGAAACTGTGTTCAATAATAATGACATAGCCAGTTTCTGCTGTCCATTCTGAAAAAATCACGGTGCCATCTGCAGTCGCTTTTACAGGTTCATCTTTTTTGGTGACAATATCAACTGCGTAATGTTTTTCATCTGCATTGTAAGCTTCAGAAATTTCGCCATCTACAGGAGGAAATAAGGTGAAATTGGCTTGAAAAGTTGCTTTTTCTAATAAGTTATATTTGTCTTCTTGTTCAACTTCAGCACGAAGAATAGAATCTTCCTTGGACGCTTGCAAGTCAATAGTTTGAGATTCTTTAAGTTTTACTTGTTCTAAATTTTCTATTTCTTGGCGACTTACGGAATCCAAATCTCCTGTGAGCATTCTTCGTATAGATTTGAAATACACTTCATTTTTTTGCACCTCATTTTCTAAAGAATCTACTGTGATGGTCAGTCGTGTAGCTTTTTGTTTCAAAGCGGTGGAAGAATATCCGGGAATATATTCTCGAATTGGCGTAAATGCAATCAAAAGTGCGGTTCCAGATATTAAAATAATCGAAGAAAAAACCACAAGCAAAATGACATTGAGTCGAGATAATTTGAAAGATAGGCGCTCTTCAAAAGTATCTTCATTTAGGATGACTAAACGATACTTGTGAAGCAGTTTTTGCTTGACTTTGCGCTTGTTTTCTTTTGATGATTCCATATATTGTGCTTCTGCAAAGATAGAATAAAGTTAATTTATGCAGGTTTTAGTTGTATAAACCTTTGGTTTGGTTTTTTATTATTATTTTTGTACAAATTTTTAGTCATGAATATATTGAATGTAATAATGGGAATGGTTGGTCCTTGGCAATGGGTCATTATTGGCGTTGCAATCTTGCTCCTTTTTGGTGGAAAGAAAATACCAGAATTGATGCGTGGTTTAGGCAGCGGAATCAAAGAATTCAAAGATGCGTCTAAGGATGAGGATGGCGACAAAAACAGTGCAGAATCTAAATCTTTGAAATAAACAATTTTTCAATAAATTATACACAAAACCTGGGTCGAAATACTCGGGTTTTTTTATGTCCAAGTTTTAAGTTCGAAAGTTTCACCATCGAAAACGCCGTAGGTGAAATACGAAATCCAATCGCCTAAATTGTGGTAAAATACGCTTTTACCAACTTCAATTTTCATCGGCAAATGGCGGTGGCCAAAAATGAAATAATCGTAATGTTTTTTCGTCAATTTTCGTTTGGCATATTGCACCAACCATTCGTTGTCTTCGCCCAAAAATTTTGCATCTTCATCGCCTGAAATCAGTTTGTTTTTTACTGATAAATGTCTTGCCAAACGCACACCCAAATCTGGATGCAACCAACGGAATAGCCATTTTGACAATGGATTGGTGAACACTTTTTTCATGCGTTTATAGCCTTTGTCTCCAGGACCAAGTCCGTCGCCGTGACCGATAAAAAATATTTTATCGTTTAGTTGAAAACTTTGTGGTTTATGAAAAACTGGAATATTCAGCTCTTTTTCAAAATAATCGTTCATCCATAAATCGTGATTGCCCACAAAAAAGTAAATTTCAATGCCGCTGTCTCGAATTTCAGCCAATTTGCCCAAAGTTCTTATAAAACCTTTTGGGACAACTTCTTTATATTCAAACCAAAAATCGAATAAATCACCCAAAAGAAAAATGGCATGTGCGTCTTTTTTAATCTCATCTAACCAAGCCACAAACTTTTTTTCACGTACCAAACTCGACTCGTGATTTGGTGCGCCCAAATGATTATCACTAGAAAAATAAACTTTTTTGCCTTCGGGAATTGTCATAAAATAAATTCTGCGTCAAATATACTGAAACATCTGAAAACAAAGGAATTTTCAGTTTTGGCGAAATTTTAAAATCAACACAACATAGAATACATTATTTTTGAAATCCAATTTCTACTTAATTCAAAATCAATGTATTTAAAAATAATTTTTACAATCATCGGAATTTTTTTAATTCCATATTCAATGTTTGCACAAAACAGAATTGAAAAAATTCAAGAAAACATCGAAGAAGTTAGCATTTCCAACGGTCTTTCTGTTGAAATTGAAACTGATGTTTCAGAAAGTAAAATTGAAATAAAAGGTAAAGATCGTGCTGATTTGAAAATCAAAATCAAAAATGGAAAATTGAAACTCATGCTACAGGATCAACCGGTATTCCGGTATTGCCACGATGTCTGCCTGGACCGGGACAAAAACCTGTATG
>JBHEPM010000046.1:14579-14953 GCA_046260295.1 Psychroflexus sp.
TCAAAAATCAATGCCAACCAAGGTGCTGAAATTGAATTCAAAAATAAAATTAGTCGCAAAACATTGGACTTAAACGCTTCAGAAGGTAGTTTGATTTCCGGTGAAATCGATTTGGAACATCTCAAGGTGAAAGCTGTGACCGGAGGTGTTTTTAACCTTTATGGGAAAGTGATTTCTCAGGAAGTTAGAATTAATTCTGGCGGAATTTACGACAGCAAAGCCGTTGAGTCCGAAAATACAGAGGTAAAGGTTAGTTATGGCGGGGAAGCTAAAATTTTTGCCAGCAAAAAATGTGATGCTAAAGTTACTGCCGGCGGAACTATTAAAATTTTTGGGCAACCAAAAGAATTTACTCAAGTCATAAAACTCGGCGG
>JBHEPM010000047.1:0-3564 GCA_046260295.1 Psychroflexus sp.
AAACTGGTTTATCCAATTCGTGTTGGCGAACATCCAAATACCGCATTTGCATTGAATTTAACTTACGATTATGCTTTGGTTTTCAACAAAACTGAACTTCAGAATATCATAGAACAACGCGCCAAAGATTTCTATATGAACGATAAAAACTGCCCGTTGGAATGGGAGCCAAGCGGCTATGATTTTTTGTCGCCCTGCTTGGAAGAAGCGAGGTTGATGTCCAAAATTTTACCAAAACAAGAATTTGAAACTTGGTTGAATCAATTTTTACCTGAAATTTTACAATGGAATTGGCAAAAGTCGGCGATCGTGAAGATGGCAAATTGGTGCATTTGGATGGTTTGAATTTCAGTCGAGCCTGGAATTTGTATCAACTTTCAGAAACATCCCCGAAACTCAAACATTTGAAAACACTTGGTGATGCGCATTTTGTCAAAGCTTATCCAAACCTGATTGGCGATTCTTATGAAGGCGCGCATTGGTTGGGTACTTTTGCCTTGTATGCTTTAGACCAAAGACCCTAAAAGTGAAATCAATTTTCAAAAATATCGGTCCCGGAACTTTAGTCGCCGCCGCTTTTATCGGCCCGGGAACAATAACGGTTTGCACTTTAGCAGGATTGAAATTTGGTTATAATTTACTTTGGGCGTTGTTGTTTTCCATTTTGGCAACCATGCTGTTGCAGGAAATGTCGGCTAGACTAGGCTTGGTCTTGCGTCAGAATTTAGCCACTGCGATGCGGAACTATTTTCAAAATCCGTTTTTAAAATATTTACTCGTCACACTCGTCATTCTAGCAATTGTTTTAGGAAATTCAGCTTATGAAGCTGGAAATATCAGCGGCGCAGTCATGGGAATTTCAGTAATTACAGGCGAAACCCGACTTCATTTTGGTGATTTTAGTTTTAATTATATGCCATTGATTTTGGGCGTAATTTGCTTTTTTATTCTGAATTTGAACACCTACAAATACATCGAAAAGATTTTGATTGGCTTGGTGATTTTAATGAGTTTATCTTTTGTAGGAACAGCAATAATTACCAAACCAGATTTAGTCAGTATAATAAAAGGATTATCAATTCCAGATTTTCCTAAAGATTCGCTGTGGACGATTTTGGCCATTATCGGGACGACCATAGTGCCGTACAATTTATTTTTGCATTCCTCCATTGTTCAGGAAAAATGGGAAGATGCTAAAAGTCTGAAATTCGCCCGATGGGATACCATTATTGGCGTTGGTTTGGGCGGATTGGTATCTATTTGTGTGGTGATTACTGCTGCTACCATAGAACAAGACCAACTGAATTCTATTTTGGATTTGGCAAAAACTTTAGCACCCATTTACGGCACTTATGCCAAATATTTGTTGGGATTTGGTTTTTTTGCCGCTGGAATTACATCCACGATTACTGCCGCTTTAGCAGCGGCTTATGTTTTGAAAGCTTGTTTGGGTTGGACTCCGGATAAAAGCAAACTTTACTTTCCATGGGTCTGGCGTTTAGTTTTGCTTCTGGGTGTGTTTTTTGCATCTTTCAATCTGAATCCGATTCGATTGATTGAATTGGCACAGATTAGCAATGCGATTTTGCTGCCATTTGTTGCGTTATTCTTGTTTTTGATTTTAAGTAATTCTAAAATAATGAAAGCTTTCAAAAATTCAAAACTTCAGAATGTGCTCGCTGTTATTGTGATTGCGTTTTGTTTTTTTCTTGGTGTGAAAAGTTTGTTTTTGGTGTTTCAGTAACTACTGTTTTATTTTTAAAAACATTCACTTTCATATTTATACAAATGAAATACTGGCATCAAAAAAGTAAACTATGAATAATTCACTATTCAAAATACTTACCAGCGATATAGTTCTGAATATTAATCACTGATTTTATTTTAGCATGTTTTAATATTGAAAACAATCAAGTTGAAACAAGTACAGCAACTTAAAATTATTTCCACAGGAGAATAAAAGAAAAAGCACAGCAAGTTATTTTAAAAATGCCAAGGCTTTTTCGTAAAAAGACTAGTCTATTTAAATGAAAAGAGTAGTCTTTTTATATAGAAAGACTACTCTTTTTTGTAACTTATACTCAGTACTAAATATTTATGTAAATTTAATAAAAAATTAGATAACTCAAAACAATCAATTATGATACAGGCGTTTCCATCACGACGAAAAAACAATATTGGCAGTGCAACACAAGACAATGACGTGTATATTTTGCAATCGCACATGCGTGGAAAAGTAGATTTGAAGCACATTTGCAAACGTATTAGCGACTCTTGTACGCTCACTGAAGCTGATGTGATGGCATGTATTTCGCAACTCAATTTCCAAGTGATGGATTTGGTTGCCCAGGGTTACAAAGTGGATTTGGACGATTTGGGAAGTTTTAAAATCGGTTTGCGTTCAGATTCTAAATCGGCTCCAAATGCTTTGAAAAAATCCGATATCAAAAGTTTCCGCCTTAATTACCAAGCCAGCAAAAATATGAAACGCAAACTCAAAGCCGGTTTCGATGTGAAAATTATTCGGTGAGTTTTTGGTTTGAGTTTAAAAGACAAAATCATAAACCTATATTAAGTTTAATGTTTCTCTGACTTGTTTTGTTTCCCGAATCTTTTGTTTTTCAGCAAACTGGATGCGCCAACCGCTGCCATAATGGATACAAAAGCTGTTGCGCCCAAAGTGCCACCTAAACCATCGAAAAATTCAGCGCTATTTTGGTACACAATTGCAAAAATAGCTCCGGAAATGGCTACGACCAAGTAGTGTTTGGCGATATGTCCGGATGCCATGCCTGCAAAGGATGCGCCAAAAAACACAATCGGAATTTGTTGATTTAGCGGTGCGCTCAATAAGTTGGGACAGAAGTAAAATCCTAAACCTAAAATTAAAGCGGGCAGGGCAGAAGCTTTCACATTGCTGAAATGATATTTGTTATGCAACACAAAGGTCAAAACTGCGGAAATAATTCCTGTTATTGTATAGATTAAACTTTCCGTCATAACACTATATAAGTTAAGATTGTACTGATAACCACGCCGCCAAAAGCCAAAGTACCGAGTTTGCCGCCATATCCCTGAAGAATATTTTTGGAAGCGATAAATAAAATACCAGTCAATAGAGACGCAAAAATGATAAAACTATAACCTGAGGCAACTTCCGGTGCGGTCATTCCTACGAAAGCACCACAATAAACTGGCGTGGGTACTCTTTTGGCGATTTTAGACTTTGGAAAAATATCAGGTAGAAATGCTGCAATCGTACCAACTGAACCTGCAGCAATGACTGCGCTAAGATCAAAACTTGTGTTGATGAAATACGTGAACACGCCGCCAATACAAACATAAACGGCATCTTGACAGTCAGAAATCAAATGCGAATCTTCAGCACTTCGATGTTGATTGTAAGCCAAGACTATAAAAACGCTTAACAAAGCAAAGCCTAAAATTACAGCCACCGAATCTGTATTTTCAAAAAGCGTGCTTGCAATCAGAAAAAGATTGAGTCCAATAAAAATGCTAAGCGCAAAAATTCTGATGAGTCGAGCCATCATTTTGAAATTTTTG
>JBHEPM010000047.1:3586-14524 GCA_046260295.1 Psychroflexus sp.
CTCCACCGAATTGGCCCCTTTTAGATTGCATTTATTTGATATTAGATGATATGGTAAAAAATGAAAAACCCTGTAAATCAAGGATTTACAGGGTTTTTAGTGTCTTTTGAAGGACTTCCAGCGGAGAAAGAGGGATTCGAACCCCCGGAGGTGTGACCCTCAACAGTTTTCAAGACTGCCGCATTCGACCACTCTGCCATTTCTCCAATTTATCAATAAGAGAGTGTTTGTCTTTTTAAGACTGCTGCTCCCGAAGCTTCGGGACGACCACTCTGCCATTTCTCCAAACTCAAAAAGGATAGTGCTTTTTGCGATTGCAAAGATAGCAAGCTTTTTGATTTCTCAAAATGTTTTTTCAATTTTTAGTCAGATTTTTTCTACTAGTATTTTTCCGCTTAAAAAAACCGTACATACATTTAGAAAATTGATAATAAAGTTTATTTTAGACCAAAATATTATTTATGAAACGTTTTTTTACTTTTATTTTAGCATTTTATGTTGTTTTGGGCTGTAAGTCTCAAAAAAATGATGTCACGACAGTTGACCTCCATAAGTTTTCAAAAACAATCACTTCAGATGAATTGAGTGATTATTTGTACACGTTTAGCTCTGATGAGTTTGAAGGACGAGATACCGGTGAACCTGGCCAAAAGAAAGCTTCAGAATACCTGAAAAATTATTACAGCAGCTTGAATATTGATGGTGCTTCCGAAGAAGGAAATCCTTATTTTCAAACCATAACTTCAGATTATTTTGAAGGAAAATTTAAAGACAGTGAAAACGTGATTTCAATTATCAGAGGCAGTGAAATCCCTGATGAATATCTGATTTTGACTTCACATTATGACCATATTGGTATCAAAAATGGTAAGATTTATAATGGTGCGGACGACGATGGATCGGGAACCGTAGCAATTATGGAGATTGCTGAAGCTTTTCAAAAAGCAGCTTTGGATGGTTACAGACCAAAACGTTCCATAGTTTTTTTACATGTCACAGCAGAAGAAAAAGGACTTTTGGGATCGAAGTATTATTCTGAAAATCCTATTTTTCCATTGGAAAATACCGTTGCCAATCTCAATATAGACATGATTGGTCGTGTGGATGAAGCGCATGAAGATAATGAAAATTACATCTATTTGATAGGTAGTGACAAGTTGAGTACAGAACTTCACGAAATATCTGAAGATGCTAATGAACAGTATGTGAACTTAAATTTGGATTACAAATATAATGCTGAAGACGATCCCAATCGTTTTTACTACAGAAGTGACCATTACAATTTTGCAAAACACGATATTCCTGTGATTTTTTATTTCAACGGCGTGCACGAAGATTATCATCAGGCGACAGATACGCCGGATAAAATTCAATATGATTTGTTGGAAAAGCGTGCCAAACTGATATTTTTTACCGCTTGGGAAATCGCCAATCGCGAGTCACGACCTTATGTTGACCAACCAACTTTGGACTAAAAAAAGTCAAAATGTAATATTTTAAAAAGCGCAACTTCCCAAGAGAAATTGCGCTTTTTATTTTAAAATTTATTAAGTAATTATATTTCAATATTTCCTTTGCCTTCTCTAATTAATTCTGGGTCAGGTTGTGTTAGGTCAATAACTGTAGATGGATTGTTATCACCATAACCACCATCAATTACTACATCGACGAGTTTGTCCCATTTTTCTTTAATCAGTTCTGGGTCAGTCGTGTATTCTATCACGTCGTCTTCATCACGAATAGATGTGGAAATAATCGGGTTTCCTAAATGCGCAACTAAACCTTGAGCGATTTTATTGTTGGGAACACGAATTCCAACTGTTTTTTTCTTCTTAAAAACGGACGGTAAATTATTATTACCAGGTAAAATAAAAGTATAAGGTCCAGGTAAATTTCGTTTTAAAATTTTGAATGTAGCTGAATTAATTTGTGAAACGTATTCAGATAAGTTGCTTAAATCTTCACAAATGAATGAAAAGTTGGCTTTTTCCAATTTTACGCCTTTGATTCGTGCAATTTTTTCCAAAGCTTTATTGTTGTTGATGTCGCAGCCTAAACCATAAACCGTGTCGGTTGGATAAATAACCAAACCGCCGTCTTTCAGTATTTTAGCAATGCGTTTTAAGTCTTTTTCTGAAGGATTTTCTTCGTAAATTTTAATTAATTCTGCCATAATTTCTAAGA
The DNA here is from genome assembly GCA_046260295.1 of Psychroflexus sp. Lineage (GTDB taxonomy): Bacteria > Bacteroidota > Bacteroidia > Flavobacteriales > Flavobacteriaceae > Psychroflexus. The sequence goes on from JBHEPM010000047.1 coordinate 5,771, forward strand.
TTTGATTATTCAAATAAAATTACAAAAAAATCAACTCAAATCTGATTTTTCTTTGATGCTATTCACTTTTCCTGTGATGTAAGAGACAATAGCACCAAATATGGCGATTCCATTTAGAATAAGTATGCTGGAAATAACTTTCCCAATATTAGTGACTGGATAATAGTCGCCGTAACCAACTGTTGTAATGGTGACGTAGCTCCACCACATTGCATCTTCAGCAGTTTTGATGTTGCCAACATCTTGTTCAAAATATAAAACTAGGGTGGAGGATAGGACTAAAATTACACTGGCTGCAAAAACGATGAAGCCATACATACTTGCCTTTTTGTTGGTTAAAATAAATTTGTAAAGCATGCGGAAAGATTTAACAATCCTGAGAATTCTAAAAATCCTCAACACCCGAACATATCTAAATTCTGCAACCACTGGAATAGAAGATAGCAAATCCAACCATCCGTAGGTCAGAAAGTACCGCCATTTCTTTTTGCGTTTGCGAAGCTGTTGGAAAAAATCATAAAGGAATACGGCACAAAGTCCAAAATCGTAATAATGAATCAATTTGTTGACTTCTGAATCTTCTGGGAGAAAAAAAGTAGCCGACAGCAAAATGATGCTGAAAATAGATAGTAATGCAATAATGAGTTTTGTAACCGATAGCATTTTAATCTAGAATTTTAAGTTTAGCAAATTTTAGAATTAAATTTTTTAAACCGCCATTTTCAAAATTAATGCTGGCTTTTTTGTCCATGCCTGCGCCAGAAACTTCTATGACTTTGCCTTTTCCAAATCTGGTATGTTCTACCATTTGCCCAGCATTCAACTGAACTGGTTCCGCTCTTTTGGTCACAGGTTCGCCTTCAGGTTTTACTTTTCTGAGGCGTTTGAGTTGTTTTTCGGTTGGTTTGTGACTTGGAGGTGGTGTGCCATTTTTTGGTTTGTTTTGTCGGAGTTTACTTTTGTCGACGTCATCAAAAATATCTTTGTCGATTAAAGATTTATATTGATAATCGTCCTTAGGAATCATAAAATCCAAATATTTTTCATCAATTTCATCAATGAAACGGCTAGGTTCAGCATCGATAAGTTTTCCCCAACGGTATCTCGATAAAACGTAGGTGAGATATGCTTCTTTTTCAGCTCGGGTAAGTGCGACATAAAACAAACGGCGTTCTTCTTCAAGTTCAGAACGCGTATTCATACTCATGGCTGAAGGAAATAAATCTTCCTCCAAACCAACGATATAAATGTATGGAAACTCCAAACCTTTTGCTAAGTGAATCGTCATCAATGCCACGCGATCTTCGTCTGCGGTTTCCTTGTCCAAAGATGTTGCTAAAGCGACATCTTCCAGAAATTCATTTAAAGTGCCGTTGTAGTCGACCAACTCTTTTTGTCCTTCTACAAAATCACTGATTCCGTTTAGTAATTCTTCGATGTTTTCAATTCTGGCGATGCCTTCTGGCGAGCCGTCTTTTTTGAATTCAGTGAGCAAACCGGTTTTTTTGGTAACTAAGTCTGTGATTTCCAAAGCATTCAAATTCTGATTTTGAACTTGAAAACTTTTTATCATATTCACAAAATTCCGCAATTTGGTTTGCGTCCCACGATTGATTTTCAAATCGATTTTCTCAAGATTTTCAATGATTTCAAAAATCGTTCTTTTGTAGTGATTGGCAGCTAAAGTCAGTTTGTCCATCGTGGTTTGGCCAATTCCTCTGGAAGGATAATTAATGACTCGCTTCAGAGATTCTTCATCTTTAGGATTGACAATTAGCCGTAAATACGCCAAAATATCTTTGATTTCTTTTCTTTGGTAGAAAGACAAACCACCATAAATTCGGTAAGGAATATCTTTTCTTCGCAAGGCATCTTCAATAGAACGGCTTTGTGCATTGGTTCGATATAAAACTGCAAAATCACCATTTTTTGCACCGCCTTGCATGCGTTTGTCTGTGATAGAACTCGCTACAAAACGCCCTTCTTCAGCATCATTGATCAATCGATTCACGTGAATCTTTGCGCCTTCTTCATTATTGGTCCAGACTACTTTGTCTAGTTTGGTTTTGTTTTTTTCTATAATGGAATTGGCAGCTTCAACTATATTTTTGGACGAACGGTAATTTTGTTCCAAACGGTAAGATTTCACATCGTCGTAATCTTTTTGGAAATTCAATATGTTGTTGATGTTTGCGCCACGAAATGCGTAAATACTTTGTGCATCGTCACCAACAACACAAATATTTTGAAAACGATCGCTCAAAGCACGAACAATCAGGTATTGAGAATGATTCGTATCTTGATACTCATCGACCAAAATATATTTGAATTTTTGCTGATATTTTGCCAAAACATCGGGAAAACGCGTGAGCAATTCGTTGGTGCGCAAGAGCAAATCGTCAAAATCCATCGCACCGGATTTAAAACATCGGTCGACGTATTCCTGATAAATTTCTCCCATTCTTGGGCGTTTTGCCATGGCATCATCTTCTTGCAATTCTGGATTTTGTAAATACGCCTTCACCGTTACCAAACTGTTTTTGAAAGAAGAAATTCGAGATAAAACTTGCTTATATTTATAAATGTCTTTGTCAAGATTCTTTTCTTTGATAATAGTCCGAATCAATTGCTGAGAATCGTTGGTGTCGTAAATTGTGAAATTGGATGGATAGCCCAATTTGTCACCTTCAAATCTTAAAATCTTAGCGAACACCGAGTGAAAAGTTCCCATCCACAGATTTTTGGCTTCTGCGCCAACAATTTCTCCTATACGATGTTTCATTTCGCGGGCAGCTTTGTTGGTAAACGTAAGTGCCAAAATATTGAAAGCGTCCACACCTTGATCCATCAAGTGTGCGATACGGTAAGTCAAAACCCTTGTTTTTCCTGAGCCAGCACCGGCTATAACAATCATCGGGCCGTCTTTTTGTAACACGGCTTCTTTCTGGGCGTCATTTAACTGAGCGATATAATTTTGCAAAGTTTCCTGTTTTTAAGATTGAATGAATTTTTCAAAATTAATCAATTTCGTGGCATTCGCTAAAGTTTAGCAATGTTAAATTCAATATTGAAACAGAATCAATATATTTGAAGCAAAAATTGAATTTTATGGATCAAGCAACTGAAATTTTGGGCTATTTATCATATTTGCTTCCGGCGATTATCGTTGGCGGAATTGCCTATTATTTTTTCAAAGTTTATACGGAACACGAGCGAGAAATCCGCCACATGGAATTGCGCAAAGAAAACCGCAGTGACTTATTACCGCTAAAATTGCAAGCTTACGAGCGTTTGACTTTGTTTTTGGAAAGAATTTCACCAGGGCAATTGTTGCCAAGAGTTAAACCTGTTGGGAATAATAAACACGATTATGAAAATTTATTAATTGCAAATATTGAACAAGAATTTGATCACAATTTGGTGCAACAAGTTTACGTGAGTCCTAGATGTTGGAGTGCGATTCGGGCTTCAAAAAATGCCACAATTTCTTTGATACGAAATAAAAACATGAGTGAAAAAATCACTTCAGCCGATAAACTACGTGAAGCGATTTTAACCGATTTGTTGGATAAAAGTTCCCCGAGCGATACCGGAATTGCTTTTATTAAAGATGAAATAAGCAATCTTTGGTAATCAATATCTATTATTGAAAAAAGTTTTTTCCCGTTCACTGAATTGATTGACCAAAGACTTGAGTTTATTGGCATGCACTTGGTCTTTATTCAAAGTATCTAGCAATTCTCGACAAAAATTTCTAAATCTCCAGACTGGATGAAATACGCCTTCCATCAAATCTAAATAATTTTGCAAATCAAAAGTGTTGATTTGGTACAAATAACCAAAGGCGTGTTCGCGAATTTGATAAGCGTAATCTGGCGAAGTGTGCTGATTTAAGTGTAAAAAAACCTCTTGCTGAAGTTCGGTTTGGTAATCTGGCGTAACTAAATTTAATGTCAACCACAACATGCGCACATTTTTATCCTGTAATCCCTTTATTCCTGAAGTTGCATCTAAATATTCATGACGTTTTTCTGGGAAATTTTGCCATAATTTCATCAAAGCTTTTTCAATCGTTATATAAGATTCGTCCTTCAACAAGGATTCATATTCCGATTGTAAATCTTTTGGAATTTCAGTCATAGAATTCGCAATGGCTTGTCTGACGTAGATATTGTTAGTTTCGAATGCTTTTTTGTAAAATGGTATGGCTAATTCTAAATTTTCTCCACTAAGTTGATAAACGGCTTCTTGACCGAGATAATCGTTCACCGGAAAATCCAATGCTCTATCTATAAATTTTTCTTTTTCTTTCAGTCCAATTTCTCTTAAAGAAGCCAACTTCATATATTTCTTGATGAGTTCGCTTTGCTCCAGAATTTTTAAAGTTTCTTTGGATTGAAAAGCACTTTGATTGAACCATTTATTTTTAAAATCCTCTAATGAAACTTCAGTTAAAGCTTCAATTTCTGTCATGAAATCTTCAGTGTCTACATTTTTGAATTTGTGTTTTTCTAGATAGTTTTTCACCGCTTGATTAAAAGTTGATTCGCCAACTAAATCTTTTAGAATAACCAAAGCCCAAGCGCCTTTTTGATAAAAGGTGAGCGAACTTGCTTTAGGATTCAAGAGTTTTTCGCCTTTTCCTTTGTCGCTGAGTGCTTTGAGTTGTTCGGCGGTTTCATAAAGTTTGTAATAAAAATAGTCTTCACCGAAAATTTCTTTTTCTACCAATAAAGCATAATAAGTTGCAAAACCTTCGTGAAGCCAATGGTGTTTTGCTTCAGTTTCAGTGACTAAATTTCCAAACCATTGGTGCGCCAATTCGTGCGCCTGTACATTGACAAAATTTTTGTCGTTGAAACCGATTTCATCCACTACAAATTCTTCAGAAAAAATATTGAGCGTTGTATTTTCCATGCCAGCGTACAGAAAATTCCGAACCGGCACTTGTTTGAAATTTTCCCATGGATATTTCACACCGATTTCGCTTTCCAAAATGTCGAAAATTTCTTGATGATGCTTATAAGTCGATTCAAATTTCGAAGCATTTTTACTAGATAAATACATTTCAAATGGAATTTGACCAGAAGTAGACTGACTTTCAAATTTTTGAAAATCGCCCATCGCTACTGCTACCAAATAGCTGCTCATCGGGTTTTCCATTTCAAATTCCCAAAGATTGAAATCGTTTCTTTCGCGTTTGCGTTTCAGTTTTCCGTTGGCAACCACTTCGTAATTTTTTGGCGCAGCATAGTTTATATTGAAAACAATTTTGTCGTTCATATCATCTATACTCGGCAACCAATGTGAAGTATATTTGCCTTGTCCCTGTGACCAGATTTGCGAAGCATTTTTTGAAACATCAGAATTGAAACCTACAAAATATAAAGCTTGTTGAGGTTCACATTCGTATTTGAATTCAACTTTGTAAGTTTCATCTTTTTCAAAAGATTTTGTAAGCCAAATTTTATCATCTTTAGATTGAATTTCAATATTTTCAGACAAAACTTCTTTGATATTCATTGCTTTTCCATCTAAAAAAACAGAATCTGCAGATTGAAGCATTTCGAATTCAACTTCAAAACTTCCGCTTACTTTTTGTTGAACTGTATCCATTTTAATTGTCGCATTGATGTTTTTGAAATCGACAATTTCAGTTTGTTGTGAAAAACAAGTCGAGACGAAAACTGCGAAAAATAAAGAAAGTAGAAGTTTCATTTCATATTTTTTGTAAATATAAATGATTGCTATAAAACTGCTAAACTAAATGAAACTTTTACGGAATTGAATATTTACCTAAACACCGACCAATCTAATTTTAAAGAAAATACATTGGAATATAAAGCTAAACTTTGGTCGCCAATATCGGTGAGCGCATAATCTATCTGAATGCCTCGGTATTTGAAACCCACGCCAAAATTTGGCTGAAAACCAACTTGTGTGCCACCGCCAAGTTGTTCGATATTTTGAAAATTTCCAAGGCCGCCACGCAGATAAACTAAATTGATATAACCGACTTCAAAGCCAAATGCTGGCGTGGCACTCATGGCTTCTGTGGAAAGAATATCGTTGGTTTGAGAAAATCTGACATCCAAATTAAGCGAAGTTGTCAAGTCAAAATCACGACGAATTGTACTGGTTTTGGCAATGCCGATTTGCAGTTTTGGTAAAGTGATCTCGGTGGTTTCAGGCACACTTTGGTTTTGACCTTCCACAGCATCTTGAATGGTTGCCAATTCTTCTTCATCGAAAGTCCAAGTGTTGTAAGTGGTTGTAATGTCACGCGCCATAAACCCAAATTGCCAAGAATTTCTTTCAAATTGAATTCCGGCATCGAAGCCAAATCCCCAAGCTTGGGCAAATTCGCCAATTACACGCCGAATCACTTTGGCATTCACGCCATAAGAAAAACCATCAAGCGGTAAATTTCTGGCATAAGATAATGTAAAAGCGTAATCTGCCGTAGAAAACAAACTGATGCGATTGTAATCTATATTTCCTTGTTCATCAATAAGTTGAGTGGTGTTTAAAATATCATCTACACCAAAACGAATAATACTGAATCCAACTGCGCTTTTACTGTCAATTGGCATTGCGCCGCCAACATAATTGTACGTGGCAATATTGGCAAAATAATTGGCGTGCATGGCAGAAACTTGATTGTCTTCCAGTTTTGTAAGTCCTGCTGGATTCCAATAACCGGCATTCACATCAGAGGTTGTGGCAGTTACGGCGTTTGCCATGCCAAAAGCAGCGGCATCAACACCGATATTTAAAAATTCGTTGGAGTAGTTCCTGGTTTGTGAAAAACCCGCAAGATTAATCGATACTAAAAAGATTAAAATTGTTTTCTTCAATGCCTTTAAATTTTCAGCAAATATGCTATAAATATTAATATTAAAACTTATTTTGCTGTTTGATATTGTACTTTAGTCGGATTAAAATTATTTTTATTTATGATTAAAAAACACATTCCGAATTTTATTACCTTAATGAACATGCTTTTTGGCAGTGTCGCTACAATTTTTGCGGTGCAAAACGAATTGACTCTTGCAGCACTTTTTGTTTGTTTGGGAATTTTCTTTGATTTTTTCGATGGTTTGGCTGCTAGACTACTTAATGTGAAAAGTGAATTGGGGCTTCAGCTGGATTCATTGGCAGATATGGTGACTAGTGGCGTTGTGCCTGGTATTGTGATGTGTCAACTTTTGGCTTCCGCTTTAGGAAATGACACAAATTCTAATTTATTGACTGGCGAAACTTCGTGGATGATTTATGTAGGCTTGGTCATTACTTTAGCTTCTGGCTATCGCTTGGCGAAATTTAATATTGATGATCGACAAACTGAGGCATTTATCGGTTTGCCAACACCAGCAAATGCTATTTTTATTTTGAGTTTGGCTTTAATTGCAGAACAACAATCAGATTCATTTTTGATGACTTGGATAGAAAATCCTTATGTTTTGATTGTGATTTCAATATTGAGCGCCGTCATTCTTAATGCTGAATTGAAATTATTTTCTTTAAAGGTGTCAAATTTAAAATTGAAACAAAATTGGTATCGTTATTTTATAATTTTATTTAGCGTTTTAGGATTGGTGTTTTTCCAGTTTGTAGCCATTCCTTTTATAATTATAGTTTATATTTTACTTTCAATTTTTGTGAATTCAAGAAGGCTTTGAATAAGGCAATAAAAACACAACGATAAAGCATTTTTACTTTGAACTTCTTCGTTGTCAGAATTTTTAAGTCCTCATTTACAGAATGTAAACTGCGGGTTAAAAATTCCTGCCGCCTTGAATTTCTTTGCGAAAATACTTCTTCAAAGCCTCTTTCGGATACAACACAAAATGAAAATTAAATTTTGCCTTTTCTTCTAGTGACTGCAAAAAGTAAAATAAAAAGTGCTAGAAATTGCGCAATTCTTGGAATAAAATCACCAAATTTCACATAAAAAGTAAGTCCATCATACAAAGGCAATTCAGCATTTAAAGCGATTTTTTCATCATATTTTGAAGATTTTAAAACGCTGCCGTCTTTATCTATAAATCCGGAAATCCCAGTGTTGGCACTTCTCGCCACCGCTCGGCGTGTTTCTACGGCGCGTAATTTGGCATAAGACCAATGTTGTTTATGACCTTGCGTGTCGTCCCACCAAGCGTCGTTGGTGATAATGGCTAAAGCGTTGGCGCCGTTTTGGACATATTCTGTCACATATTCGCCATAAACCGATTCATAACAAATAATTGGCGCAACAGCTTTGTTGTTGTTCATTTTGAAAGCAGTTCGGTGGTCTTGCTTGGTTTTCATAGCAACAGTTCCACCCAAATCGATCATAATATTACCAAGTATCGGTTTCAGAAAAGATTGGTAAGGGAAATTTTCCACACCAACCACCAATTTTGATTTGTGATAAAAACCTGTATTTTGATTCTTGTTTTTGAATATTGCAGAGTTATAATCATTGAACCAAACCCCTTTTCTTACAAAATTACTTTGCGGAGATATTTTCGATTCATCTCTCAAAATTTCGTGCATAGAAATGCCGTACAACAAATTCAGTTTAGGATTTTTCAATAGCATATTTTTAGAAAATCCATGTGCTTCAGAAAACTGATATTGATTGATAGCAGTGCCTTCAGCAAACACAGTTTCCGGAGCTAAAAGCAGTTGGTTTTTGTTTTTCTTGATGAAAGGGGAAGATAATTCAGTTAAAGATTTAGAAATTCCACGATCATCGGTGTGGTATTTTTC
>JBHEPM010000048.1:0-14203 GCA_046260295.1 Psychroflexus sp.
ACAAAGTTAAGCATTTGAATATTAGCTGAAAGTTAAGAATAGGTTGTGACATAAAAAAGCTGCCTTTGTGAAAAGGCAGCTTGGAAAAAATTATTTTACAAAAAATCAGATTAGAATTTGTAGGAATAGCCAATAGAAAAACTTCTGAAAGGCCTTCTGATTTCAAAAAGCTCTCTTTGACCTCCAAAAGATTGGTATTGACTTTCTCTGTCATCATTTAAAATATTATTTACTCCTAGACTTATGGTTGATTTTTTATCTTCATCTAGCGTTTTAGAAAAATTGAAGTTCAAACTATGGAATGGTTCAATATACACATCTGGGTTTAATCCAAAACCTACAACTTGAAGAGTTTCACCCTGAACGTTGTAGAAAAACCCAGCTTCAAGTCCCAATTCTGGTTTATTATAATTAATTCCAGCATTTATCAAATATGGAGATTGACCTTGAAGTTCTCTAGTGTCATCAATAACCTCTCCTTCTCTTGCAAAAGCCTGACGAGATTCAAATTCTTGTCCGGGACCTTTATTCATTTCTATACGTGATTCAATGAACGAAATATTGAAGTTTAGACTTAAGTCTTTTAAGCTTTCAGCTACAAAATTAAAGTTCTTTCTGGCTTCAAATTCAATTCCAAAAACTTCGGCAAAGTCTGAATTTCTAGGTGTAAATTGGTTGGGCGCATTTACATTGAAAGCTACAAGCTCTATAGGGTCATTAAATCTTTTATAAAACCCACTAATAGCAAACATTTGAGCTTGGTCACCATAAAATTCATATCTCAAATCAAAATTGTCTATGTAAGAAGGTTCAACGTCTAGATTACCTAAATAAATAACTCCTGTAAGAAGATCAACTATTTGAACATTAGATTTTTCTTTGAAAGAAGGCCTGGCGGTTGTTCTGGCATAAGACAGTCTAAAGTTAGTCTTATCATTGTATTCATAAACAAAATTAGCAGAAGGGAAGAGATCAAATTTACTTAAAGTTTCTTCATTATCTAAGGCTTCACCGCCAGTAGTTACACCCGTATAATTCATTCTAAAATCAACTAATCTTAATCCAATCACAGTTTTAAGTTTTTCACCAATTTTAAATTCATTGGAAGCATAGGCTGCACCGACAGTTTGGTTGGCATCAAAAGCATTGGAAGGCTGGAAAGCACCTCTCATGAAATAACCTGAATTAGTATCAGGATTGTAAATATTATCATCTCTCAAGATTTGATTTGGATCTCCATTGAGGTCTCTAGGATTGGTGTTTATAAAACCAACATTGTAATTGTAAATTGCATAATCTCTTTGCTTATAGGAGGCGAAAGCCCCAAACTTAAGTGTTGACATTTTTTCAAATAAGGAATATTTTTTAGTAAAATCTAACTTACCCACAGCATTGACTTCTTCCAGCTCTCTCCACAGTCTTGTAGGAAATCCTGCATCAGAACTTATATTCAAAGCATTGGCTTCTCTTATAAAGGTTGTCAACCTCACATCTTTATCATCGGCTTTTACAAAGCTTGGAGATAATTTCCAATCTATAATAAAGTTACCATCATCTTTTGTATGCTTTCCTCCAATAAGAAAATTAGTGATAGATCTCTCATTGTATTCTAAGTTATCTTTCACCGTTGAAATAGCATTAGAAATCTGGGTATCCTGATCAAAAAGAGAGGCTTGACTCAATCCATTTTGGATATGAAGGACATTGAATCTATATTTAGACTTTTCAGTTTTATATGAAAGACCCGTCATTCCAGTAAGCAATACATTATTTTGACCTAAATCTCCTTGTTGACGTCTGTCAAATCTAAGTTCGTTGACCGCAGCATCTGGACTTTTTTGATAAATACCATTTTCAAAATTTTCAAAGAATTGGGTTTGATTTTTATAGTCAATTGATGCTATAAAGCCCAATTTATTATCTTTCACATCCCATTGATTTCCATAACCAAGTCCCATACTAAAATTCATAGGACTTGTATTTCTTTCTGTGGCCATTTGAGGATTAAATCTATCGGTCAAAGATGCTGTAAGGTCATTGTCTGGAGAAGCAGGGTTTGGAATCCTTACATTAGGATTAACAGGTAGTTCTCGAGTTCCATCATCAAAACCTAAATAATCGGTACCACCACCTTGATAATTGACATAATTATTTTGGAAGTGCATATCTGGATTAAACTCACCACTGAAAGAGACAGTAAACTCTTCTTTGGAAGGAAAATCTCTGGTAATAATATCGATAACTCCACCAGTAAAATCTGCTTGTAAATCGGCTGAAGCTGATTTCGAAACATTGACATTTTCAAGAATACTAGTTGGAAAGATATCCATTTGTATTGAATTTTTATCAGGATCTAAACCAGGAATATCCATACCATTCAATACAGATTTTGTGTATCGATCTCCGAGTCCCCGAACAAACACATATTTACCATCCTGAATTGAAACGCCTGGTACAGTTTTAACAGCACTTGCAATATCACTAGCTCCGGCGCGTTTCATTGTTTCGATAGAAATCGCATCCATTAAAACATTAGAATTTTTCTGCATTCTAAGTACTGATTCTTCTGTGTTTTTCCTAGCAGTTGTTGTTATTATAACTTCATCCAAATCACCAGCAGCAGAATTTAGAGTTATATTTACAATTTTATTACCCTCAGCTTTAACCTCAACCCCAGTAATTTCTTTGGTCTGATAACCTACAAATGAGAATACCAAATCGTAAGTGCCTGGTTCTAACATAAGTTCGAAGTCTCCTTCAAAATCTGTAGTTGCTCCTTTAGTTGTGTTTTTAACTGAAATATTTGCAAATGGAAGCACATCATTTAACTCACCGTCCGTAACTGTACCTGAAACTTTTCCTGTTTGCGCATTCGTATTGAAAAATATAAAACTGAATACTATTAGACTTAATAGATATCTCATTTGAAAGATCTTTGTTTATTTTTATTTATGAAAAAATCCACTGCTTTTTCAAGCAGTGGATAATAATTGAGTTTTTGTTTACTTATAAAGCATCTTGGGAAGAAGCGTAAGTCCATCCAGCGAATACTGACAAGTCTGCACCAACACCATTTGATACGTCACTAGCACTATCAATGACATTAAAACCACCGGTGAAATTAGCTTCAGAACCTGCAGGGGCGTCAATTAATAAATCCTCTAGATCTGTTACATTAGATGGAAGTACAATTTCATTGTTATCAAATACAATTAAACCATTTTCAAAATTGTTTTGAGAATCAATTTCGCTCATTCTAAATTTAGCCTCTCCATTAGATCCGCTAAAGAAAGCATTTCTAATTGTACCAATTGCGCCATCTCTAAAGTCTGCATAAAACTCACCTTCTTCAGCATCAATAACCGTAAGACCATCTATAGTAAATCCGAAATCTGCTGGATTAGCAGCATCTGAACCTTCAGGACCGTCAATTTCTAAAGCTCTGTCAGAATTAGAAGATTGGATAACAGCTGCATTCGTGATTGTACCATTGTAAGCTTGGTCAATATCTAAACCATCATCTTGTTGAGCCCAAGCCAATAGATTTGAAGAGTTAGTAGTTCCACCAAACCATTCGAAAGCATCATCTTGATTTGCAACGACTTCAACAAAGTCAATTGTTGTACCAGTACCAACACCTCCCAAAGTTAAACCATTGATTTCATTATCTTGGCCAATAGTAATGCCACCATGTCTTATGGAAACATATCTTAAAACACCAGAATCATCCTGAGGGTTATCACCACCATATTGTCCATAAGACTCTGTCGCTGGAATTCCCTCAACTTGAGCGGTTCCAATATTACCATCTACAGATATCGGTGCATTTCCAAGAACGAGTACACCACCCCAAAGTCCAACATTACCTAAACCTAAATTTGTTCCAGCAATCTCACCAAGTTCGATATTATCAAGAACTGATGTGAAGATAATTGGAGCATCAGCTGTACCATTAGCAATTAATTTCCCGCCTTGATCAACAACCAAAGCTGAAGCGGCCGCTTCTTGTCCTTCACCACCTTTAATAATAGTTCCAGGCTCAATAGTTAAGGTTACTCCTTCATCTACGACTACTTTACCATCAAGAATCCAAAATTTGTCACTCGTCCAAGTTTCGTCTTCTGTTAAAATCCCTGAACGTGTTTCAGAATTTTCATCTCCATTGCCGTTGCCATCACCGTTGCCATCTCCTGATGAATCATCATCGCTTGAGCAAGACACTAAAAACAACGAAGCTAAAATCGTTACTGATAAAAATAATTTTTTCATTTTAATTTGATTTAATTTGATTTTTGTTTTGGCAAATCTACGTTCGAAGTTTTCCGATGATGTTACCCGATTGTTAACAAAGCATTTTATCCAGATTAAGAAGAAGTCGATGACTTAATATTAATTTAATTTTGGAGCTGCTTTCCAAAAAATGAAGCTTTCAAAACCACTTCAACCTTAGTATTTTAATCGGTTTCCCAACATTAAGTAATGATTAAATACACTAATATTCAGCAGATAAAGTTCGAACTTCTTATATTTTGCTTATTTTTGCAGTAAATCTTAAAACCTATACAAAATGAAAAAAATTACAATGATGATGTTGATGGTCTTTGCTTCAACATTTATGTTTGGACAAGGACTTGAAACATTCGATAATGTTGACCTAACTGGTACAGCATATTCAGACGGAAGTTTCACAGGTCAAGACGGTTCGACATGGACTTTTTTACAGTCTCGTGGTGATATTGGTGTTACTCAAGAAAATCAAGCCATAATGCTAGGCAGAAACAGAACGCCAGATGCTGAAGTAGAATCTGGAACTATTGCCAATGGCATTGGAACTTTGAGTTTTGATTATCTTCAGGCATTTTCTACAAGTGTTGAACTCGAAGTTTACGTCAATGGTAATCTTGTCACAACAGTAACTTCTGATGATGAGCAAGATGTTGCACTTAGCACAGGAGATATTAGCGTTGATGTAGGTGGCGATGTCGTTATTAGATTTTACAACCCAAATGGTGGTCAAGTTGCTATTGACAATGTAGAATGGACAAGTTTTTCTGGCTCAGGAACGCCAAGTGTTTCAATTAACTCACCTTCAGATGGCGAAATGCTTTCACCAACTTTAAATGAAGTTGATATTGAATTTTCTGGTTTAAACTTGCCTGACAACGCTCAATTTGACATTACTGTTAATGGTACAACTACTAACGATGTGAGTTCACCTTTTACGCAATCCGTATCTATGGGTAATTCTTACGATGTTAGCGTTGATGTAATTTCAAATGGAAGTTCAGTAGCATCAGACCAAGTTACTTTTGAAGTTGCATCTGCCACAGAAGTTGCAAACATAACTGCATTAAGAGCTGATGTTGAAGCCAATGGTGTTGGAGAATATTACATCATTACAGGTGCGTCTATCATGACTCATGCTGATGATTTCAATAGCAGAAAATGGTTCCAAGACAACACGCCTTCTGGAATTATGATTTATGATGAAAACGAAGTTATTGCTAACGATGCTTATATGACTGGCGACAATGTTGAAGGCTTAACGGGTTACACTGCTGAATTCAACGGTGTTTTGCAACTTATTCCTACGGCAGATGCTGGTACGGTAACAGGAAATACAACTGTACTACCGCAAACTCTAACTTTAGCAAATTTCATCGCTAACTTTAATGATTACGAATCTGAATTGGTCGGTTTTGAAAATGTTTCTATCTCTGAAGCTGATGGAACAGTGGTTTTTGAAGTAAATACTAACTACACTATTACAAATGGAACTGAAACAATCACGACCAGGACAACTTTCTTTGATGCAGATTATATTGGAGACGTGATTCCTACAGAATCATCAAATATTGCTGGTGTGGTTAGCGAATTTGATGAGGCTGGACAGCTTTTCATCAGAAACTCTGAAGACCTAGACGCCACTTTGAGCAACAGAAATTTTGAAAATGTAGAATTTGCTTTGTATCCAAATCCAGTTAAAAACGGATTGGTCAACATCGAAACAAAATCTGGTGAAAGCCTTAATGTTGAATTTTTCAACTTACTAGGTCAGTCGGTTTTGAAAGCTGAAACCAATGCGCAAATCAATGTTTCTAACCTAAAAACAGGCGTTTATTTGGTGAAAATTGAACAAAACAACAACACAATTACCAAAAAACTGATTATCGAATAATATTAATTTTCGAAAAATAGTTTTTATAAATCAGAAAGCGTCCCAAATTGGGGCGCTTTTTTTTATTTTTGACACAGAAGAAAAACAATGGATTTCAATAGAATTTTCAATATCAATTCAGAAGAAGAATTTGAAGCTGTGGCTTTGGACATTTTCAAATTTCAATATTCAGAAAACAAAGTCTATCAGCAGTTTTGTGATTTGATTCACACCGATGTAAAAAATGTAAACACAATAAAAGACATTCCCTTTTTACCTATTGAATTTTTCAAATCGCATTCTGTCATCACTGGAGAATTCGAACCTGAAATCACTTTTCTGAGCAGCGGAACCACCGGTCAACAACAAAGTCGACATCAGATTAAAAATTTAGAAATTTATAAGAAAAGTTTTCAAACCACTTTTGAAAACTTTTATGGCAATATTCAAGATTATGTTGTGATCGGTTTATTGCCTTCGTATTTAGAAAGAAAAGGCTCGTCATTAATTTACATGGTCGATGATTTCATCAAAACCAGTTCATTTTCTGAAAGCGGATTTTACCTAGACGAACTCGATTCCTTATCTGAAAAACTAATTGAACTAGACCAAAATCACCAAAAAATTTTACTCATCGGTGTCTCGTTTGCACTTTTAGATTTAATTGAAACACACCAATTTCAACTAAAACACACCATTATTATGGAAACCGGTGGCATGAAAGGGCGACGCAAAGAAATGATCAGAAAAGAACTGCACGAACAACTTTCAAAAGGTTTCGGCGTAAAGAATATTCATAGTGAATACGGCATGACAGAACTACTTTCACAAGCCTATTCCAAAGGTCAAAGTTTATTTTCTTGTCCAAATCATATGAAAATTTTGATTCGCGATCCGGAAGATCCATTTCATTATTTAAAAGAAAACAAAACTGGCGGCATCAATGTCATCGATTTAGCCAACATTCATTCTTGCGCCTTCATCGCTACGCAAGATTTGGGCAAAAAAGTGAATCATTGCGAATTCGAAATTCTGGGACGTTTTGACCATAGCGACATTCGCGGTTGCAACCTTATGGTGCTTTGAAATTATATTTCTAGCTTCGCCACACAGATTTAAAACTCACGTTAATTTATTTCTAACAAGTGCCGTAAATCGCACAAAATCATAAAATAATACATTCTTAACTTGTATATTTGCATTTAGAATAAATCTTAATTAGAATTAATTCATTTATATGAAAATCAATAAAGATGATATCAAAAAAGCACTGCAAAGCATTAGTGTTGCTGGCGAAGGCCAAAACATGGTAGACAGTGGTGCTGTTCAAAATATTGTCACTTTTGGTGATGAAGTCATTGTGGATTTGAAACTTTCAACCCCAGCACTTCACATCAAAAAACGCGCTGAAGTCGATGTGATGAAAGCCATCCATAAACACGTTTACGAAAAAGCGAA
This sequence comes from Psychroflexus sp., assembly GCA_046260295.1. Taxonomy (GTDB): domain Bacteria; phylum Bacteroidota; class Bacteroidia; order Flavobacteriales; family Flavobacteriaceae; genus Psychroflexus. Next base: position 7,616 of record JBHEPM010000048.1, read on the forward strand.
AGTCCAAGTAAAAGTGAGTGTGGAAGCGCCTGAAAAAAAACAAGTCAACGAAATCAAAGGCAAGCCCATTCCGGGCATTCAAAATATCATCGCTGTCGCTTCCGGGAAAGGCGGCGTTGGAAAATCTACGGTGACAGCAAATTTAGCAGTTACTTTATCCAAACTAGGTTTCAAAGTTGGTTTGTTAGACGCAGACATTTATGGCCCATCAGGACCAATCATGTTTGATGTGGTTAATGAAAAACCACTTTCTGTAAAAGTAGACGGCAAATCTAAAATGAAACCTATAGAAAATCACGGTGTCAAAATGCTTTCCATCGGATTTTTTACCAAACCCGACCAAGCCGTAATTTGGCGAGGACCGATGGCTGCCAAAGCTCTGAATCAAATGATTTTCGATGCCGATTGGGGTGAATTGGATTTCCTTTTAGTCGATCTTCCTCCAGGAACTGGCGACATTCATTTATCGATCATGCAATCCATGCCAATCACCGGTGCTGTGGTGGTCAGCACGCCACAAAATGTAGCCTTAGCCGATGCTAAAAAAGCCGTTTCAATGTTCCAACAAGAAAGCATCAATGTGCCAGTTTTAGGAATTGTTGAAAATATGGCTTACTTTACGCCAGCAGAATTGCCGGAAAATAAATATTATATTTTTGGTGAAAAAGGCGCCAATTTTCTTGCTGAAGATTTGAATGTTCCGTTTTTAGGTGAAATTCCTTTGGTTCAAAGTTTAAGAGAATCTGGAGATGTTGGTCGCCCAGCGGCTTTGCAAGACGGCACAATTTTAAGCGAAGCCTTTGGTGAAATCACAAGAAATACGGTGCAGCAAGTTGTGGATAGAAATAAGAATTTGCCACCAACCGAAGCCATAAAAATTACCACAATGGCAGGTTGTAGTGCAGTAAATAAAAAATAATATGACTGGTCAAGAATTACGAGATAAAGTAGAATATGCGCTTGAAGAAATTCGCCCTTTTTTGAAAAATGACGGTGGCGATATAGCGCTGTTAGGCATAGAAGACGATAAACGCGTAAGGGTAAAACTATTAGGAACCTGTGTTGATTGCACTGTAAACCAAATGACTTTGAAATCTGGTGTAGAAATGACAATCAAAAAACACGCCCCACAAATAGAAGAAGTCATCAATGTAAAAAGCAGTTCTGCATTCGTTAAATAGAAGAAAACTTGACTTTTGTCATTTATAATATTCAAAATTTTAAAGAATTTTGAAGCTTAATTTTTGATTATGATTAAAACTGATATATTGATAATAGGTGCCGGACCAACAGGCTTATTTGCTGTTTTTGAAGCCGGTCTTTTAAAATTGAAATGTCACTTAATTGACGCTTTGCCGCAACCTGGCGGTCAGCTTTCAGAATTATATCCTAAGAAACCAATTTACGATATTCCAGGTTTTCCAGAAGTTAAAGCCGGAGAATTGGTAGACAATTTAATGGAACAAATCAAATCTTTTCAACCGGGATTTACACTTGGCGAAAAAGCCCAAGATATCGAAAAACAAGCAGACGGAAGTTTTATTGTCACCACAGATAAAGGCACCAAACATCATGCACCAATCATTGCCATTGCTGGCGGATTGGGCAGTTTTATTCCTAGAAAACCACCGATTAAAAATTTAGAGAATTTTGAAGATCGTGGCGTTCAATATATGATTAAAGACCCTGAACAATTTAGAGACAAATCTGTAGTTATTGCTGGCGGTGGCGATTCTGCGCTCGATTGGAGCATTTTCTTATCAAATATTGCTTCAGAAGTCACTTTGGTACATCGTCGAAATGAATTCCGCGGCGCATTGGAATCTGTAGATCGTGTGAAAGAACTTAAAGACATGGGCAAAATCAAATTGATCACCCCAGCAGAAGTCGTTGATGTGACTGGTGATGAACATTTGAATTCTGTTTTAATTAGAAAAAACAACAATCCTGAAGAAGATTTTGAAATTGAAACCGATTATTTCATTCCGCTCTTTGGCTTGTCGCCAAAATTAGGGCCAATTGCAGATTGGGGTTTAGAAATTGAAAAAAATGCCATAAAAGTAGATAATACTTTAGATTACCAAACCAATATTCCTGGCATTTACGCCATTGGTGATGTGAATACTTATCCAGGCAAACTGAAATTGATTTTATGCGGTTTTCATGAAGCCACTTTAATGTGTCAAAGCGCTTTTCAGAAAATTCATCCCAACAAGCGCTACGTAATGAAATATACGACTGTTGGCGGTGTAACTGGTTTTGATGGTTCTAAAAAGGAAGCGCCAAAATCTGTTGTAAAAGCAATCGACTAATTCATGGACATCAAAATCAAGATTACCGATCGCAACGGCGAAACACACGAAGTTGATGCGCCCACTGATATGGCGATGAATCTGATGGAAGTCATTCGTTCTTATGAATTGGCAGCAGAAGGCACAATTGGAATTTGTGGCGGTATGGCGATGTGCGCTTCTTGCCAATGCTACGTAAAATCTAACACCGATTTGCCAGAGATGGAAATGGATGAAGAAGCCATGTTAGCAGAAGCGTTTTTTGTAAAAGACAATAGCCGCTTGGCTTGTCAAATCCCCATTACTGAAGATTTAGAAGGATTGGAAGTTGAACTCGCACCTGAAGAAGTTTAAGGTCTTCAAAGTCAATTTTGAGTTATCAACTAAATCCATTATTGATAAATTCAACCCTATAAAAACAACAAACTCAGCACAATCATTGAGAAGATTATCAATGACGAGCTTACTAAATACACCAATGAAAGCAAGGTGGTTTTTAGAAAAGTTTTCAATCTGCCTTGACCATAAAATCGTCGCAGCGCCTTGTAAATATAGAATGCATATCCTAACAAAGCAAATACAAAAGTATCCAGATTGAAACTGTAATCAATAAGTAAAGACACAAAAACAACAATAAAAAACACCGATTGTTGGTGGTAATTGAAAATCAAATGATCCACATAACCAAAGTTTCGCCGGATATAAATAAGCCAACTTAGAAGCGTAAACACCGGAATATAAAAGAAAAAGAAAAAAGGCAGTTTTGGTAAAATATAACTCAAAAATGCACTTGGATTTTGGCTTAGCTTAAATGCACCTAAAAGAAAATTATAATACACTTTCATGCTGAAAGTATCTTCAAAACCAAGTGTTTTTTGGGCGTTTTCATAAGCATTTTGAGGATGGTCACGCATGAAATCCAACAATCGGTCGGGTTCTTTTCCAAAACTTAGGTTTGAATAATCTAAAGACTCTTCATCAATACGTTCAGAAATTTCATTTTCAACACTACCATCCATAACAATTGGGGCAATTTCCGTGGATTCCATCCAATTGAACACCAAAAAGAAAATAATCGAGACGCTGATAAAAAACCGAAAAGGATTCACATATTTGGTACGTTTGCCAGCGATAAATTCTTTGGTAATTTTACCGGGAGACAAAAATATGGTGGATAAAGTTCGCTGCAATCTGGAGTCATAAGAAAAAATGCTCGCAAAAAGTTCTTCTAACAAATCCCGAAAACTGATTTTTTTCGAAGAATTTTTCTGACTGCATTCTGGACAAAATCGATCAGAAATATCCAATTGGTGTTGACAGTTCAAGCAAAATTCGCCTCTAAATTGTGTGTTGAAGCGCTTCGATTTTAACTTAACTCTAAAAAAATTAAAGCCCATTATATTTCAGAATAGGCTAAATTATGAAAAAAAGCAATACTTTATTAAAATAAATCATTATAAAAAACTAAAAGAGTTCTAGTGTTGTCTTGAGGAATGAAAATTAATTATGCTAGAAATATTTTATAGGCAGGAAAATATTTCTAAATTTAACAATTATCATTTGGTGAAATATATTTTATTTTACATATTTAACGTATTAAAAATATATACTTATGAAACTATTTAAAAGAATTCTTTTTATTTTCACTGTATCGTTTTTTATGTTTGCTTGTGCAGATGATAATCCAGATGTAATTGATTCTAATGATTCCGTAGAAAAATCTATTGACATTAATTACGAAAATGCATTTGATAATAGTATTGGTTATACCAATAGTGATAATAATGAATTTACAGAAATTAATCAAAATCAGTTAACCAATTATTGGATAAATACTCTTGAATTGGATGAAAATATTGAATTTGAAACTGTAGAATTAATTAAAGCAGAAGTTGAAGAAGATGAAGAACAATATTACATGCTTAACTCAACAAGCAGAGAAGGTAACATCAACATCAGCAGCAAAGTTTTATTATCTTCTAACCAATCATTCTTACTGACGAGCGAAATTTGCAAATGTGAATCTACTAATTCTAACTTCGGTTGCGAAGTGAAGGATATGTGCAGTTGTTCTTCCAAACCACGACAAGGCACATGCAAAAAAACACACACTCTATCTAGAGATGTTAAAGCCGATTTCTTTAGGTTATAAAATAAATATATAGCTTCATTAAACAAACAAGCCTTTTGAAATTTCAAAAGGCTTGTTTGTTTAATGAAGAAACCTACTACTTAATCCATTCAAACCCAGTGTAAGGCACTAAAACTTCAGGAATCTTAATCCCGTCATCGGTTTGGTAATTTTCCAAAATTCCCGCCAAAACTCGTGGCAAAGCCAATGAACTTCCATTCAGTGTATGCACCAAATGCTTTTTCTTATTGGCATCTTTATATCTTATTTTCAATCGGTTGGCTTGAAAAGTTTCAAAATTCGACACCGAAGAAATCTCCAACCAACGATCTTGCGCCGTAGAAAAGACTTCAAAATCGAAAGTTAGCGCAGACGTGAATCCTAAATCGCCACCGCAAAGTCTAAGGACGCGATAAGGCAGTTTCAATTCTTGCAAAAGCGTTTTCACATGTGCCACCATATTGTCCAAAACCTGATAAGAATCTTCAGGTTTCACTATATTGACCAATTCCACTTTATCAAATTGGTGCAAACGATTCAAACCACGAACATGCGCGCCATAACTTCCCGCTTCTCTTCTGAAACAAGGCGTGAAACCCGTTAACTGAATCGGCAAATCTTTTTCATTCAGCAAATCATCTCTATAAATATTGGTAATCGGCACCTCAGCAGTTGGAATCAAGTACAAATCATCATTCCCAACATGGTACATTTGCCCTTCTTTGTCCGGCAATTGTCCCGTACCATAACCCGACGCTTCGTTGACCAAAAGCGGCACTTGCACTTCGCTGTAACCAGCTTCTGTGTTTTTATCCAAAAAATAGGCAATCAGCGCACGTTGCAATTTTGCGCCTTTGCCTTTATAAACCGGAAAACCAGCACCCGTAATTTTGTTACCGAGTTCAAAATCTATCAAATCGTATTTTTTCGCCAATTCCCAATGTGGCAAAGCTTTTTCGGACAATTTTGGAATGTCACCTTCCGCAAAAATCTCTTCATTGTCTTCCTCATCCTTTCCCGCAACCACAGAAGGATGCGGCACATTTGGCACTTGGTACAACAAGTTTTGCAAGTCTACAGAAACCTGATCCATCGTTTCAGACAAATTTTTAGAATCAAACTTTAAATCAGCTGTTTTTGCTTTCATGGCATTGGCTTTTTCCACCTCGCCACTTTTGAACAAAACGCCAATTTCTTTGGATAATTTGTTGGATTCTGCCAAAACCTCATCCAGCTCTTTTTGTGTTGACCGACGCTTTTCGTCCAGGGTCAAAATCTCTTCAAAAATGGCTTCTGCTTCGAAGTTTCTTTTTTTCAAAGCTGCGATGTAATCTGCTTTATTTGCACTGATGTTTCTGACTTCCAACATAATGTCTCGTTTTATTTATTTGGGGGTTCCCTTGTCGCGAAAAGCAACAAGGGCGGGCTTTCGGCAGTCGCTTTTCAAGATAAAAAAATCTTGAAAGAGCTCCAACAAAGCCTCAATCCCTAACCCGGTTTTCACCACCGGCAAAGTTAGCAAAACCAAAGTTTCGGACAATTTTTAAAAAACTTATTTCTGGAAATTTTATCAAAGTGATTTTTCTCCGACAAGCAATCTTCTTCTTACGAAAATTTTCACCCTTTAAGGTTTTAGAAACCTTGAAGGGTTTTGTGAATTGAATTTACAAATTTACTTTCGATAAGAAATCTCCACTCGTCTGGCACTTGAAGCTTCTAAACTTGCGTCTGAACCGTGATAGTCAGATAAAATTCTGTCGGCTGAAATGTCTTTGGTTTTCAAATAAGATTTGACCGCATCCGCTCTCAACATAGAAAGTTTTTTGTTGTATTCTGGATTTCCAGTTTGACTGGCGTAGGCGTTTAGCACAACTTTCAATTGAGATTCAGATTGCAAAAATTCAGCTACTTTGTCCAAATTACTTTTGTATTTGGCATCGAGTTGATGGCTATCGTGACCAAAAAATACGCTGTATGTCAGCTTTTCTAAGGTTTTTGATTCTGGAGTGTTTTGGCTCAATCGTTTTTCCAACTCGCTTTGGCGTTGAATCAACGAATCAATCAACTTGTTTTGCGTGTTTAATTTTTCTAAAATTTTGTCATTTTCCATTTTAGAATCTGCGTTATCTGAAGTTTGATTTTTAGAAAGTTCTTTTTGCCTAACTT
>JBHEPM010000048.1:14213-14480 GCA_046260295.1 Psychroflexus sp.
AAAGTATCTTGCGTCTTCGGTATTGAATCTGGATCCGTTTCAGAAATTGAGGACGGCTGATTTTGCGAAGCTTCACTTCCTTTGGTTTCTATTCGGTTATTTATAATTGTTGAGCTTTGATTTTCTTCTGAGTCAGCAATCGGGTTTTGTGACGCCGGTTTATTCAGTAATTGATTCAAAAGTGTTTTAATCTCTTCAATTTCAGAAGCCAGTTTTTCTTGATTTTGATCTAAATTGGCAGTTTTCAATCTTGCATTAGCATTGGAT
>JBHEPM010000049.1:0-14407 GCA_046260295.1 Psychroflexus sp.
GCATGACGCCAAGTGGATTAATCAAGGTGAAAAAAGTTGTAAAAGACAACACGGCAAATCCTAATAACTCACTCATTTTGAAACGCTAATTTTTTGCAAAAGTATTTTTAATTTCCTGAATGACAATCGCAAAAAAAGAAATTTTTCAAGCCTATTGAAAAATCTAAAATTCGCTGAAACAGTTCTTAATAAATAGCAAATTCAACGGAAAAATTCATACCAATTTGTTTGGAAAACAGACCAATAAAAAGTCTCAAAAAACTTTACGAAAACGTTTGAAATCTATATTTTTGTCGAAAATAATAACAACACAACAAACGATGAATCCATCTCAAAATTACGAAAAAGAACTTGCTTTTCAAGCCGATCGCAGACGTGCGTCAGTCAAATTTATTAGTATCGTCAACGATTTATGGTACGAAAAATCTATTGAACTGGTCTTATTCAGAAATTCACTGATCAACAAAAATGTTGGTGAAATTTTAAGTTTACATGAATACGCCGGAAAATTTGTCGGTAAACCAATTTCTATTTTTGATTCTACTGAAATCGCCGAAGCGATTAAAAGTTTAAACTTGCCACCCGCCAAATTGGACATTGGTAAGTTGACTTACGAGTACATCAAAAACAACACGACAACCAAAGATGCCAAAGGTTTTGTTTCAGAAATTTTGAAAGATGCACAAAATTTCAACAACATTAAACCAAAAGATGTTGTTTTATATGGTTTTGGAAGAATCGGTCGTCTTTTAGCCAGAGAATTGATGGCAAAAACCGGTAAAGGCAACCAATTGCGACTCAGAGCCGTTGTGACCAGAGGTGAAATCACTCAAGAAGTTTTAGAAAAACGCGCTTCCTTATTGAAGAACGATTCTGTCCACGCAGATTTCAACGGAACAGTTCAGGTAGATTTAAAAAATCAAGCTTTGATTATCAATGATACCACTGTAAAAATGATTTCAGCCAACCAACCTGAAGATATAGATTACACGAAATATGGAATTAACGATGCTTTAATCATCGATAACACAGGTGCTTTCAGAGATGAAGCAGCTTTATCTAGACATTTGAAGGCTAAAGGCGCAGCAAAAGTTTTACTTACAGCTCCTGGAAAGGGTGTGCCAAATATTGTTCATGGTGTAAATCAAAAGAATTTTGACCCAAAAAAGAACGATATTTATTCTGCAGCATCGTGCACAACCAATGCCATCACGCCGGTTTTAAAAGCCATTGACGACACTTATGGCGTTGAATATGGTCACTTAGAAACCATTCACGCATACACGAACGATCAAAATTTGGTGGACAATATGCATAAAAAATATCGTCGTGGACGTGCTGCAGCTTTGAATATGGTTATTACAGAAACCGGAGCTGGAAAAGCCGTTGCTAAAGCTTTGCCAGTACTGGAAGGTAAATTGACTTCTAGCGCAATCCGTGTGCCGGTGCCAAATGGTTCTTTGGCAATTTTGAATTTGAAACTAAATTCTGAAACAACCAAAGACCACATTAATGCAACTATGAAAAAATATGCCCTCGAAGGTGATTTAGTTGAACAAATCAAATATTCTATTGATAATGAATTGGTTTCTAGTGATATAGTCGGAAATTCAGCACCTTCTATTTTTGACAGCCATGCCACAATTGTAGACGGCAAATCAGACAATGTTGTCCTTTATATTTGGTACGACAACGAATATGGTTACAGCCATCAAGTCATGAGATTGGCAAAATATATTTCTGAAGTTAGAAGATTTACCTATTATTAAATCAAAATAATTTTAATTTAAAATCCCTGTTTTTTAGCAGGGATTTTTTTTGTTTTTAAAGTGAACAATTTGTCAACATTTTGAATACTTTTGTGTTTAAAAATAAAAGCAATGAAAGCATTACCACTTTTTCTCATTTCAATTTTGTGCTCAACAAATATTATTTGGGCGCAAGACAACCAAACTGAAACTAAAACTACTGTTGTAGAGAAATTCAAATCTGTAGTGAAAGATGCAAATAATTACCAACAATATAAAGTCATTGAAAAGACAAAAATCAATGCCACAATAGATTTAGTTGAAAAAACGGTCAATGATTATGAAGTTAAGATAGTAGAATTAGAAAAAAATATCAATACTCAAAATTCTGAAATCTCCAATCTAAAAAATGAAGTTACCAACCTGAATTCACAACTCAAAGACCTTCAGAATCAAAAAAATGAAATGCGTTTATTTGGTTTCGCATTTACCAAATCAGGTTATAATACGATGATGTGGTCCATCGCTGGCGTTTTGGTTTTGTTGCTTTTAGTATTCATTTATAAATATAGCAGAAGCATGGTTTTGACTCGTCAAGCCAGAGAAAACCTGAAAAATCTTGATGAAGATTATGAGGAGTACAAGCGCATTGCTTTAGAAAAACAACAAAAACTTGGTCGCCAACTTCAGGATGAAAAAAACAAAGTTCAAAAACTAAACAAAGGCGGACAAAAGCAGTAGTTGCTACTTTGTCAATTTCATTGTTTTAAATTTCAATTAAAAAATCAGTCTTTATGAGAATTGATATTATCACGGTGGTTCCAGACCTGCTGAAAAGTCCTTTTGAAGCTTCTATTCTGAAACGCGCGATAGAAAAGAAATTGGTTGAAATTCATATTCACAATTTAAGAGATTACACCAATACAAATTACAAACAAGTTGATGATTACCAGTATGGCGGTGCAGGAATGGTCATGATGCTAGAACCGATTGACAAGTGTATCACCAAACTGAAATCTGAAAGAAATTACGATGACATTATTTATATGTCACCCGATGGCGAAAAACTCAATCAAAGTATGGCAAATTCATTGTCGCTTCAAGAAAATTTAATCATACTTTGTGGCCATTACAAAGGCGTTGATCAACGCGTTCGAGACCACTTTATCACCAGAGAAATTTCTATTGGCGACTACGTACTTTCCGGTGGCGAACTTGGTGCTGCCGTACTTTGCGACAGCATTATCCGGTTGATTCCTGGTGTTTTAGGCAACGAAACCTCTGCCCTGACCGATGCATTCCAAGACAATTTGCTATCACCACCGATATATACCAGACCTGCGGAATACAAAGGTTGGAAAGTCCCGGAAATCTTACTCAGCGGACATCAAAGAAAAATAGACGAATGGCGCGATGACAAAGCTTTAGCACACACCAAAGCCAAGCGACCAGACTTACTTAATGAAGAATCTTAAATTTGACTTGTTTAAAATATTTTTTTGATTATTTTTGCATTCGCTAAATCAACCTCTGACGATAATCGTGAATGTTGCTTTAGGACTTACATAAACACAATCAAAATGGATTTAGTAAAATTTGTTCAAGACGAATTTGTAGAAAAGAAAGATTTTCCTGAGTTTTCTTCAGGAGACACAATTACTGTGTATTACGAAATTAAAGAAGGGCAAAAAACACGTACGCAATTCTTTAAAGGTGTCGTTATTCAAGTAAAAGGTAGCGGTTCTACAAAAACTTTTACCATCAGAAAAATGAGTGGAACTGTTGGCGTAGAAAAAATATTCCCAATCAATATGCCGGCTATTCAGAAAATTGAAGTTAATAAAAGAGGTAGCGTTAGACGTGCCAGAATTTATTACTTTAGAGAACTTACCGGTAAAAAAGCAAGAATTAAAGAAAAAAGGGTCAACTAAACCCACTTTTTTAAAACTCACAAAAACCTTTTATCAAATCGATAGAAGGTTTTTTTTGTATTAACAGTCTTATAACGCGTAAAAAAGCTGTTTTTGTAAATCAAATCTTTATATTTGACTAGTTTGTTAAAAACGCTAAATTCTTGCATTCCTTTGCAAAATTTAGTTTTAAAAGTATTCTATAAATATTATATTACAATAAAAAATTAAATCTTATGGCAGAGCAACCGACTCAAATTATTTACACAAAAACAGATGAAGCGCCAGCTTTGGCAACCTATTCATTCTTACCAATCGTCAGACGTTTCACACATTCTGCTGGAATTCATATCACTTCTAAAGATATTTCGTTAGCGGCTAGAATCTTAGCAAATTTCCCAGATTATCTCAAAGAAAATCAAAAAACTGAAGACACACTAGCTTATTTAGGTGATTTGGCTAAAACACCAGAAGCCAATATCATTAAATTACCAAATATTAGCGCATCAATTCCACAGTTAAACGCAGCTATCAAAGAGTTACAAAACAAAGGTTATGCTGTTCCGAATTATCCCGCTGAACCAGAAAATGAAGAAGAACAAAAAATTAAAAGCAGATATGCTAAAGTTCTTGGAAGTGCTGTAAATCCAGTTTTAAGAGAAGGAAATTCCGATAGACGTGTGGCGCAACCTGTTAAAGAATATGCGCAAGATCATCCACACAAATTAAGTGAATGGTCATCTGATTCTAAATCGCATGTTTCTTCAATGTCTGAAGGCGATTTTTATGGCAGTGAAAAATCTGTAGTTTTAGATCAAGAAGACGATGTAAAAATTTCTCATTTTGATAGAGATGGAAAAGAAACTGTTTTAAAAGCAAGTACAAAACTTGAAAATCAAGAAGTGATTGACGCTTCACTTTTGAGCAAAAAATCACTGAGGAAGTTTTTAAAAGCTGAAATTGAAGATGCCAAAAAACAAGATATTTTATTTTCAATTCACTTGAAAGCCACCATGATGAAAGTATCTGACCCAATTATTTTTGGGCATGCCGTCACGGTGTATTTCGAAGAGTTGTTCAAAAAATACAAGTCTGAATTTGAAGAAATCGGTGTTGATCCTTCCAATGGTTTGGGTGACATTTATTCAAAAATAAATCAACTGCCAGAATCTAAAGCTAAAGAAATTATTCAAGATTTAGAATCGACTTACAATGACAAAGCAGATTTGGCGATGGTTGATTCTGATAACGGCATCACAAACCTTCATGTTCCTAGTAATGTCATCATTGATGCATCTATGCCGGCTGCGATAAAATCGGGTGGCAAAATGTGGAATAAAAATGATGAAACACAAGAAATGAAAGCTGTTATTCCTGACCGAAGTTACGCTGGAATGTATCAGCAAGTTTTTGATTTCTGCAAAAAGAATGGTGCTTTTGATGTCAAAACCATGGGTAATGTGTCCAATGTTGGTTTGATGGCTAAAAAAGCAGAAGAATACGGTTCTCACGACAAAACTTTTGAAATTCCTAAAGATGGTCGTGTGGATGTCATTAACAAATCAGGCGACGTTTTAATGTCACATGACGTTGAATTTGGAGACATCTGGAGAATGTGTCAAACCAAAGATTTACCAATTAAAGACTGGGTAAAATTAGCAGTTGGAAGAGCTAAAGCAACTGGAAATCCTGCAATTTTTTGGCTAGATGAGAACAGAACTCATGATACAAATTTGATTGGAAAAGTCAATGAATATTTAAAAAATCATGATTTATCTGGTTTAGAAGTAAAAATCATGAATCCAAAAGATGCCATGCAATACACTTTGGAACGTGTAAAAGCTGGGAAAGACACAATTTCAGTCACAGGAAATGTATTGAGAGATTATCTTACCGACCTCTTCCCTATTCTGGAACTTGGCACAAGTGCAAAAATGTTATCCATCGTGCCATTGCTTGCCGGCGGTGGACTTTACGAAACTGGTGCTGGAGGTTCTGCTCCAAAACACGTGCAGCAGTTTCTTAATGAAGGTCATTTGCGTTGGGATTCTTTGGGTGAATTTTTAGCTCTGGCAGTTTCTATTGAAGACATTGCTGAAAAAACCAATAATACGAAGGCAAAAATTATTGCCAAAACACTAAATGCAGCGAATAGTCAATATCTTAAAAAAGACAAATCGCCATCTAGAAAAGTCAATGAAATAGACAACCGCGGTACGCATTTCTATTTAGCCTTATATTGGGCCAAAGCACTTGCCGCACAGAAAGAAGATACCGACCTTCAATCTGAATTTGAGAGAGTCGTAAAATATCTTGAAGAAAACGAAGACAAAATCAATAAAGAACTGTTAAGCGCTCAAGGTCAAGAAAAAGATATCCATGGATATTATTTTCCTGATGAAGATTTGGTGACTAAAGAAATGAGACCAAGCAGTACACTAAATAAAATTATAGACGAACAGAAATAAATTCAAATTTTAATAAACTTGAAAAGCCGTTTCAATTAGCTTTGAGACGGCTCTTTTTTTATCTTAATTTCTTGAACAAAAAAAAAAAGCTTTCAATTAAATTTGAAAGCTTTTTTATATTTAAAAAATACCAAGTTTATTTGTTTTTCTTAAACTTAGAATATTTATTTTTAAACTTATCAATACGTCCAGCACTGTCCACAAGTTTAGTTTTTCCAGTGTAAAACGGGTGAGATGATCTTGAAATCTCTAATTTTATTAATGGATATTCATTACCATCAACTTCAATAGTTTCTTTGGTCTGAGCCGTAGATTTAGTCAAGAATACATCATCGTTAGACATATCCTTAAAAGCAACTAATCTATAATTTTCTGGATGTATTCCTTTTCTCATTATATGCGTCTTTACTAATTTATTTCAGAGTGCAAATTTAAGTAAAAGTATGAATTAAACAAATATTTTTTAATTGTTTTCTGAAATAATATTCATCATTCATTTTCTAAAAAAGCTTGAACTTGATTGGCTAATTTAAAATTATCACCTATAATTTTTGATTCGATAGGCAAATAATACAATTTACTAGAATCTACAAAATTTCTCAAACGAACATAATCTTTCTGAGTTGTCAAAATTAAATCTTTACTATTAATTGTCTTTAAATCAGTTTCAGAAAAATGATGATGATCTGGAAATTTCAAATGTTCGAAGTTTTTATTATTTTCATCTAAAAAATTCACCAACGGTTTAGGTTTAGCGATACCAGTGACCAAAGTAAAATCATCAAAATCTTTCAAGTGAAATTCCTGTTCCGCTCCGACCACAAAATCCGCATAATCAATATAGGAAAACAAAACTTTTTGATTGGAATTCGGCTTAAGTTTTTTGACTATTTTTTGTTGATTTTCTTCACCTAAATTTTTTGGACATTTTGTCACCACAATACATTGGGCACGCTTTGCTCCTGCTCTAGTTTCACGTAAATTTCCGACTGGCAGAATAAAATCATCGCAATATAAATCTCCGTAAGCTGTGAGTAAAATATTGAAAGCCGCATGCACTTTTCTATGTTGAAATGCATCATCCAGCAAAATTAAATTTGTCGAATATAGCGATTTTAATAAATTAGAAATGCCATGTTGACGATCTTCATCTACAGCGACTAAAATATCTTTAAAATTCATTTTAAACTGAAGCGGTTCATCGCCAACAGCTTTCGCAGAACTGGTTTCTTTCACCTCAACATAGCCAGAAGTTTCTCGCTTATAACCGCGACTAAGCGTTGCAATGCTGAAATCAGACTTTAATGTTCTGATCAAATATTCTATCATTGGCGATTTTCCAGTGCCGCCAACATTCAAGTTGCCCACGCAAATCACTGGAATTTCAAAAGATTTCGACTTCAAAATGTTTATGTCGAAAAGCCAATTGCGAATACTTGTAATCAAGGCATACAAAAACCCAAACGGAAACAATAAATATCTCAGAAATTTCATAGCTACGAAAGTATAATTTTTAATTTTATGGTCTAAAATAAATTCTGATGATTGTAAAAGATTTTACCCAAGCTTTAGAAGAAATTGCGCCGCTAGATTACGCTGAAGATTTTGATAATGTCGGCCTATTAGTCGGCGAATCCTCGATGAAAGTAAATGGCGTTTTGATAACTTTAGACACGTTGGATAATGTTGTTGATGAAGCCATCGAAAATAATTGCAATTTAATTGTAAGTTTTCACCCGATTATTTTTTCAGGATTAAAAAAACTGAATAATCGAACTTATGTTGAAAAGGTGGTTCATAAAGCTATCAAAAACGACATTGCAATTTACGCAATTCATACTGCTTTAGACAATACTTTTGAAGGCGTCAATGCAATGATTTGCGACAAAATTGGATTACAAAATCGGAAAATTTTGGTGCCGCAATCCAACACAATTAAAAAATTGACCACTTATGTGCCAAAAAATAATGCTGAAGAAGTTAGAAATGCTTTATTTGAAATCGGTGGCGGAAATATTGGCAACTACGATCAATGCAGTTTCAATATAGATGGACTTGGAAGTTTTAAAGGCAACGAAAATTCAAATCCTGTAATCGGTGAAATTGGTAAAACGCAATTTGAACCCGAAGTTCAAATCAATATGACATTTTCAAAACATCTTCAACCCAAAATACTCCAAGCACTTTTCAAATCTCATCCTTATGAAGAAGTTGCCTATGAAGTTGAAACTTTAGAAAATTTCGATCAACACCGCGGAATCGGTATGATTGGCGAACTTGAAGCTGAAACCAAAACCGAAGATTTTCTAAAAAACATAAAATCTGCATTCAAAATAGGCTGCATCCGACATTCAAAAATTACTAAATCGGAAATAAAAAAAGTAGCAGTACTTGGCGGCAGCGGTGCGTTTGCAATTTCCAACGCCATTAAAACGGGAGCAGATTTATACTTGACCGCAGATTTAAAATATCATGATTTCTACAAAGCTGAAAATCAGATAATTTTAGCAGATATTGGACATTATGAAAGCGAACAATACACAAAAGAATTAATACATGCTTTTCTTACGAAAAAATTCCCTAATTTTGCACTCGTTTTATCAAAAGAAAATACCAACCCAATTCAATATTTTTGATTATGGCAAAGAAAAAAGAGGTCACAGTTGAGCAGAAATTAAGAGCTTTATATGATTTACAGCTTATCGATTCGCGTATAGATGAGATTAGAAACATGCGAGGAGAACTGCCTCTTGAAGTTGAAGATTTAGAAGATGAAGTCGCTGGACTGACTAAAAGAATTGAAAAACTCTCTGCTGATTTAGAAGTTACTGAAGAAAAAATCAAAGACAAAAAGCAATCCATAGCTGAATCTGAGTCGATGATTAAAAAGTACAAAGGTCAGCAAGATAATGTTAGAAATAACAGAGAATTTGATGCATTAACAAAAGAAGTTGAATTCCAAGAGTTAGAAATCGAATTGGCTGAAAAACACATCAGAGAATTCAAGGCGCAAATCGAGCATAAAACTCAAGTTATTGAAGACACTAAAGAAAAACTTGAAGGAAAACAGTCTCATTTAGATCATAAAAAATCTGAATTAGACAGCATTCTTAAGGATACCGAAAAAGAAGAAACTGCGCTTAAAGAAAAGTCAGATAAGTTCAAAAAAGACATCGAAGAGCGTTTGGTAAAAGCTTACAATCGCATTCGTACTAATGTTAAAAACGGAATGGCTGTTGTAACCATAGAACGTGGCGCATCTGGCGGTTCATTTTTTACAATTCCACCACAAGTTCAGGTTGAAATTGCTGCCAGAAGAAAAGTGATTATCGACGAACATAGTGGTCGAATTTTGGTTGACCAAGAATTGGCAAAAGAAGAAGAAGAAAAAATGGAAAAGATGTTCGCTAAGCTTAGTTAACATCTGATAACCTCATATTTAGAAAAAGCTCGAGTTTATCTCGGGCTTTTTTTATGGCAAAAAATTAACAAGAGCTTAAATCCCTAAAAATCAAATAAGTTTTAATTTTAAACAAAAAATAATGAAAGCAATTTTTTATTTGCCACTATTCATCTTGCTCAACTTTAGTTGTTCTGAAGCGCAAAATCAAAAAGCCAAAAGCGAAATAAAATCTGAAAATTACGACAACCAAAAATATGAACGCGCCTATTTTGCAAGCGGCTGTTTTTGGTGTGTTGAAACTATTTACGAAAGCTTAAAAGGTGTTGAAGAAGTCTTTTCTGGCTATTCCGGAGGACATACCAAAAACCCAACATACGAATCTAGCAACACGGGGAAAACCGGTCATGCTGAAGCCGTTGAAATTATTTACAATCCAGAGGTGATTAGCTTTTCTACTTTAGTCGATGTTTATTTTGGATCTCAAAATGTGACACAACAAAACGGTCAAGGACCAGATATTGGCTCTCAATATCGTTCGATTATTTTTTATAGAAATCAAAAAGAGAAAGAAATTATCGACGAAAAAATTAAATCTTTATCTAAAAAATACAATAAACCTATTGCCGCGGAAGTAAAAGAGTTCAACATATTCTGGATGGCTGAAGAATATCATCAAGATTATAAAAAACACAATCCAAATAATCGATATATACAAGGTGTTTCTGTTCCTAGATTCAAAAGGTTCAAAACAAAATTTCCTGATTTACTTAAACCCAAAACTGAACGCTAAATTTCAATAAATTCCATAGAATAAGAAACGCCACAAAACGAAATTTGTGGCGTTTACTTATTAAGAAATATGAGAACAATTGTTACTATAAGATAGAATACAATTGCGATACAAATTAAAAACAATTGCAAGGTTTCGAATTACGGTTCGACCGTGAAAATATTACGGTTCAACCGTAATTTATAGTGCTTTTTTTATATATAATTTCTGAAGGTATGTATGTTAAATGACTTAAAACTCATACTTTAAACACTGATTTAAAAAGCTTTAAAACTAAAACACACTTAACAAACTAAAAATATAATATGGATTTTATTTAGAATTAATTCAAATAAATAACACGCTTAAAAGCAGATTTTTAATTCAAAAGAATCAAAAAAAAACCTCCTTGAAGTTAAGGAGGTTTTTGTTATAAGTTTTTGCTTTAAAATTTACGATTTCAAGAAGCCCAACAAAATCTTATTAAATTCTTCTGGGTGTGTAAACACCAATCCGTGTGGAGCTTTGTTAATGACTTCAAATTTTGATTGTGAGATAATATCAGCTGCTTTTTTTCCTGAAACATCAATTGGGACAATTTGATCATCATCTCCATGAACAATTAATGTTGGAATATCAAACTTTTTACAATCTGCTCTAAAGTCTGTTTTTCCAAAACTATCTACACAATCTAACGTGGCTTTTCGTGAAGCTTGCATGGCTATATTCCAATTTAAATCTACCATGGCCTGACTAATACGTTCGTTTTTAAAATTTTCAAAATTGACAAAATTCTTTCCAAAATCTTTAAAGAAGTCAGCCCTATCTTTTGAAATTCCATCTTTCATACCTTCAAAAACAGATGCATCTACAGCATCATTGTCATCAGTTTTTAGCATAAATGGCGTTACTGCACTAACTAAAACTGCTTTTGAAATTTTATTAGTTCCGTAATTGCCAATAAATCTGGCAACTTCTCCGCCTCCCATTGAAAAACCGACTAAAATGACGTCATTCAGTTTTAATTCTTCTATAAGATCTTTTAAATCTTTAGCCAAAGTATCATAGTCGTAGCCGTCCCAAGGTTTTGTGCTTTCCCCAAATCCTCGTCGATCGTAACTAATAACGCGATAGCCTTCGTCGACTAAAGTTCCGACTTGGTATTCCCACATTTTGTGACTCAATGGCCAACCATGAATTAAAATAACGGGTTGTCCTTCTCCGTAATCTTGATAAAATAATTTTACCGCTTGTCGTTTTTCTAATGAAGATGTATTAATCTGACTCATAATTATAGTGTTTTCATCTAAAATATTAAATAAGTTTCGATTCTGATTCGGATTAAAAAAAGTTTAACCTGAATACTTCAATTTACAATGTTTAAAAATTATTCATTTGGGTTTACTTTTTATAGCAAAGAAAAAGCCCACTCAAAATTGAGTGGGCTTAAATCATCATATTTCAAAAAGGAAATTATTTATTTTCCATTTTATCTTTAAGTGCTTGCAACTCTGCATTGGCATCGCCAAAAGTTGTTTTCTTAGATTCATCTTCAGACTTCTTAGCAGCCTTTTTGACGATCTGAGCTTCTTCTTCCTTAAAGACAGATGTATGGGAAGCGACAACACGTTTGAATTCTTTATTGAATTCAATTACGATAAATTCTGCGGCTTCACCTTTAGTTAATTTTGAACCATCTTCTTTTTCAAGATAACGCTGTGGAATAAACGCAGTTACGTCTTTATTGAACTCAACAGTTGCGCCTTTGTCAACAATTTCTGTTACAGATGCTGTGTGTTTTGTACCAACAGCAAACTCTTCAGCGTATTTATCCCAAGGGTTGGATTCTGTTTGTTTATGACCTAAGCTTAATTTGCGACCTTCAACATCTAGTTCAAGAACAACAACATCTAACTTGTCACCAACTTTACAGAATTCTGATGGATGTTTGATTTTCTTAGTCCAAGATAAATCTGAAATGTAAATCAATCCATCAATTCCTTCTTCTAGTTCAACAAACACACCAAAATTGGTGAAGTTTCTAACTTCTCCAGTATGTTTAGAACCTACAGGATATTTAGTTGTAATGTCTGTCCATGGATCTGGCGTCATTTGCTTGATACCAAGTGACATTTTTCTGTCGTCACGATCTAAAGTTAAAATTTTTGCTTCAACTTTATCACCAACATTTACAAAATCTTGAGCCGATCTTAAGTGCGTACTCCAAGACATTTCAGACACGTGAATCAAGCCTTCAACACCTTCTTCAACTTCGATGAATGCACCGTAATCTGCAATAACTGTCACTGTTCCGTTGACAACATCACCAACTTTAAGTCCTTCATCTAAAGCATCCCAAGGATGTTTGCTCAATTGTTTTAAACCAAGCTGAATTCTTGTTTTATCTTCGTCGAAATCAAGAATTACAACATTCAGTTTTTGATCGAGTTCAACCACTTCATTTGGATGGTTAATTCTAGACCAAGATAAATCTGTAATATGTACAAGTCCGTCAACACCACCAAGATCAACAAATACGCCATAAGAAGTGATGTTTTTCACAACACCTTCTAGGACTTGACCTTTTTCTAGTTGACCGATGATTTCTTTCTTCTGCTCTTCAATATCTGCTTCAATCAATGCTTTGTGAGAAACGACAACGTTTTTAAATTCGTGGTTGATTTTCACAACTTTGAATTCCATGTTTTTTCCAACATAAGCGTCGTAATCACGGATTGGTTTCACATCAATTTGAGAACCTGGCAAGAAGGCTTCGATGCCAAATACATCTACAATCATTCCACCTTTAGTTCTGCATTTCACCAAACCGTTAACGATTGTTCCATCTTCTTGAGCCTTGTTAACACGTTCCCAAGCACGAATAACACGCGCTTTTCTGTGAGAAAGAATCAATTGACCTTCCGCATCTTCTTTCACATCGATAAGCACATCTACAGTGTCACCGACTTTCAAATCTGGATTGTAACGGAATTCGTTTAAAGAAATTACGCCTTCACTTTTCGCATTGATGTCAATAATAGCATCTTGCTCTGTAAGGTGTACAACTTTACCTTCCACAACTTCATTGTGCAAAGTATCTACGAAGTTTTCCTCAACCAATTTTTCGAATTGTTCCAACTGCTCGTCATCAACTTCATCAATACCTTCTTCGTATTTGTGCCAGTTGAAATCTTCTAAAAATTGTTTTGGATTTTGTTGTTGTTCAGATGGTGCAACTTTAGGCGTTTGCTCTTCTGAACTTGCAACGTTTTGTTGCTCGTCTTTGTTTTCGTTTTCAGCCATATGCTGATTTAAAATTTGTATTCTGTTTGTCCAGGAAAATTACGCAAAACGCACAGAAGTGGTTAAATCATTTAAAGTCAATCCTTTGAAATTTCCCTGTATTGCTTTCAAAAGGAGTGCAAAAATACAGCTATTTTTTGAAAATCAAAAACTTACGCAAATATTTTATTATTCATCTGAAATTTTTTCAGAATAAAAGCCTTTTGAAAGTTTCATAGAATCCTTCAATTGCGGTCTATATTTGATTTTCTGACTAAAAAATTCCAATTTTTTTTCATTGACACATGGCAGATTTCCATCTCCTGTACTCCAAAAATAAATTGAAAACAAAACTAATTTTTAAATGCATAAGTTATTTCCAACTCAAACTTTGAAAGCGATACGACTTTTTTTGTGGTCGCAACGAATCCAAAATTCAGTAGCGTAATAAAAATATAGCACCACGAAATAAAGATTAACAACATGGATTTTGGTTAAAAATTGAAACTCAAATATAAGTCAAATCTCATTCAATTTCAGTTTCTTCGATTTTAATAGCTTGTCTTTTAGGTTTCACTCCGCCGCCAATATTTTTAGCAATATAATAAGTCACTTGCGCACCAAACAGAAAAATCACCACTGAATAATATATCCAAATTAACAAAACAACCAGAGAGCCAGCTGCGCCATAAGTTGAACTCAAATCGTTGGTTCCCATATAAAAACCGATAAGAAATTTACCAATTACAAATAGTAATGCGGTCACCAATGCACCGGCCCAAGTATCCTTCCAACGCACTTTGGCATCTGGTAGAATTTTGTACATC
>JBHEPM010000005.1:0-316 GCA_046260295.1 Psychroflexus sp.
CCAGAAACCCGTGTTGTTCCGTAACTTTCACCAATCAGATATTTTGGAGCTAACCATTTGTCTTTTCTGCTTACAAAGGTATTTATCCACTCTGCTAGATATGAAATATCAGCATTTACGCCAAAGAATTTTGACTTATCAAAATTTCCTTCATCGTCCAATAATGGTCTAGAATGACCAGTATTGACGGGGTTGATGTAAACAATATCGGCAACATCTAAAATGCTATGCGGATTTTCCCTGAAACCATAAGGTTGAACTGGAAAACCTTCATCACTAATTTTTAAAATTCTAGGACCAGTGTAAGCTAAATGCA
>JBHEPM010000005.1:493-5893 GCA_046260295.1 Psychroflexus sp.
TATGTTTAAAACCCTAAATATAATAAAGACATTTAGTTTTTAAGATTGATTTGATATTTTTAAGAATATTACTTTTTTATCCAAAGCTATATGCCAAATATTTTTTGTGTTCAAAATTCTACTAAATTTGAAAACCCACACTAAACAACACCAAATGAAATATAAAGTAGAAATCGACATTGACTTGCCCAGACGAAAACTTGTAGAACTTTTTGACAGTCAGGAAAATATGTTCAAGTGGATGAAAGGGCTTCAAGATGTAAAACATTTGGAAGGCGAACCTGGTGAACCTGATGGGAAATCTGAATTGCATTTCAAAATGGGTAATCGCGAAATGATTATGATTGAAACAATTACCAAAAGAAATCTGCCTCAGGAAATTTCAGGAACTTACAAAATGGGAACTACATTGAATATTCAGCGTACTTTATTTGTTGAAACTTCAGAAAATTCAACAAAAATGATTTCTGAAAACAAATTTCAAATGAAAGGTGTTTTTAGAATTATGGGCTGGCTGATGCCGAGTTTATTCAAAAAACAAACTCAAAAATACCTGACAGATTTTAAAAATTTTGCAGAATCTGAAACCAAAACCTCATGAAAATAATCATTCAAACTCCAACAGCAAATCTTCAAAAAAGCATCGATTTTTTTACAAAACTCGGATTTTCTAAATGCGAGTCTTCTATACAAAATTTGTTCACGGACGGTCGTTTTTATCTACAAATCAATCCAGATAAATTCGCCAGAGTTGGATTGAAAATTTTTGTTGATGATTTGGAAAATGTAAGCAAAAAACTCCAGAAACATACCAAATTACTTGATTTTGAAAACACCAAAGTTTTTAGAAGTCACAACACCACAATTAAACTTTCCGACGAAAAAATAGAATTGCCAGAATTAAAAAACACCAACACATCTTTACTGGGAAATTTTGCCGGTTTAAGTCTCGAAACCTTAGATATGTCATCAGCTTTTAGGCTCTGGAATTCACTTGGTTTCGGACTTAAAATGGGCGATTACGACAAAGCTTGGATGACTTTAGAAAACAATCACGGGTTTTGTGTCAGCTTCATGAAACTAAATACGTGTCCACATTTATTCATCAATCCATCTTTGACATTTTTCAACGGAAAAAATAATTTCGATTTAATTCAAAAAATCAGAGAAAAAAATATTTCATTTGCTGAAGAAATCACGCATTTCAATGAAAATAATATCGTCGATAATATAATTTTGAAAGATCCTGGAGGACTTGGCATCTTTATGTTTAACGACTAAATTTAATTCAACAAATAAAAACACACGAAAATAATCAACACTTATTTAACTTTTAACGGAAATTGAGAATCTGCATTTGAATTGATGCTCGAAATATTCCAAAATCTTACTCAGATTCTAAATCAGCTATTTTTTTATAAATTTACTAACATGACTTTCATCACTACTGTTTTCGACTTTCAATAGATAGATGCCATTTTTATAGCTTGTCATATCAAGTTTGAATTCATCTGGATTATTATTAGTTTTTTCAGAGAAAACCTGTTTTCCTGTAAGATCAAATAAAGTGATTTGAGTTATTGATTGTGAACTGATATTAATGAAATTATGAGTTGGATTTGGGAAAATTTCAAATTTTATTGAATCGGTATTATTTTTATTAGAAAGTAAAGATTCAGTTTTAATACCAAAATAAAAATGTTCAAAATATTCGCCATTAGAATTTGTGAAATCTAAATTAGGACTGCTAACTTCTGCGCCAGTATCTATTTTAACCCCCATGAACTCATTATTTTTCATATAATGGTAAATATTGCTGAAAGGGTCAATCATGGCGCCACTCAAGTTGAAAACATCACCCAAAGAAGTTTGCGAAATAACAATTACATCACCGGTTACAGGGTCAATTTTGCCTAATAAAGTTTCTGCTGGAGAAGCATTCCTGCCAATACCATAAAGATTAGAATCGAAAGCATTGTAAACAATATTGTCAAAATATGAAACTTCTGTGGTTTCAATCATCGGGTCATTAACGATTTGTCCGGTGACTAAGTCAACAGAAATCAATTTTCCCTCGGATACAAAATAAAACAATTGGTTTGCCATGTCTAAGGTCGTACCACCATTGAAAGAAATAAAATCAGCGATTGAAGTATTTGAAATTGTAGTAACATCACCATTTTGAGGGTTTATTTTAGATAAATACACACCATTATTACCAGTTTCTAATCCATAAATTTCTTGAGTCACTTCATCATATTTAAATTTGACGAAACGCTCCGAAGTAGGCGTGGAAATTGTTGGTTGTGAAACAACCTGTCCAGTATTTGTGTCAACACTTATAAACTTGGAGCTAGACACATAGTAATAAATATCATTATCCGGATTTACTGCAAAAGATAAGTTCTGTATATTGTCTGAAGTAGAATTTTGGGAGATGTCATTTACCGCTCCGGTAGACGCATTGATGCTGGCAAGATAAATTTCTGAATTTTCACCTGAACGCGATAAACCAACTATTGAATTTTGCCCAAAAGTCATGAACGAAACTGAAAATATTGCAACGAGAAGTGTAATTTTTTCCATTTTTTTTATTTAAAAATAAAAAAAAGCTGTTACATACGCAACAGCTTTTCTTATTTATTCATTTTTAGAGGCTTACATCATGCCTGGCATTCCACCGCCCATTGGAGGCATTCCGCCACCGCCGCCGTTGTCATCTTCTTTGATGTCAACTAAGGCACATTCTGTAGTCAGAATCATTCCTGCAACTGAAGCCGCATTTTCTAAAGCAATTCTAGTTACTTTTTTCGGATCTATGATTCCTGCTTTCAGCATGTCAACATATTCTCCGGTTTTTGCATCATAACCTTTGTTGCCTTCCAAAACTTTATTGATTACGACAGAACCTTCACCACCTGCGTTTTCAACTATAGTTCGCATTGGAGATTCTACTGCTTTTACTATAATATTGATACCTGTTTGCTCGTCGTCGTTTTGAGCTTTTAAACTATTTAGAACTTTTATTGTTCTGATTAAAGCAACGCCGCCACCAGCAACAATTCCTTCTTCAACAGCAGCGCGAGTAGCGTGAAGTGCATCGTCTACACGGTCTTTTTTCTCTTTCATTTCTACTTCAGAAGCTGCACCAACATAAAGAACTCCTACACCGCCAGCAAGTTTAGCTAAACGTTCTTGTAGCTTTTCTTTGTCATAATCGCTGGTTGTAGTTTCCATTTGCGCTTTGATTTGATTCACGCGATTGGCGATGTTTTCTTTCTCACCAGAACCATTGACAATTGTTGTATTGTCTTTGTCAATAGTTACATTTTCTGCGGTACCTAGCATGTCTAAAGTTGCGTTTTCTAAAGTGAATCCGCGTTCTTCAGAAATTACTGTTCCGCCAGTTAGAATAGCGATGTCTTCCAACATTGCTTTTCTACGGTCGCCAAATCCTGGTGCTTTTACAGCAGCAATTTTCAATGAACCTCTTAATTTGTTAACAACTAATGTTGCTAAAGCTTCACCTTCAATATCTTCAGCGATAATCAATAATGGTTTTCCGCTTTGTGCGGCAGGTTCCAGAACAGGAAGCAAATCTTTCATCGAGTTGATCTTTTTGTCCACAATAAGAATGTATGGATTTTCAAGATCAGTTGTCATTTTTTCGCTATCTGTGACAAAATATGGAGATAAATATCCTCTGTCGAATTGCATGCCTTCTACAACATCAACATAAGTTTCTGTGCCTTTGGCTTCTTCAACAGTGATAACGCCTTGCTTACCGACTTTGCCGAAAGCTTCAGCGATTAATTCGCCAATTTGATCATCGTTGTTGGCAGAAATAGAAGCCACTTGCTTGATTTCTTCTGAAGTATCACCAACAGATTTAGCTTGTTTTGTCAATTCAGCAACAACAGCTTCTACAGCTTTGTCAATTCCTTTTTTCAAATCTAAAGGATTGGCACCAGAAGCAACGTTTTTCAGTCCTTCTTGAACGATAGCTTGAGCTAAAACTGTTGCAGTAGTCGTTCCGTCACCGGCCAAATCGTTGGTTTTGGAAGCAACTTCTTTCACCATTTGAGCGCCCATGTTTTCTAAAGCGTCTTCAAGTTCAATTTCTTTAGCGACCGTTACACCATCTTTTGTGACTTGTGGTGCGCCGAAAGATTTTCCGATAATTACGTTTCTTCCTTTAGGTCCTAAAGTTACTTTTACAGCGTTTGCCAAAGCGTCAACGCCTCTTTTTACGCCATTTCTTGCGTCTATGTCAAATATGATATCTTTTGCCATTTTATTTGTGTTTTTGTTGATTAAAAAATTATACTATTGCTAAAATGTCGTCTTCTCTCATGATGAGGTAATCTTTGTCCTCATGCTTAAGTTCAGTACCAGCAAATTTTCCGTAAAGTACCATGTCACCAACTTTTACAGTCATGTCATAGTCTTTTTTCCCATTGCCAACGGCGACGACTTTTCCGCGTTGTGGTTTTTCTTTTGCAGTTTCAGGAATGATAATTCCAGATGCGGTTTTAGTTTCTGCGGCTTGAGGCTCAACGAGCACTCTGTCAGCCAAAGGTTTGATGTTTACTGCCATTATAAATGTTTTTTTGATTTAAAATTTGTACTAAACAACGTTTCGAAAATTGTGCCAAGTCACAAAGTCTGTCAATAACCAACAAAAAATGCCAGCTTTATGACAAGCTGGCATTTTGAAAATTTTATTTGCTAAATTTTAGTCTTCAGATTCTGGCATTGGCGGAATATTATTTTCAGTATTTTCTACTGGTGCAGCGTTTTCATCTAAAAGTTTAGAATCTTGGTTGCTTCTGTTGCTGATGACGGTAACATTGGATAGTAAAATCAAAACCAACAATAAGGTGGCTAATGCCCAGGTACTTTTGTCTAGAAAGTCGGAAGTTTGTTTGACGCCGCCAACTTGTTGCGAACCACCGCCACCAAAAGAAGACGATAAACCGCCGCCTTTAGGATTTTGCACCATAATAACAACGATAAGTAAAAAAGCTACTATAACTATTAAGACTAAAAATATGGAAAATGTACTCATTATAATTTATTTTCTTTTATTCTTTCAATTTCATTAATTTGGTCTGCAAAGAAACTACTTTTTTGGGGATTATTCAAAATTAATATTTTATAAGCCTGTATGGCTTTATCATAGCGTTTTTGTTCGGTGTAAACCCTGGCTAAAGTTTCTGTCATCAATGTTGATGTCGGGGCTTCTTTGGCTGAAATCTTACCTGAATTTTCATAAGATTTTGCGGGTACAATTTTAGGATTATTTTTTATAAATCGGTCAATTATTTGAGATTGTTTTGTGTCAAATTCACTTTTAATGCTATTTTCTTCTTTTTTTACAGGTTGAATTTGCGTCAATTT
>JBHEPM010000005.1:5903-9098 GCA_046260295.1 Psychroflexus sp.
CATTCTTCAAAAGATCGTGGTTCTGAAGCGTCAAATTCTAAAGGTTGACCAATTTCTGAATTGTCTTTTTCTACAAACAAATCTGGATCGGTGAGCGTCTCCATTTCTGTAAAGCCGATTTCAGATTCTGAGCCGTTGTTTTGGTTGACTTCAACCAACTTTGTCGCTTCAATTTTTTCAGCGATTTCTAACTGGCTAAATTCTTTTGAAGTAATAAAATCGAATAATAATGAACGGTCGGCAGTTTTGGCAGCGGTTTTTTTCAAAAAATCATTGTACTGAAAACTTGAGCGATGTTTCAATAATTTCAGTTTAATTGCCCAAAGTGGTTGAAAAAAAGGATATTTTTCAATGAGTTCTGAAATTGAATTTAAATCAGTTTCAGAAAATTCAAAAGGCGACTTGATGAGATGTAAAAGTTCATTTTTTTGCATTACCAATTCGTTAATGAAGCATTGAAAATATCTTGCGTGATTCTTGTGAAAACTTCTTCCACAGCTTCGTCTCTTGTTGCGCCGGTGAGTTGTTGATTGGCAGGGAAGTCAAAATAAAACGAGAATTTTTTTTCAAAATCCTTTTCAGGTTCCAATGTGTTGTAATAACGCACATTGACTTCTATTGTTAAGCGGTTTTGTGCCGCACGATCGTCAGATGTTGCTGTCATTGGCGCAACATAATATCTTGTGATTTCGCCTTCGTAAATTAAATCTGCATTATTGTTTGTTAAACTCAAACTGGTTTGACTTTGAATCAAGTCTTGAAGTTGTAGTGTGAAATCCCTGTCAATTCCTGGCTCAATAAGTTGGGCATTATTCTGAAAATAATTCACTTGAAATGTTTCAGCATTTCCAGTATCTGCTCCAGTAAACGAATAATATTTACAAGAACTCAAAGTTAAAATGAAAATTAAAACAGCGATTTTTTTATACATTATAAATTGTATTGTTTGATTTTTCTGTAAAGTGTGCGTTCGCTGATGCCTAATTCATCTGCCGCAGGTTTTCTTCTGCCTTGGTGGCGCTCCAAAGATTTTTTGATGAGTTCTACTTCTTTGTCTTGAAGAGACAAGGTTTCTTCCTCTTCAATATCTTCGGCAAAATCGTAAGAATCTTGCGTTTCTACAGTTTTTGCTTTGGTCTGTTGTTTTTTGTGATTGGGAAGTTGCAGGATTTCTAATTGTTCTTCAGCACTTTCATCGGTAAAGCGATTGTCATCGTCATCACTGCCATAAACTTTTTCAATTAATCCTCGATTTTCTTTTTTAAACTTTTCGTCATTTTCTTTTTCCATCAACTCCAGAGTTAACTTTTTCAAATCGTTCAAATCATTTTTCATGTCAAAAAGCACTTTGTACAAAATCTCCCTTTCATTGCTGAAATCACTTTTGTTGCTTTTTTGTTCTGAAATGACCGATGGTAAATTTGAACTGTGTTTTGGCAGATAATGATACAAAATTTCTTCGTCAACTTCTCGACTGGTTTCTAAAACAGAAATTTGTTCAGTCACGTTTTTCAATTGACGAATATTTCCAGGCCAACTGCAATTTTCCAATGCTTTTACGGCTTTGTCTGTCAAACGAACAGTCGGCATTTTATATTTGATGGCAAAATCTGAAGCGAATTTTCTAAATAACAAATGAATGTCTGAACGTCTTTCTCTTAACGGCGTCAAATTGATTTCTACAGTGTTCAGCCTATAATATAAATCTTCCCTGAATTTATTGTCTTTGATGGCTTTCAGCATATCTACATTAGTCGCTGCTACAATTCTTACATTGGTTTTTTGAACTTGTGAAGAACCAACTTTCATGAATTCACCATTTTCCAACACACGAAGTAAACGGACTTGTGTGGTGAGTGGCAATTCGCCAACTTCATCTAGAAAAATTGTGCCGCCGTCGACTTCTTTAAAATAACCATCGCGTGCTTGATTGGCACCCGTAAATGCGCCTTTTTCGTGACCGAACAGTTCACTATCTATGGTGCCTTCAGGAATTGCGCCGCAGTTGACAGCAATATATTTGGCGTGTTTTCTGTGCGATAATGCGTGGATTATTTTTGGTAAACTTTCCTTTCCAACGCCGCTTTCGCCAGTGACCAATACAGAAATATCGGTTGGCGCTACGCGAATAGATTTTTCAATTGCACGGTTTAAGCCGGGGTCGTTTCCTATAATTTCGAAACGTTGTTTGATGGCTTGTGGAGATTCCATACTGAATAATTTTTAGGCTTGCATTGATCCAAAACCAACAGCTTCGCCGATTAATGTCGCACTTGTGCAATCTTTCATTTCAACCATCACATAATCGCCAATTTTGTAATCTTCTTTAGGGAAAACTACCGTAGTATTTTGAGAATTTCTGCCACTCCATTGCAAATCGGATTTTTTCGATTCTTTTTCGATCAGAACTTCTTGGATTTTTCCGAGATGTTGTTTAGTTCTGAATCTGGAATGTTTTTGTTGTAAATCTATAATTTCCTGAAGTCGTCTTTTTTTAGTGGCTTCTGGAACATCGTCTTCAAATTTTTTGGCACCCAAAGTTCCCGGTCTTTCGGAATAAGTGAACATAAAGCCAAAATCGTATTTCACATGTTCCATTAAGGATAAAGTATCTTGATGGTCAGCTTCTGTTTCTGAAGGAAATCCAGAAATCATATCTTGTGAGATGCCACAATCTGGAATTCTTGTTCTGATGTTATCAATGAGTTGGAAATATTCTTCACGAGTGTGCAAACGATTCATTTTTTTCAATATTCTGTCGCTACCACTTTGTACTGGTAAATGAATATAATTGCAAATATTATCAAATTTAGCCATGCTTTCAATCACATCCGTCGTCATATCTTGCGGATTGGATGTTGAAAAACGAATGCGCATTTTGGGCTGTGCTTTGGCAACCATTTCCAATAAATTGGCAAAATTGACCGCCGTTGCTTGTTGAATCGGTGAGGCTTTTTTGAAATCTTTTTTCAGACCACCACCGTACCATAAATAACTGTCTACATTTTGACCAAGCAAAGTGATTTCTTTAAAACCTTTGTTCCATAAATCATTGACTTCATCGATGATACTTTTTGGATCTCTGCTGCGCTCGCGACCACGTGTGAATGGAACCACACAAAATGTACACATATTATCGCAACCTCTGGTGATAGAAACAAAAGCTGAAACGCCATTGCTTTGCAAACGCACTGG
>JBHEPM010000005.1:9137-9645 GCA_046260295.1 Psychroflexus sp.
TTTGGATAAAATGACGTTCATGGCATTTTTGCCACCTTCAACTTCTTCGATTAGGTTAGGTAAATCTTTGTAGGCATCAGGTCCAACGACCAAATCAACTATTTTTTCTTCTTCCAGGAATTTGCTCTTCAATCGTTCTGCCATGCAACCCAAAACGCCGACTTTCATTTTTGGATTGTGTTTTTTGACGGCATTGTATTTTTCCAAACGCTTTCTGACGGTTTGCTCAGCTTTGTCACGAATAGAGCAAGTATTTACCAAAACCAAATCGGCTTCAATAAGTTCATTGGTGGTGTTGAAACCATTCTCTTGAAGTATGGAAGCCACGATTTCACTATCACTGAAATTCATCTGGCAGCCGTAACTTTCTATATAAAGTTTCTTGTGATTTTGCTTTTGTGTTTCTTTTACAAGTGTCTGTCCTTGCAAACTTTCATCAATAACCTTCTCCATCTGCTTAAAAAATTTCTGCAAAGATACAGTTAATGAAAAAACTGACAAAGTGTCA
>JBHEPM010000005.1:9655-30921 GCA_046260295.1 Psychroflexus sp.
TCACTTTAAATTCATTCTAAAATTCAAATCAAAAAATTCATATACTTTTGCAAACATAAAATTGAAATTAAATGGCAAAAAATCTTGTAATAGTTGAGTCACCGGCCAAAGCTAAAACCATCGAAAAATTTTTAGGAACAGACTACAAAGTAGCATCTAGCTTTGGGCATATCGCTGACTTGCCGTCCAAGGAATTGGGTGTGGATGTCGACAATGATTTTAAGCCGAAATACATTGTCAATAAAGATAAAAAGGATGTGGTGAGGAAACTTACTAAAATGGCTAAAGATTCTGAAATGGTTTGGCTCGCAAGTGATGAAGACCGTGAAGGAGAAGCCATTGCCTGGCATTTGGCAGATGAGTTGGATCTTAAAAAAGATAAAACCAAACGTATTGTTTTTTCTGAAATTACAAAAACTGCCATTCAGCGTGCTATTGAAAATCCACGTGAAATAGATTACAATTTGGTTGATGCCCAAAAAGCAAGACGAGTTTTAGACCGTTTAGTTGGGTATGAATTATCGCCAATTTTATGGCGAAAAGTGAAAGGCGGCTTGTCTGCTGGACGTGTTCAATCGGTGTCTGTTAGACTTATCGTTGAACGCGAACGCGAGATTATCGATTTTTCTCCGGAAGCTTTTTTTAGAGTTGATGCGCAATTTAAAACAAGTAAAAAAGCCGCTTTTAAAGCAAAATTGCCTAAGAATTTAAAATCCAAAGAAGAGGTTGAAACTTTTCTTGAAAAACAAAAGCAGGCAAGTTTTAAAGTTGATGATTTAACTAAAAAACCAGCTAAAAAATCGCCGGCGCCACCTTTTACAACCTCAACATTACAACAAGAAGCAGCGCGAAAACTTTATTTTTCTGTAAGCAAAACCATGAATATGGCGCAACGTTTATACGAAGCAGGTCATATCACTTATATGAGAACGGATAGTGTCAATTTATCTACCCAAGCCAAAGATAGCGCTAGGGCAGAAATTGACAGTGCTTATGGAAACAAATATCACAAGGCGAGAAATTACAAAGGAAAATCAAAAGGCGCACAGGAAGCTCACGAAGCCATTCGTCCAACAAATTTTGCTGTTCATCAGATTGATGCCGAACGCGATCAACAGCGTTTGTATGAATTGATTTGGAAACGTGGCATTGCTTCGCAAATGAGTGATGCTGAACTTGAACGCACCAATGTCAAAATTTCTTCTGATAAAGATGAAAGACAGTTTACAGCAAACGGCGAAGTTGTGAAATTTGATGGTTTCTTGAAAGTTTATTTGGAAGGCAAAGATGAAGATGAAGAAGAACAAAATAGCGGTTTGCTGCCAGCGATGTCTGTGGGCGAAAATTTAACCAACGATTATATTCAAGCTACAGAACGATACACACGTCCGCCGTCGAGATATACGGAAGCTTCATTAGTGAAAAAGTTGGAAGAACTCGGCATCGGACGACCATCCACTTATGCGCCGACAATTTCTACCATTCAGAACAGGAAATATATTGAAAAAGGAAATATTGATGGTTCTGAAAGAAAATACATTCAGTATATTTTTAAGAGTGATGACATTCAGACAAAAACACTTTCAGAAAAAGTAGGTAGTGATAAAGGTAAATTGGTGCCTACCGATGTCGGAATGGTGGTGAATGATTTTCTTGTGAAACATTTCAAAGGCATTTTAGACTATAATTTTACGGCCAAATTGGAACAAGATTTTGATGAAGTTGCAGAAGGTAACGCCAAGTGGACAAAAGTGATGAAAGATTTTTATGTTCATTTTCATCCAAATGTGCTAGATGTTGCTGAAAATGCAGAACGTGAAGTCGGTGAACGCATTCTTGGGAAAGATCCAGAAAGTGGCAAACCTGTTAGTGCAAGATTGGGAAAATTTGGACCGATGGTGCAAATTGGTTCTGTGGAAGATGATGAAAAACCAAGATTTGCCAGTTTAAAGCCAGAACAAACGCTAACTTCAGTGACTTTTGAAGAAGCCATGGATTTATTCAAATTACCAAAACAATTAGGCGAATACAAAGGTGAAGAAGTTGAAGCAAATATTGGACGTTACGGACCTTACGTGCGGTTTGGGAAGAAATTCGTGTCGTTAGATAAAGGTGAAGATCCGCTGGATGTAACGCATGATCGCGCTATAGAATTGATTAAAGCCAAAGAAAAAGCTGAAGAACCAATTTACTATTATGATGATAAAGGCGTTCAAAAAGGCGTGGGTCGTTTTGGTCCATATTTGAAATGGGATGGCATGTTTATTAATGTCAATAAGAAATATGATTTTGATAATTTATCTGAAAAGGATATTGTAGAATTGATTGAAGATAAAATTCAAAAAGAAAAAGATAAACTGATTCATCACTGGGAAGATGAAGGCATAAAAGTCGAAAAAGCACGCTGGGGAAGATTTAAAGTTTCCAAAGGCAAAACAAAAGTTGAGTTGCCAAAAACTACCGATGCAGAAGCTTTAACTTTAGATGAAGTAAAAGCGATTTTGGAGAAAAATACAAAATCTAAAAAGAAACCTGCAAAAAAGAAAACAGCAACTAAAAAGAAATCGACAAGTAAAAAAACGACCACAAAAAAGTCTTCTACTAAAAAGAGTTCAAAATAAATGATGGGTTTTGATTTTTTAATTCCGATAGATGAAGATTTGAAAGAAGAAATTCAAAACTTCCCTGATCAAAGTCTTTCGCGAATTGTTACTTTTTATGATGATCTAAGCGACGATGAGATTGGGAGTTTCGACATGGCAATTGTCAGTGTGGCTGAAGTTAGGGACAGTGTTTATGAGCAAAAATCAGATTTCTGTTTTGCGGAAATTCGCAGAGCCTTGTACAAACTTTTTATTGGAAACTGGAAGACCAACATCCTAGACTTGGGTAATATCGAAGCTGGTGCTGAAGTTTCAGACACAAATTATGTGTTGAAGTCTTTAATTTCAGAATTACTAAAGAAAAATATTGTACCTATTATATTAGGCGGAAGTCAAAATTTGACTTTTCCTCAATATCGTGCTTACGATGGCATAAAATATATGGTCAACTTATCTACCATAGATCATAAATTTGATTTAGGCAATTCAGCTTTGCCGATGAATGGACAATCGTATGTGGGCAAAATGATCATAGACGAACCATACAATTTATTTAACTATGCTAACTTGGGTTACCAGACCTTTTTATCGCCACAAGAAGAAATAGATTTAATGGATAAATTGTTTTTTGATGCCTTACGACTTGGTTTGTTGAAAAAAGACATCACTAAAGCAGAGCCTGTATTAAGAGATTCAGATATGCTGAGTATTGATATGTCTGTGGTGAAAACCTCAGAGTTAGGAGATTCTTCTCATTTTATGCCAAATGGTTTTGATAGTATTGAGCTTTGCGCCTTGTCACGATATGCTGGTATGAGTGAGAAACTGACAAGTTTTGGTCTTTACGAAATGCAATCTATACGTAAATCAGAAAATTTTATAAATTTAACTGCTCAAGTATTGTGGTATTTTTTTGAAGGTTTTAACTTGCGTCTTAAGGAGAATGTTTCAGAGGCTAACAATAATATAACAAAATACAGCGTTCCAGTAGCTGATGAAGTATTGGTGTTCTTTAAAAGTGAAAAATCAAAACGTTGGTGGATGAAAATACCATCATCAGAAAAAATTGATAATAATTTAAGTAAAGCT
Source organism: Psychroflexus sp. (assembly GCA_046260295.1). Lineage (GTDB taxonomy): Bacteria > Bacteroidota > Bacteroidia > Flavobacteriales > Flavobacteriaceae > Psychroflexus. The sequence continues at coordinate 13,348 of JBHEPM010000005.1, forward strand.
TCGTTATTAGCATGTGATGAACAAGATTATTTAGATGCTTGTAATTCAATGATTCCTGAGCGTTGGTTGAATGCAAAGTATAAGAATTTGCTTTAAAAGAATAGATTTTTTAAGTGATTGTTAAGAAAAAAATTGTTTATTTGTAATTAAATGAATAGGTTTACGCCCCAAAACATAAGATTTAATTTTATGGAAATGAAAAATTATTTACAGCTATTCTTAATAGCTATTGTTCTAACCAGCTGCGGTAACTCAGATAGAGGTCAAGTGGTTGGTGTTGAAGGAAAAAAATGGTTTCCTGAAAAACCATACGGAATGGTGTTAGTCCCTGGTGGTTCTTTCATTATGGGAAAATCCGATGATGACATTGCTGGTGTGCAAAACGCCCCGACCAAAACTGTAACCGTACCATCTTTTTATATGGATGAAACAGAAATCACAAATTCTGAATATAGACAGTTTGTTCACAGAGTGAGAGATTCCGTAGTTAGACAAAGACTTGCTGAAGAAGCCGAATTAGCCGGTGGAGGCGGTGGAAATCAAGGTGGAGGAAATAATGGTTCTATCCAAGATTTTGCATTTAAAAATGCAGATAATAATCAGGGTGGTGGAAATCAAAATCAAAACTTAACACCTTACCAAGAATTTTCAAGACATTATGATCCAATGGATCAGCAGTTAAACTGGGATGTCGAAATTATATGGGAGACTTCTGAATATCCTGATGAGTCTTATGTGATGGTGATGGATGAATTTTATTTGTCAAATGATCAGTCTTTTAATGGGGAAAGAATGATGGATGTGTCTAAGTTTAAGTATAGTTACAAAACTATGGATACTGAAGCAGCTGCTAGGAAAAGTGAAGATAGATCAAGTAATGTGAGTGAAGAGGAAGTTGAAGTTTATCCTGATACCGCAGTTTGGGTTAGAGATTTTAATTATTCTTATAATGAGCCAATGCACAACGATTACTTTGCGCATACAGCTTTCGATAATTACCCTGTGGTTGGCGTGACTTGGAAGCAGGCAAAGGCTTTTGCAGATTGGAGGACAAAGCTTTTAAATGATTTTAGAAGAGAAAAAGGTGAGGCTAGATCAAATACATTTAGAATGCCAACCGAGGCTGAATGGGAATATGCTGCCCGTGGCGGTATAGAGTCAGCCACCTATCCTTGGGGTGGTCCTTATACCAAAGATGATCGTGCTTGCTTTTTAGCTAACTTTAAGCCAATGAGAGGAGATTATGCGGCGGATGAGGTGCTGTATACGGCAGAAGCTGACTCTTATAAGCCAAATGATTACGGGCTTTATAATATGTCAGGAAATGTCGCTGAATGGGTAGATACCTCTTATGATCCTGCGGCATACGAATACATGTCTTCTATGAGTCCTAATGTTAATAACAAAGACAATCAAAGAAAAGTGGTTCGTGGTGGATCTTGGAAAGATGTAAGTTATTTCTTGCAAGTGAGTACAAGAGATTACGAATATGCAGATTCTGCTAGGAGTTACATCGGTTTCAGAATTGTGCAAGACTACCTAGGAAATGCTTTAGATTTAACCAGAAGCAGATAAAATAAGAAAACAACCTAAACTTAAATTAATAACTTAAACTTAAAAAAAATTAAATTTTATTATGGCAAAGTCAAAATCAGGAAAAAAAGCAATGAATATGGTATATGGCCTTGGAGCGGCCGTTGTAATTATTGGTGCGTTATTTAAAATTATGCACTGGCCTGCAGGAAACTTAATGTTGATTATCGGTCTTATTACAGAAGCATTAGTTTTTGCAATATCTGCTTTCGAGCCAGTAGATAACGAATTAGATTGGTCTAAAGTTTACCCAGAATTAGCAGGCGAATCACCTGCAGCAAAAGCGGCTAAGAAAGGTGATGTGCAAAAAGATGAACAAGGAATGTTGTCTAAAAAATTAGATGATATGCTAAAAGAAGCCAAAATCGATTCTAAATTGATGGAAAGCTTAGGTCAAAGCATTAAAAACTTTGAAGGTGCAGCTAAAGGAATTGCGCCTACAACTGAGGCAATGAACTCTCAGAAAAAATACGGTGAAGAATTAAGCATGGCTGCCTCTCAAATGGAGTCATTGAATAGTTTGTATAAAGTTCAAGTTGAATCAGCCTCTAAACAAGCCGAAGTTAATCAGGCAGTTGCAGATAATGCATCTAAGTTGAGAGACCAAATGGAGTCTTTAACATCAAATCTGAATTCCCTAAACGGTGTTTATGGTAACATGTTAACTGCAATGCGCCCAAAAGCGTAATTTGAAAATTATATAAAATTTAAAAAAATATAACTTATGGCTGGAGGAAAACAAACCCCAAGGCAGAAGATGATTAATTTAATGTATTTGGTGTTCATCGCTATGATGGCGCTAAATATGTCCAAAGAAGTGTTGACTGCATTTGGATTGATTAATGAGTCACTATCTGATGCTAATGAGAATTTTATAACGAAGAATAAGGCTTCACTAGATGGGTTAGACCAAAAAGCAGCAGAATCTCCCGAACAGTTCGAGGAGGCAAAGAAAACAGCAAATCAAATTGCGACACTAACGAATGATTATTACCAGTATCTTGACGCATTGAAAACCGAATTAGAAAATACGGTTGATGATCCTAAAGATTATGAGTCTATGGATAAGACAGCTTATTTAGACGAGAAAATGATGTCAAGTGGTAATTTGGCAAAGGCTGGACAGAAATTTATGAATGAAATGGAAACATATCATGACGGTATGTTGTCTGTTTTAGGTGATGATTCCAAATTTAAAGACATCTCTGAAGCAATTAAGAAAAAATTCAACGGGGAAGATATCGTTGATGGTGAAAATGTGAAGAAAAAATATGTTGAATACCATTTTATAGGCTATCCATTGGTTTCTTCTATCACTAAACTTTCTGCAATTCAAAATGACTTAAAAGTTTATGAAAATGAATTGTTATCTATTTTACTTGCTGGTGAATTAACCCAAATGGTTTCTATGGATAATTATTCTACTTTGCTGGAACAGTCTAGAGGAGCTTATTATCAAGGCGACAAATTTGATGGTGCTATTGTATTGGGAAGAACGGATAATTCAACAAGACCTAACAAAGTAAATTTAACATTAGATGGGAGAAAGTTGTCTGATGATGAATATGTTATCGAAGATGGTCGAGTAAAACTAAACGTTACAGCAGGACAACCAGGTGATCACCAAATCGAAGGTACGCTTATATTTAATCAAGATGGTGAGGAAAAAGAAGTTGAGGTAGATCAGAAATTTTCTGTAATTCCTAAGCCAAATCAAGCTATTGTATCTGCAGATAAGATGAACGTCGTTTATCGTGGTATTGAAAATCCAATTACTGTGTCAATGCCTGGTGTTCCTGAAAATGATATTTCAGCAAGTGCACCTGGATTACGGAGAAAACAAGGCTCACAATATGTTATGGTTCCTAAAACGGGTACAGAAGTAAAAATTAATGTAGTGGGTAAAATCGATGGAAAGGAATTTCCTTCAAGTTCAACTTTTAGAATCAAAAGTTTACCAAGACCTACACCAACGGTTCGTGGTCAAATCCAAGAAGGAGCTGCCATCAAGATGCCAAGAAACGCTTTAGCTGTTTCTCCAATTGGTGCTACCTTTGAAAACTTTGACTTTGACATTACACCAAAAGTCAAAAGATTTACAATGAGTGTGCCAGGTCAACCTGCTGTTGTTGTAAATGGTGATCGTTTAGACCAAAAAGCAAAAGGTTTGCTTGACTTGGCTAAGACTGGTGATATGGTTCAAATATTTGATATCAAAGCTGACGTGCCTGGCGTGAACGTTAAGAATATGCCAGCAATTTTAGTTCAGCTGACAAATTAGAATTAAAAGAAAATTTATTAAGATGAAGCGATTTAATTTAAATTTTTTGGCAAGTTTGTTTTTTTTAGTAGCCGCTTTTTCAGCGTCTGCTCAATCCAATGTCCTCAATGCTGAAAAGCCTGAAGATGTTGGTGAATTAACAGAAGACCAAAAAAAATACGACGATGACGAACCACTCGAATATGGATATGTTGGAGATAGAGATGTCTTGTGGTCTAAAGTTGTTTGGGAAAAAATAGACCTTAACCAAAAAGTTAATTTTCCACTGCTTTATCCAACCAATGATAATTCTGTAAGTGAAGATAGACGTTCTTTATTTCAGGTGCTTTTAGCAGCAATCGAAGCTGGTGCTACTGGTGACACAACTTCTCAATCACCAATAAATGAAGTCTATGCAACAAGTTATTTCAACAAAAAGCGTTCTTTTGAAGATGTTCAAGATGCTCTAAAAGCTATTTTTCTACCAGATGTTGCTCTCGATATTCTTGGTCAATATGGTGTGACAGGTACAGAAGCTGTACAGCAGTTCATTTCTCGCTCAATAAGTGGGGAACTTGAAAACTACCCAGAACTTTATCCTTCAGCGCTTATTGATCAAATGGAACCTTACATCATTCCTACTGAAATTACAGGGAACAATATTTTAGAATACCATATCAAAGGCATGTGGTATTTTGATAAAGTTCAAGGTGAAATGAGATATAGATTGCTTGGTATCGCTCCTGCTGGTTATGATATCCAAACTCAAAACCCTAGTTTTGCTGGTGAACCTCAAGTTATTCCTTATTTCTGGGTTTGGTTTCCAGATGCTAGACAAGCATTGCACGAAGCTAAAGTCTTAAATAAAGATAACAGTTCAATGCCTTTTAGCTTTGACCATCTGTTGAATTCAAGACGTTTTGATGCTGTAATTTATAAAACTGAAAACGTCTACGAAGACCGTGAAGTTGATGAGTACATACAAGATAATGCTTTGATGCAATTACTTGAATCTAACAGAATCAAAGAAGAAATTAGAAACTTTGAATTAGATATGTGGAATTACTAAATTCTTTATCTTAAAATTTATAAATTCGCCTTTACAAACTACTTGTAAAGGCGTTTTATTTTATGAAAGATTTTCTCATTGTTGGCTTTGGAATTGCCGGACTTAGTTTTGCACACAGAGTTCAGCTCAACAATTTTTCTTTTAATATCGTATCAGATGATAGTCAACAGTCTTCAAGAGTTGCTGGAGGTGTTTTAAATCCTGTTGCTTTAAAGCGTTACAAGCTTGCCTGGAACGCTGATTCCTTCCTTACAGAAGCTATTTTATTTTACAACTCACTTACTGAGTCTTCAAAAGAGGAATTTAAACCAATACCAATTCATAAAGTTTTTTCTTCTAATCAAGATCAAAATGATTGGATGCTAGCAACCGATGACTTTAGATTATCTGATTTTCTAAATGATGAATTAGTTTTTACAAATTCTGAAATTTCCAAAAACCACAAATCTGGAATCGTCAATCAAACTTTTTTACTTGATTTGAAAAGCATTCTACAGCGGAAAGAAAATCAATTCATAAAGCATTCTTGTTTAGATAAAGCTAGCTTTAATTACCAAGATTTAGAAATTCAAGATGAAATCATTATTTATAAAAATAATGCCTACCGCAATATCATTTTTTGTGAAGGTTTCGGAATCACTAAAAATCCCTATTTTAATTGGTTGCCTATATATGGAAACAAAGGTGAGTATATCATTTTTCATTCACCTGATTTAAATTCAAATGAAACCATTCTAAAATCCAAATTTTTCATAATTCCTATTGGTAACGATTATTATAAATTTGGTGCAACATACAGCCGAGACAATCTAAATGATTTACCAACAAATCAAGCCAAAAATCAATTACAAGACAATCTAACTGGACTTTTAAATTGCAATTTTGAAATTATTGACCAGTTAGCGGGTGTGAGACCAACAGTTAAAGACCGCAGGCCAATTTTAGGCAAGCATCCGGAATTCCCAAATATGTATGTATTTAACGGTTTTGGCAGTCGTGGAATTATTTCTGCACCAAGTTTATCAAAAGATTTGTTATCTCACATCATTGATGACAAAGCACTTGACAAAGAGGTTGATATTAGTCGTTTTTTGAAACTTTATGCTTAGCATTCTTATCATATCCCATAAACATATTAATCCAAATATTTCTAGATAATCGCATAATAATTGGCATTAATCCAATTAAAACAACAATAATGGCAATGAAAGAACTGATAACTTCTAATCCTATAAAAAAGTATGAAATAATAAAAGTAGCTACTGAACAAGCAACACCAAGTCCGTAGCTCACGTACATTGCGCCATAAAAAAATGAAGGTTCAATCTTGTATTTTGTGTGACAAACACTACATCTTTCGTGCATATCGTAAATCTTCCCCAATTTATAGGGGTTGGATTCTTTGTACATTTTTTCTTCTTGGCACACTGGACAAGTTCCAGTCAAGATGCTATATAATTTTGACCCTTTCAGCATTTTCAATTAAAGTTTAGCTTTACATTACAAAAATACCAATATTTGCACAAATTTTAAGTATCATATGCTACATATTCATAACTTGTCTGTTTCTTTTGGAGGAGAATATTTGTTTAAAGACATCAGTTTCAAACTTAGCTCGGGCAACCGCGTTGGCCTAATTGGTAAAAACGGTGCTGGAAAATCTACCATGCTGAAAATTATTGCCGGTGAAATGCCTATCGATTCTGGTCAGATTGCTAAAGATAAGGAAATTAATATTGGTTTTTTGAAACAAGATATTGATTTTGAAGAAGGCCGAACCGTTTTGGAAGAAGCTTACCAAGCTTTTGAACAAATTAAAACTATTGAAGCTAAATTAGAACTTATCAATCAACAATTGGTAGAACGAACCGATTACGAAAGCGATTCTTATAATCAATTGATGATTGACCTCAATGATTTTCAACAACAATATGAAATTCTTGGTGGCTACAATTACCAAGGAGACACAGAAAAAGTTTTAAAAGGATTAGGTTTTACTACGGAAGATTTTTCCCAACAAACCAACACTTTTTCTGGAGGTTGGCGTATGCGAATTGAATTGGCAAAACTTCTGCTTCAAAACAACGATATTCTGCTTTTGGATGAGCCGACAAACCACTTGGATATTGAAAGCATAATTTGGCTGGAAGGATTTTTAACCAATTTCAGCGGTTGCGTTGTCATCGTTTCTCACGACAAAATGTTTTTGGACAACGTCACCAACCGAACCATAGAATTGTCACTCGGTCAGATTTACGACTACAACAAACCTTACTCCAAGTTCAAAATACTTCGGGAAGAACTTCGGGAACAACAACTCGCTGCTAAGAAAAACCAAGACAAAGAAATAGAACAAACCGAAAAGTTGATCAGTAAATTCCGAGCTAAAGCCAACAAAGCCTCCATGGCGCAATCGCTCATTAAAAAACTGGAAAAAACTGAAATCATTGAAGTCGATGAAGAAGATAATCAAGTGATGAATGTCAGTTTCAATATTTCTAAAAATCCTGGAAAAGTTGTCATTGAAGCTGAAAACTTAGCCAAATCTTTTGGTGACGACTTGGTTTTTAAAGATGTTGATTTTCTAATCGAACGCAACTCCAAAATTGCTTTCGTGGGTCAAAATGGACAAGGAAAATCCACCTTAGCAAAAATTATTGTCGGTGAACTTGAACACAAAGGTGAGCTGAAACTTGGTCATAATGTAGAAATCGGCTATTTTGCTCAAAATCAAGCTGAATATTTAGACGGCAACAAAACCGTTCTGGATACCATGATCGATGCTGCCAATGAAACCAATCGAAGTAAAGTACGAGATATTCTCGGGTCTTTTTTATTTCGTGGCGACGATGTAGGAAAATATGTGAAAGTCCTTTCAGGTGGCGAAAGAAACCGTCTGGCGTTGGCAAAAATGTCCTTGTCTCCTTTCAATGTTTTGATTATGGATGAGCCGACCAACCACCTCGATATTCAATCTAAAAACGTGCTTAAAACCGCATTGAATAATTTCGAAGGCACTTTGATTTTAGTCTCTCACGATAGAGATTTCCTACAAGGTTTGGCAGATTCTGTCTATGAATTCAGAAATAATCGCGTCAAAGAATTCCTAGGAGATATCAATGATTATTTGAAGTATCGTGAAATGGAATCTATGCGAGAAGTTGAGAAAAAAGATAAAATCAAAAAAGAAAAACAAGCCAACAAATCAACAAAAGATGATTACGAAAAACAGAAAAAAGAAAAATCTCTGCAAAACAAACTCAGCAATATTGAAGCTGAAATCTCCAAGATTGAAAAAAATATCGACGACATTGATCAAAAGCTAGAAACCAATTACGAAGAAACTGTTCAGCAAGCTGATTTCTTTGAAAAGTACAACGCCAAAAAACAAAAACTAGAAACCATGATGAAACAATGGGAGGAGCTCCAGGAGAAGCTCGATACTTTATAATTTGTGAATTTTTTAACCGCAATTCTAAATCCATAAAGATAGATTTACAAACAATTTTTTTCAAATGCGAAAAGCCATACTTTTTATACTAGGTTTAATTCTTATTGTGGGTTCTATTTTTGTCGCAAAATGGATCATTGATAGCAATGTAAAGGAAAAACCAGAACCTGAAACCATTGAAAAACCAGTTTTTGTTTATAATGTTGAAAACAAAACCATTCCAGTCAATTTATCTACCAACGGTAGCGTAGAAGCAGTCAATAAATTTGAAATTTTTGCTGAAGTCGAAGGTGTTCTTCGCAGTAGTAGTCATCCGTTTAGACCAGGTCAAACCTACAAACGCGGTGAAACTCTCATCGATCTCAACGAAAGAGAATTTGCTGCTAATGTGCAGTCTGTTAAAAGTCAACTTTACAATTCTATATCGGCAATCATGCCAGATTTACGCTTGGATTATCCTGAAGTTTATCCGAAATGGAAAGCTTATTTAGATAATTTCGACATGAATAAACCAACGCCGAAATTACCTGAAATTGATAGCAATAAGGAGCGTTATTTTATCACAGGAAGACAAATTCTCACCGAGTATTACAATCTAAAAAACTTAGAAGAGCGTTTATCAAAATTCAAACTTGTCGCTCCTTTCAATGGCGTACTCACGGAAGCCTCTGTCAATATAGGAACACTGGTTCGTCAAGGTCAAAGATTAGGCGAATTTATTGATCCATCAGTTTTCGAATTGGAAATTTCCATCAAAAAAGAATACATCAAATACATTGAAGTCGGCAATACAGTCCAAATGAAAACTTTGAACGACAACCTCACTTTTGAAGGCGACATTGTCAGAATCAATGCACAAATAGATGCAAACACCCAAACTATTCAAGTTTTTATCAGGATTGAAGATAAACTTGCCAAAGAAGGCATGTATTTAGAAGCCCTGATTGAAGCCAATAGCATCGATAATGCCATTCAGATACCAAGAGAGTTGCTCATCAATCGCAGTAAAGTTTACGTAATTGAAGACAATCGCATCAAACAAATGGACGTCGAGACTATGCATTACAGCAATCAAGATGCAATTATAACTGGCGTTCCCGACGGAACCAAATTGCTTGCTAATGTAGTTCCAGGAGCCTATGTCGGTATGAAAGTAAAAATTGAAGGCGAACAAAAACCATAAATTTCAGTGCATTGAGAAATCTGATCAGTTATTTTATCAAATATCAAGTGGCAGTCAATATTGTCATTTTGGCTTTTGTACTTTTTGGAATTGCTGGCGCTTTGAGTTTGAAATCTTCATTTTTCCCGCTGGTAGAATCAAAATTAATCAATATAGATATTTCTTATCCTGGTTCAGCTCCAGAAGAAATTGAAGAAGGTATCATTCTTAAAATTGAAGATAATCTGAAAGGTTTAGAAGGCATCGATCGGGTCACTTCAACAGCTAGAGAAAGCGGCGGTTCCATCACAGTAGAAATTGAGCAAGACGAGAATATCGACATCATGCTCACCGAAGTGAAAAATGCCGTAGATCGCGTACCAACTTTCCCCACTGGCATGGAACCTTTGGTGGTTGCTAAAGAAGAAAATATTCGGCAAACTATAGATTTTGCCATTTCTGGAGAAGGCATTCCCCTGAAAACTTTAAAAGATATCAGCTACCAAATTGAATCCGATTTGCGCCGGATGGAAGGCGTTTCTCAAATCGAAATCACTGGTTTTCCCAATGAAGAAATCGAAATCGCAGTAAGTGAAGACAAATTGCTCGCTTACAATTTAACTTTCCAAGACGTAGCAGGGGTTGTGGCTGCAAATAATATTTTGACCACTGGCGGCACAATCAAAACTGAAGCAGAAGATTACCTCATTCGTGCCAATAAACGGAACTATTACGCCGATGCGCTCAACAATATTGTGGTAAAAGCGCAACCCAATGGCAATACAGTCAAACTTTCTGATGTCGCCTTGGTCAAAGATCAATTTGAAGAAGCCTCAAATGTGTCATTTTTCAATGGAAATGTTTCGGTCAATATTGCCATTAGCAATACTAATTCTGAAGATCTGATTCCTACAGCAGATAAAATCAATGAATATGTTGAAGACTTTAATGCCAAAAATAATAACGTTCAACTGAATGTGGTTAGCGATAATTCCATAACTTTAAAACAGCGGACGCAACTCCTATTGGAAAATGGCGGGATGGGAATCCTTTTAGTCTTGATTTTCTTGTCTTTATTTTTAAATACAAGACTTGCATTTTGGGTGTCTTTTGGTTTGCCGGTTGCTTTTTTAGGCATGTTTGTATTTGCTGGCTTATTCGATGTCACGATTAACGTTTTGTCTTTATTTGGGATGATTATCGTCATTGGGATTTTGGTAGACGACGGCATTGTAATTTCAGAAAATATTTATCAACATTACGAACGTGGCAAAAAACCAATTCGTGCCGCTATAGACGGCACCATGGAAGTTGTGCCACCTGTGATTTCTGCCATTATTACCACGGTTTTGGCGTTTACAACTTTCTTGTTTTTAGACAGCCGTTTGGGAGAATTTTTTAGTGAAGTTTCCACCGTTGTCATCTTGACATTAGTGGTTTCACTAGTTGAAGCCTTTATTATTTTGCCCGCTCACATTGCTCATTCCAAAGCTTTGGTGAAAGAAGAAAATGCAAATCAAGACAAAGGTTCTTTTTTTGCTAAACTGTTTCGGAAAATGCGTGTCATCAATAGAACTGGAGATAAAATTATGCGTTTTCTTAGAGATCGAACTTATGCACCGATTCTCAAATTTTCGCTTAAAAATCAAGTATTTTCATTATCAATTATTGTGGCTTTACTGATAATCACAATCGGAGCTATTGGCGGAAATATTATTAAAATCACTTTATTTCCAAGTATTGCAAGTGATCGAGTCAGTATAAATTTATTAATGGCGGAAGGTGTGAACCCTAAACGAACAGACTCCGTCATTTCAATAGTAGAAGCTGCCGCGTGGCAAGTCAATGAAGATTTTTCTGAAAAACAAACTGGAGAAAAACCCGTGATTGAAAATATCATAAAACGTGTCGGTCCTGGAAACAACAAAGCTTCCTTGCAAGTCAATTTGCTTCCCGGTGAAGAGCGCGATTTTTCTTCTCCAGAAATTACAAATGCCATTCGCGAGAAAACCGGTCCGGTCTTGGGCGTAGAACAACTGACTTTTGGTTCTGGTGGAAATTTTGGTGGATTACCTGTATCTGTGTCACTTTTAGGTAATAATTTTGACGAATTGGAAGCTGCAAAAGAGGAGCTAAAAACCATAATGGAAGACAATCCATTGCTCAAAGATGTTACCGACAGCGATCCTGAGGGCATCAAAGAAATTGATATAACGCTGAAAGATAATGCTTATGCGCTCGGTCTTGGCTTGTCAGATGTGATGCAGCAAATCAGAAATGGATTCTTTGGTACCGAAGCTCAGCGTTTTCAGCGAGGACAAGATGAAATTCGAGTTTGGGTAAGATACAATTTGAAAAACCGCTCGTCTATTACAAATCTTGAAGATATGCGTATTATCACGCCAGATGGCAATCGTGTGCCTTTTTCTGAAATTGCCACTTATGAAATTGTTCGTGGAACGGAATCCATTAGTCATTTGGACGGTTTACGCGAAATTCAGGTCAGTGCAGATATGGAAGACCCGAACGGAAGTTCGACTGAAATTTTAGATAATATTCGTGACAATGTTATGCCTGCAATGCTATCCAAATATACTTCGCTTTCAGTGTCTTATGAAGGGCAAAATCGTGAAGCCAAGAAATTAACTGATTCGGCTAGCGCAGTTCTACCAATCATTTTATTTTTGATTTATGCGACCATTGCTTTTACTTTCAGAAGTTATAGCCAACCCTTAATTTTGATGTTATTGGTTCCATTCAGTATTATTGGCGTGGCTTGGGGACATTATTTTCATGATTTTCCAATCAATGTGCTGTCAGCTTTAGGAATTATTGCGCTTATTGGAATTATGGTGAACGACGGTTTGGTGCTCATCGGGAGATTCAACAATAATATCCGTGAAGGTTTGGACTTTGACACCGCTTTGTTCGAAGCTGGAAAATCAAGATTTAGAGCCATATTTTTGACTTCACTGACTACCATTGCGGGTTTAGCGCCTTTGATTTTTGAAGAGAGCCGACAAGCGCAATTTCTGAAACCTATGGCGATTTCCATAGCTTACGGAATTGGCATTGCCACAGTTTTGACTTTAATTTTGTTACCGATATTTTTGTCTATAAGCAATTATATTAAACTTGGTGCAAAATGGGTGCCCAAAGGTGAAGTTGCAGACAGAACAACATTAGAACGCGCCTACAAAGAGCAACAAGAAGAAAAAGAATATGATGAAGCTGAATAAAATCAAATTTTTGTTAATATTTGTGTTGATGCTTTCAACAAAGATTTTTGCTCAAAATGAAGATATTAATGGGATGCTGGAAAAGGATGAAGCAGCAGCGATGGTGTTGGAGAACAATTTTGAAATTCAAATTTCAGAAAATAATGTAGAGATTGCGGATAACAATCAAAGCATTTTGAACTCTGGATATTTACCAACTCTGTCCACAAACCTCGGTTTCGACTATAGCTTAATCGATCGGCTTGCTGAAGTTGAAGGACAAGAACCTCGTGATCAAGATGATTTGGAAACCCGAGCTTTTGCTGCAGATTTAAATTTGAATTACACTATTTTCGATGGATTAGGTCGTCTTTACAATTATAGAAGTCTAAAGGAAGAATATGATTTAAGCGAACTTCAAGCTAGAGAAACGATTGAAAACACCTTGATTCAAATGTTTACCGTGTACTATGAAGTTGCCCGACTTTATGAAAATGTAGAAATTCTAAAACAAACACTCGAAATTTCAAATCAAAGAGTTGAGCGTGCGAAATATCAATTCGAATTTGGACAAAACTCTAAACTAGTCACGCTCAATGCTGAAGTTGATGCAGCAAATGATAGCATTAATTTGATTGACGCCAGACAAAATTTGGAGAATACCAAACGCGATTTGATGCTCATTCTAAATGCTGAAATTGAAGATGATTTTAAAGTCGATACATTGGTCAATTTTACGCCCGAACTTAAGGTTGAACAATATATTGAAGAAGCCGAGCAAAACAATGTATCTATCCTTCAAACCGAAAAAAATCTCACAATCAGTAAATTTGGCATCAAGATTAGTCGCTCTGGATATTTCCCAAAAGTAGATTTATTCGGATCCTATGGCTGGAACCGAAACATTAGCCCGGAATCGCCATTTTTCCCGGGCTCTACCCAAACCACTTCCGGGTATTCAGCAGGTGTAAGTCTGTCTTGGAATTTATTTGATGGTGGGCAAACTGCTGTGAGAATTCAAAATGCAAAGATAGATTATACCAATCAAGAATTGCAGAAAAAGCAAATTCAGCTTCAAGTGGAACGTGACATTTCAAATGCTTTCAATAATTATAAAAATCGATTATACATTTATCAATTGCAGGAGAAAAATGTTTCTACCAATCAAAACAATTTTGAACGTTCCAAACAACAATTCAACATTGGTCAAATCACTTCTATTGAATTCAGACAGGCTCAAATTAACTTGATCAATGCCCAAACGAGTAAAAATCTAGCCAAATACGATGCTAAAGTGGCTGAATTGCAATTGTTGCAACTGACGGGTCAATTACTAAACATAAACTTTTAGTGATGTTAGAACATTTTTTTCAATGTCCATATTGTTGGGAAGAAATCAGCATGCTTTTGGATCAATCTGTGAGAGAGCAAACTTATATTGAAGACTGCGAAGTCTGCTGCAATCCCATTCAAATCAGCCTTCGTTTTGAAACCGATGAACTTCAAGAATTTAGAGCAGAAGATATTCAACAATAATTCATTTTTGAAATTATTTTGTGGAATTAAAATTTAATCTTATATTTGCAGTCCAATAGCGAAAAAAGATTTTAAATATATATCGCGGGATAGAGCAGTAGGTAGCTCGTCGGGCTCATAACCCGAAGGTCGCTGGTTCGAGTCCAGCTCCCGCTACTAAGCTTAAACCGAGTTAAATCAACGAATTGTGTCTCACAATTCGTTTTTTTTATGTCTTCATTTTTCATACTTTTATAAAGAGTACACGGAAAAGTACACCATTCAACTATGAAGTTATACAATTGAATATGAAATGCCATTAAGAAAACAAAAATGATTTTTATGTTTATTCTGGTTTATTTTCCAAATATTCCCGAGAATAATGATTTGTAATTTCTGAATTTTTTAAAATTGGAAACTTCACTTGCGAAGACATAGGCAAAGGTTCCAAATGCATAGGCAAAAATATCCCAATAGTCTGCCGTAAATCTTTCGCTGATTAGCGGAAAGAGGATTTCTCCGAAAACCACCATTAATATAAAGTAGCCAAATATATCTGTATAGGGCAGAACCATGGTTTTATGGCGCAAAAGAATTCTGCGTTCCCAAAGCACTGCATACAATATTAACGGCATAAGGGCTGTAGGGTCTAAATAATTATCCAGAAAAGCTATGTTTAATTCAACTACCATCTGAAGGTACTGATGTACTAAAAAAAGCAATGCTGAAACAATGACCAGGATGATGATTGGGCTTTCCTGTTTCATAATCCGACAACAAGAGTTATGAACATAAATATAAAAATGACAGGGGATAAGGCAAGGAATAAAATTAAAACGGGTAATTTTAAAATAAAAATAAGAATCTGGAGTAGAAGGGGATGTTTGGGCGATGGTCGCATCCAATCCTTAGCAAAGTAATAAATCAAAGAGATTAACGACTCTGTCGTTTGCTTTTTTTCTTTTGATATTTTATCTGATGTGGGCTTCTTCATTTATACTTTACTTTCTTTTGTATTAGAATCACGTAAAAATAGTAATTACAAATCAGAATAGTTCTATAAAAAACGGTGTGTAATACCTGTGTCTGCTATTTAGACATTAACCTGAAGAGGTTGATATAGCCGAAGCTTCATTGTTCAATTATTGAATTCACAAGAAATAAATCACAAATGGTCATAGCAAACGTATTGCGTTAAAAATAAATAGTGTAAAATATATTTTACAAAAAAGAGTATATTTGTAAAATATATTTTGTGTTATGTCGAAAAATAAAATGACAATATTACCAAAAACAAGAAGAATTCTTGAAGAAATGGGCGAGAATATTAAACTCGCACGCTTAAGAAGAAAATTCAGCTCCGAACAAGTAGCTGAGCGCGCAAATATTAGCAGACCAACTTTGTCAGCAATTGAGAAGGGTAAGCCAACAGTGAGTATTGGTTCATATTTGTTGGTTTTACAAGTATTAGGATTAGAAAAAGACTTTCTTTTTCTTGCTAAGGATGATGAATTAGGAAGAAAATTACAAGACGCTAGAATTAGTACGAATGAGAGCTCCGAAGTCTCGGAGGAAAAATAAATGCGTTTAATAGCGTTATTTAATGTTTAAATTGTATTGTATCCACTTTATAAAACACTAACCTAGGAATTTTTATTTTAAGGTCTGAAAAAGCTTTGAAAAGCCTATATTAGTTAAAAACATTTAATAATCAGGGTAAACAAATCTGTAAACGATTATACTTGTATTGCAGTAATATAGCGAGTTTCCGACCATTTTTGACCAAACTCATAACCCGAAAGTCGCTGGTTCGAGTCCAGTCCCCGCTACTGAGTAAAACCTACCTCTTAAGGTGGTTTTTTTGGAAAATTTGTTCGCTGTTTATCCCTAAGCTTCGAGACATAGAATGGAAATTTAAACCTGCTCCGAACGTTTCAAAGTAATGACGGAAACTTCTGGCCAAATGCCAACTCTTCCCGGATAAGCCAAATAGCCAAATCCACGGTTTACATTCAAATATCGCTGGGCTTTTTTGTAAATTCCTGCCCATTGTGTATAGCGATATTGAGCTGGACTCCACTTGAACCAACCCGGAATTTCTATGCCGAATTGCATGCCATGTGTGTGTCCACTTAAAGTAAGTTGAACGTCTTTCGGGTGATTTTTTATAATTTCATCCCAATGCGACGGATCGTGACTGAGTAGAATTTTAAAAGATTTTGAATCTACAGATTTAGACGCCAAGTCGAAATCGCCTGCTTTTTTAAAACCGCCTTTGCCCCAATTTTCAACTCCAATTAGGTTGATTTTAGAATTTCCGCGTTTGATTTCGCGATGTTCATTTCTGAGCAAATCCCAACCCATATCACGCTGAAGTTGTACCAAATTATCTAGATTTTTAACTTTTGCCTCTTCACTTTCAAAATCATGATAATCGCCATAATCATGATTGCCCAATATGGAAAACACGCCGTCTTTGGCTTTAAGGCGTTTAAAAATATCTGACCAACCTGACATTTCTGAAGCCAAGTCATTCACCAAATCTCCTGTAAAAAAAATGCTGTCTGAAGCTTGTTCATTCACCAAATCAACGGCATATTCTATTTTGTTTTTGTTATCGAAACTTCCACTGTGAATATCGCTGATTTGCGTGATTTGATAACCGTCAAATTCCGCTGGCAAATTGTCAAAAGTCAATTCATATTTCAAAACTCTGAAGTCGTATCGCCCTTTGTACATGCCGTAAAGCAGAGACAGAAAAGGAATGGCACCTAAACCAATGGCAATGGTGCTTACAAATTTTCGACGTGAAGGAAAAGTCTGCCCAGAATCTGTAAATAACTTCCCATATAAATATGTAATGGAACGCAGAATATCTTCACCAAAAGCAAAGATTGAAATCAGAATCTTTAAAGCGACTAAACTTAAAATAACACCAATCATATAACCGCGAAGTCCGCTTAAACCGCCACCCGGATTGGGTTGATTAAAACTGTAAATGGTAAGACCAATCACGAAAAGTGTGATGCCGAAATATAAAAATGGTAAAAGACGAATTTTAAATAAAGTTCTAAAGGCTTGGTAAGCATAAATTTCTACCACAACCAATATAGCCAAGGTGATAATCCAACGCATTTTTTTACGGCAAATATAAATGACTGATGTTCTCTGAATCGTGATTTTAATAATAATTAAGGAAATTCCTTAGTTTGTTGACCATGCTGTTTCAAATTTGCCATTTCAATCACAAAGCTTTGAGACTAACCTGAAACCACATTCATTTCAAACTTTAAATTTCTGATTTTT
>JBHEPM010000050.1:0-14357 GCA_046260295.1 Psychroflexus sp.
GCAGAATTTAAAAATAAACTCATAAATTTACAAAATAAACTTAATCATCTTCATCAACAACCTTGTGAAACTTGACAGCTAAAAAACTAAATGCGATTCGCTTTTGATCTAAACTAGGTTAAATTCAATTGAACTCCCTATGATTTAATTTTGGAATTTTTGTTATTTCTCATCATTGCTTATTTTATGATTAATTTTTCTTTGTAAGACTGCTTGCCTTGCGTTAATTCAAGAATATAAACGCCTGATGACAATTGACTCGTCTGTACATTCAAGGCACCATTACTGTCAACTTTCAAATTTTGTGTCATTACAGATTGACCTGAAAAGTTGAACAATTTCAAACCTACATCTTCACCGGCCAAATGACTGGTTTGAATGGTGAATTCTTGATTGGTCACTGGATTTGGATACACGCTAAAGCTTGAACCAAACTCATCGCTAACTCCTAAAGTTACCACGTCAAAACTAATGCTAAATCTAGTCATTGATGCACTTTCAGGAATTGAAGAATCTACATTGAAATCGACATGATTGATGCCGTTTTCAAGTACGGTTTGTGTTCCCGTGTAATTGTCATTCAAATACACAGTCACATTCTCGGTAAAATACAATTAATCAGCTTCAACGGTTAAACCATTTGTTTTGATAGTGAATGATACATTATATGTTGCATTTGGATACACTCTAAAGTTTTATTTTTCAGAGTCATGATCACTTAAGGTTACACCGCCAAATACTAAACTGGGTCGTGATTTGTATACTTAAAACAACGAAACTTTCAACTTCTCTTTTACTTTTTGCTTAAAGTTATGTGGATAGGTACGATCGCCCATAAAAATATCGGTCATGTATTCGGCAGCACGTTGACCAAATTTTTTCAGTAACAAATTGCGTAAACTTCGGTTTTCGTAGAATAAGGCGGCTAATTTTACACCTAATTCAATTTCAGGAAGCATTTTTTTAATCAACTTTTCGTTGTAAAGTTGTTCAGCTTCAGCTAAGTTTAAGTTACTTTCGGCAATGGCTTCAGCTACTAATTTTCCGCTATAAATCGCATTCGAAATTCCTTCTGCCGTTAACGGATCGGCAAAACCGGCGGCATCACCGATTAAAAATACATTTTGCTTAACAAAACCATCTTTTCGGGGTGAAATGGGAATGATGAATCCGTGAGCTTCTTCTTCTAAAACTGTGGTAATTCCGAGTATTTTTAAGTAATCGCGATAGTTTTCTTTTAAATTGATTTTTTTTGTCGACTTCGTAAAATTGCCCACGCCCACCGAAAGGTGATTTTTCTTTGGAAAGCTCCAACCATAGCCAAAAGGAACGACATCAATATCAAATCGAGCCGTTTTTGATAAGCGTTCAAAATCTTCGTCGGGAACTTTTATTTCATATTCTAAAGCAGGACACATCAAGCGAGATTCTTCCCAACCCGCCATTTTTGCTGTCGGACTTAAAGCGCCATCTGCTGCGATGATAAATTTAGCTTGAATTTTTTGATTTGTAGTAGTTAAAATGGTGTGTTCATCTTGAAAATCTAAACCAAGTAGTTTTTCGCCTTGCAATACTTCTACACCTAATTCTTCTGCTTTTTGTACGATTAAGTAATCAAACTCATCGCGCATAATCATACTGATAATCGGACTTTTACGGACTGTATTTAATGCTAATTTTTTAGCGTCAAAACGAATATCAACGTCAAAAAATTCACGTTCTACAGCGCTCGAAACATCAAAAGGCATGTGTCGCCTTCCACGGAAAACAAAACCACCACCGCAGGTTTTATAGCGTGGCAAATGTTCTTTTTCGATAATTACCACTTTTAGTCCATTTTTCGCGGCTTGAAAAGCTGCACTCGCTCCCGAAGGTCCACTACCAATAATGGCGATGTCGTAAGTATTCATGTTAAGCAAAATTAGTTTCGGTAAAAATAGACGATTCTTTAAAATACAGAAATTTTAATCTTTAAAAAATCATTGGTTTAGCAACTTATAATCAATATTTGTAAATCTTAATTATCGATATGATATGAACTAAATATTATAATCTTTGATTTAGTACATGACAAAAACACATTCTATAAACAAAAGCAACTTTTTTTCTAGGTTATACAATTTAAACATCAAATAACGCTATTAAACGCATTTATTTTTCCTTCTATTTCCTTGTTCATAATTTCCGTAGCCCAGCTATGCAAATCAATCACAGCGTCATATAAGAAAAAATAAATTTTGTTTTCTTAACGGCATTTCATATTCAAATTAGTATTATTTTATGATTAGATTGATAAAACTCAGATTTCTTTTGTAAAGTTTATCTGTTGAAGGTCAAGGCAAAAATTGTATTCAGTTTTTCACATAAACTGTTTTCTTATTGATAAATTCCATTATACCTTCTTTTGCCAATTCTCTGCCGTAACCTGAACGCTTGGTTCCACCAAAAGGAAGTCGAGGATCAGATTTAACAAGTTCATTGACGAAATAAGCACCATCGCTGACTTTTTCTGCCATTTCCATGGCTTTATCGGTGTCTTTTGTAAATACTGTAACACCTAATCCAAATTTTGATTTTTCTGAAAATTCAAAAGCTTCGTCAATAGTTTTGGCTTTAATCATGGCTGCTAATGGTCCAAAGGTTTCCTCGTCAAACGCAGGCATTCCTGGTTTGACATTTCCAAGAATAGTAGGCTCATGGAAACAATTATCCTGCTTGCCACCAAGAATTAATTCGGCTCCCTGTTCAAGAGATCTTTCGACTTGGCTGTGCAATTGGTCTGCCAAGTCTTTTCTAGCGAGCGGTCCTATTTGAGTAGAATCGTCCATAGTATTTCCGCGCTTGAGTTCGCTCACTGCTTTTTTGAATTTAGAAATAAACTCTTCATAAATACCTTCCAATAGAATAAAGCGTTTGGCTGCGATACAGCTTTGTCCGCAGTTCAACATTCTGGCAGTAACCGCAGTTTTTACAGCCTGATCAATATCGGCGTCTTCCCAAACAATAAATGAATTATTTCCGCCTAGTTCTAATAAACTTTTTTTTAAATTTTTGCCTGCCAGTTTAGCCACAGCTGCTCCTGCTCCACCACTTCCTGTTAAAGTCACTGCTTGAACGGCGTCATGAGCAATAATCATTTCAGAGGTGTCGTGATGAACAATTAAATTCTGAAAAACATGGTCTGGATAGCCTGCTTTTTTGAAAATTTCTTCAATTTTTATAGCACATCCAAATACATTTGCGGCGTGTTTCAAAATGCCTGTATTTCCAGCGGTAAGTGTCGGTGCGGCGAATCTAAACACTTGCCAAAAGGGAAAATTCCAAGGCATGACTGCAAAAACAGTTCCGATGGGGTCATGTTTTACATAGCTATGCGTGGCATCGGTTTTTATTTTTTCATCTGCCAAAAACTCAGAAGCATTTTCTGCATAATAATCACAAACCCAAGCGCATTTATTGACTTCAGCTCTGGATTCAGAAATCGGTTTTCCCATTTCTAATGTGATCATTTTAGCATATTCTTCAACATCATCTCTGAGTATTTGTCCTACTTTCTTTAAAAGTTCAGTGCGTTCAGATAAGGGGGTTTTTCTCCAGCTTTTAAAAGCTTCTCCAGAACGTTCTAGAACTCTTTCAACTTCCTCTTTTGTTTGGGCTGTATAAGTTGCAATTTGGTCTCCGTTATATGGGTTTACACTTTTGAATTCCATTGTGTTATGTTTTTTTTATAATATTAAAATTAGTAAAATAATCTAGGAAATTTGATAAAATCTATTGATAAGGATTAAATTGAAATAAACTTGAACTACATACTAATGACTAGCATATTTTGAACTTATTTTACTCCATAAGCCTGAAACTGACTTCCATGTAAATACTCCATTATCAATAATTTTTTCTCTTATTCGTCCAAGTTCCTTTTTACTTTTTGAAGGATGTGCTGCTGCTATTTTATTAATAATAATTTCTGTCACATTGTCCTCCAAATTTAAGTTTTGATCATATTTTTTATCAAACGGGTCTTCTAAAGCTTTTGCAAAATCTATGACTTCTTGACTAAACATCTCATCTAATACTTTATTTTGCTCATAATTGATGAGTTTTTCCATTTCCTGAAAATTATCAAAACTTTGTTTTATAGAAATTTCCGGCCAACGGAGTTCAACTTTACCACTTAATGGTTTGTAAACTGAAGTAAATAAAGTTCCGAATCCTTCTTTAAATTTAGTACTGTAAAGCGGTTCTTCAAGAAAAGCATCAGCTACATCCACTGAATTCACATTATTCTCTGATAAAATATCTTTTAGGAAATAATAGCGTTTTAATGTGTTATTAAATAAAGCATTTTCAGGCCAATCTATTTTTCCTTGGTGATTGGTTGTAAAACTTGCATCGGTTACTTCAGGCTTTTTATCTGGTGATAAATATAAGGTTTTGAATTTCCCTGTTATATCCACTATAGTCACATTATAAGACATATGCGAAGGAATTCTGGTTAATGCATCTAAGGCTTCATCTACGTTACTGCAAAATTCCAAAACGTAGCGCAGTATAAATGGAATTCCAAAACCAAGCCCCACTACTTTTCGTCCTCCAAAAGTTAGTGAAACTGCCAATCCATCTTCATTCATGCCGTCTATCGCTCCGATAAGACTATCGCTGGTAGCAATTACTTTTTTCCCATTCCATGAAGTTAATAGTTGAGCACCTTCCATGAGTTCAGGATGAAAATCGTAGTTTCTTACCAGCTGAATATCATCATTTGTTGTCACTGCCTGTGAACAGCCACTTACATAAGCTGGTGGCTGAAAACCCGTTAAAAAACGTGCGGCAACTTTATCAGCATTTGCTAGCTTACACAATTGCTTATAAGTAGACCACATCTCTGGCATAAATTTCTTAAGCGCTGCCTGAGAAGTTTTTAAATCTGGATAGTTTTCTGATTCTTTGGAGTTAAGCCAGCTTTTGTAAGCTGGCCATTGAGTTCTATATAATTTCTGCCATTTAACACCCGGTTGACTGGGTTCAGAAATAGCTTTGAAATTTAATTGCATAAATATTAATTGTGATTTAAATGATTTACCTGAAATTTTAGAATTGCTTAAAAAAGCAATAAATTATTTAGTTAAAGATCCAGTTAATTTTGGTTTCGCTTTATCTTCTACCATTTCAGAACTATACTTCCCTCTGATGGCTTTGATCCAATGTTTTGCTCTGTTATTGAGCTGAAAATCATCAGTCATCATTCGTCCACGGCTTACCAAAATTCCCAAATCTGCGCCTTCATAGAGATAATCTCCTTTTCTACTAATTCTTAGGAAAAAGGCCTCATTTTCATTTTCAACCGCTCTACGATGCGTATCCATTCTGTCGAATTTGATATGGCCCGTATCATACATTCTATAAATCCCTGAGCTTGGTGCCTCTGTAATATATTCTATGGTATCTTCAGTATGTTTGACGACGAGCTGACTCCAACCATCTATATTTTCTTGGCGTGCCCAACGTTTATTAATAGCTTCAATATCAAGTTCATAATCAATATTCATCCATTCTAAAATATGGAATACAAATAAAGGCGCATCAGCAAGGGCAAATACAGCGTGATTGGTAATTGAACTCGCACCAGTCACTCGTGGATTTAATTCACCTAAATAGATTTCACCATTATCTTGGTCTATTAAGAAATCTAATTCAAAATAACCTTTATAACCTTCTTCCCGCAGTTGATTCCCAAATAATTGGGTAAATTCTATGGCTTTATCCCTTAATTCAGGAGTAAATGCATCTGGATAAATTTCATTTCCGCACCAACCGCCTTCATAAGGTGTCAATTCTTTAAATCCGACCAATTCTGTCATCAGCGGAGCGACAATGGTTCCGTGTCTGGTTACACAGGCTTCTATTGCAGAACCTCTGCAACGAATACGCTTCATGACTTTGACCTCTTCTTCTTTTTCAATTTCTTCGGCGTGCTTATCGTATTCTTTTTCATTCGAAATAAAGAAAGTTGTATGTCCAGAATCTCCAAAAGGAGTTTGAATAACCAATTGGTTTCCAAGATGTTTGGAAACTTTTCTTAGATGCTCGTAATCATTTATTTTAGTCAGCACATAAGGCACACAAGCGACGCCAGCTTTTTCAGCAATACGATTTGTATTTACCTTATTATCCAGAAAAGTCCGCATTTCAGCTTTTGGGAACATAATTTCCAGACCAAGTTTTTCAGCAAGTTCTTCGGTTTTTTCGTTAAACATTAAAAACATCACCTTACCAGCATTCCCATTCACTGATCGTGTTTTGATGTAATCCTGAACTTCTGGATGTTGCAATAGATAGTTATTGATGTCTTCAATACCTTCAAAATCATCATGTGGTATTTCTGTTTTTGGAGAAAATACATTTGGATGTAATCCATCAAAACACTCGATATGACAGATGAATTTGAATCCTTTGATCCATTCGTCAGCACCTAAAAGGTTGAAATTTGTAGCACTTATGAAATATAGTGGTTCTTCATTTTTATGAAAAGATCTTCGAATATCTGAAACTCCACTTAATTCATATTTATTGTTATCAGCAGAATTATCCTCTGAATTTTTATTTTTTGATTCATCATCAGCGGAAGTTGCGTGATTTGATTTCATTTTATTTGCTGCTCCTTTAGTTTTTGATTTTTTTCTTTTTGAACCCATAATTTTACTTTTTAGAGTTAATATTTTTTTTATTAGAATTATTTCCCATCGCACCCATTGAACTCACCGTTTTTTGGCGGTTGAGTACATTGTCTTTAAAAATTCTTAAACCAAGATCTGCTCGATAGCCGTGAATTTCAGAGACATCAAGTGCGGTTAAAAATCTTATAATTTCTTTACTGACCACTTGACCAGGAACCAGCACTGGAAAGCCTGGTGGATAAGGAATTATAAAAGATGATGCGACTAAAATCCTGTCGTCTTCCATGGCTGGCAAACATTCAGAAAGTGGCATATATTCGTAATTTTCTTCGTTGTAAGCTAGAAAAAAAGCCTCTCTTATATTTCCACCAGGAACGCCTGGAACTGCTTGAAAGGAATGGTGGAAATAACTAAAATCTGGCAAAGGCGGAAAATCTTTGGTTAAAGATTTGATTCGAGCCTCACGATTGTTTCCTTCTTTTTCAATCAAGGTTTTAAATTCTTGGTCAAGCTCATCGGCAATCTTTAACAATGCATTGGTTAAATAGGTTACGCTTCCTCTGGTAGTTCCAATATTCGTCATAAACAAGACCGTATTTCTAGAGGTTTTGTTAATTTGAATATTAAATTTATCCATAAGATATCTATTCTTAAAAGTATCACCATCTACGCCAGTTCTTCCTATATGCAAAGTGATTTTCGTGGGATCTAAGACAAATTCGTCTTGTTCCCAGGCAGTTTCCATTCTATTCCAACCTTCTTTGGGTTTGTAATATTCTTTAATTCCCGATTTACGATGTTGATTTGGAATAAAATCGCCTATGGTTAGTACATCAAAATACTTATTCAATTTAGGATGATCGTTGATTTTAGCTCTCAAAACCATGGCGAGTTCTATACTTTTTTCAACTAATTCATAGCCTTCAAATTGTACTTGTCTTCTCCCCACATCCAGGGACGCCAACATTTGGTAATTTGGTGAAGTTGAAGTATGCGTCATGTAAGCTTCCATAAAAGTATTCTCGCTTTTCTTTCGAAAATCTTCATCCCAAACATGAATCATAGAACCTTGCCGGAAACTACTTAGTGTTTTATGTGTACTTTGTGTAGAATATACTCTGATGCGAACCTCGTCTGGATTTGGCAAACTTGGAATTTCATTCTTTTTTAAAGATTTAATATGAGCATTATATTCTTTACGATAATCATCGCTTTGATATTTTTCACATAATTTTTGGGCCGTAAACATTCCTGTGCGTTGCTTGTAGTTATAGGTAAAACCTGCGAATGCAAACCAAGCTTCATCCCACAAGAAAATCATATCGGGCTTGATAGCCAAAACTTCCTGCATGACTTTTTCAACATTATAAACCAAGCCGTCAAAAGTACAATTGGTTAGCAAAAGCATTTTGACCAGATTCAATCTACCTGCTTCTTTCAGTTGAAGCAACTTTTCTTTAATCTGTTCTAGTGGCACCGCTCCATACATGGAATACTCTTCTATTGGATAAGAATCCAGATAAACCGGATAAGCTCCTGCCAATACAAGCCCGTAATGATGAGATTTATGACAATCTCTGTCTATCAAAATCACATCTCCAGGTTTGACTAAAGCTTGAACTACAATTTTATTTGCTGTAGAAGTCCCGTTGGTTACAAAAAAAGTATTCCTTGAACCGTAGGCATCACTTGCTTTTTGTTGTGCTTTTTTAAGTGAACCTGTTGGTTGCAATAATGAATCTAAGCCACCGGTGGTAGAAGAAGTTTCTGCCAAGAACATATTTCGACCATAGAAATTTCCAAAATCTTTAATCCATCGAGATTTAAAGACTGAATTACCACGGGAAATCGGCATGGCGTGGAAAATTCCTGTAGGTTTTTTACTGTAATCTTTCAAAGCTGAAAAAAACGGCGTTTCATAACGTTCACTTATTCCTCTAATAATGGTAAGATGCAATTCTTGCAAATCTTCACTTCTGTAAAAAATTCTTCTGAAAGTTTTTAAAGTACTGTCTTTTAAATTCCCTAAAGCAGTATCTGTGACGTAGTATGTATCTAACTCAGGTCTAAATTTCTTGACCATCGTTCCTAAAATTGGTCCCAATTCATTTGGTGACTTAGAACCGAGTTTCATTTTAAGAATATTTTGAATAAAGGGTTTTATGACTGAAGTAATTTTTTGAGAATGATATGGAGGCGCATACCTAATCACAACAGCTTGAATATTAAAATTAAACTGAAGCGCAATCAATGCATCTTCAAAGGAACGCTGAACAACAACCCCATAATTAAACTGATCATTAGAAAGTCTTAGTTCTTTAATATTCTGTCTTAGTTTATTTTCTTCTGCTTGAGAAACATCTTCAACAAACATGACTTCAAAATAATTCTTACTAAAGGTTTCAGAATGCTCGCCTTTTTCTGCAAGTTCTACTCCTGACTCCTCCTCGTCATCATCCAAAAAATCTGGATTGCTCCTGTATCTGTCACTCACTAGGTTTTTTGTGATTTCCGAAATTTTATTAGAAAGCGCCTTGTGTTCATGTCTATCTAACATTTTCTGGAGTGAATATACGCAATACAGGCCTGGAAAAGCAAAAAAGCATTCTATGCCTTCAATATCTTTAAGAAGTTGACGTAGATTTTTTTTATGTAACTTTTCGTTTTCTGAACCACGTTGAGAAGAATGAAGTTTTGTAGACTCATTTTTTAAGTCATTCCAAGATTCTACCCGAAGCTGAGAAATATTATAATGATGTGCGCTGTTTGTTTTTTTGTCTGGCATAATTAATCTTTTGAATGTAAAGCAAGTTTGTTTCCTTCAGAATCAATAAAAACGGCGAAATGTCCAGATTCAGAATCAATTAGAGTTTTGGTCATCACTATTCTACCGCCGGCTTCTTCTACCCTGTTTAGGATAGGGTTAAGATCTTTTCTTGCATTAAGGTAAACTAACGGTCCTAATGAGCTAGGTATGGAATTGGGTCCAGTTACAATTGCCCCGCCAACCCCTTTATCTGCCGGAAAAAATGCCATTGCATAATTATCATCAAATTGTGTTTCCATCTTTATATTAAAGATATGATTATAAAAGTCTACCGCCTGTTGAAAATTGATTGCAGGAATTTCAAACCAGCTTACAAAATCCTTTACAGGTTTTTCTACTTTTTGTTTCTTTGGTGATGTTCCTCCCATTCTTCTGTTTTTTAATTATCCTCCAAATCCTTTATAACCAGTTGGATTTTGTGGTGGTTCGTATTCGTGTTCTTTCATTTTTAGTTTTGCCAAACTATCCAGTCTAGTTGGCTTAATCAGCGGTCCTAAAGAATTAAGATAAGGCAAATGAGCGCCTTGCTGGTAAATACTAAACTGACCAATGTGGTCTCTAAAACTTTTCAAGGGTTGTCCGAGACGTAAAATCCCAAGTTCTCGACTTCTTTTCACCCGACTAATATTGAGTTCAAGTGGGAATATTTCTTCATTGCCTTCAGCTTGGTAAATCACTCTGCCATCGGGTCCACAAACTAAGGATCTCCCGCTACCGCCTGATTCCAAACCGTTGACATCAAAGAAATAACATTGATTTACAGCGGCCATTGCTCTTACAATAGACAATTCTACTTCTCGATCTATAGTTCCAGTCATGGTTGGATGCAAAATAACTTCTGCGCCCATAACAGTCAGGGTACGCACGGTTTCAGGAAACCACATATCATAACAAATGGATAAACCAAATTTTGCGACGCCTGGCACATCGAAGACACAAAACTCTGAACCTGGCGTGACTCCTACTTCATAAGGATAAAACGGAAACATTTTTCTGTAACGTGTAACAATTTCACCTTCAGGATTAATTACTGTGGCTGTATTATAGATTTTACCTTCACTTTTTTCAAAAATTGACCCTGGTAATAACCAAACTTTGTGTTTCTTGGCCATTGCCTGCATTTCTTTTTCGAATTCGCCTGGAATTTCTTGAGCATTGTGAGTTAACGGGCCGTAACCACATAACTCACTATAAACCACCATGTCTACCCAAGGGTAAAGACTCATAGTGATGTCGAGTTTCAGTTTCATCATTTCCACATTGGAACCGACTGCTGAAACTTTCATTTGTATTCCTGCTATTGCAAATGGATTCATATATTGTTTATTTCTTGTTATTTGAAAAAATATTTTTTCAAATTATTATTTTCAAGTTTTTGCTTCAGAAAAATTGATTTTTCTAAAAACTTTTACTTCAAATTCTTTGAAACTTCTTTTTAGGAATTTCAAAAAACTATTAAACTTGAGTATGTATTCTTATTTGATTTTCTAAGATATCAAGACCTTTATTTAGTTGTTCATCAGTAATAACTAATGGACACAATATTCTTAGTACGTTTTTAAAAGTCCCTGCACTTAAAAGAATTAAACCTTCCTGTGCGCAACCTTTAACAATTTTGGCGCATAATTCAGTATGTGGTTTTGCAGGGTCATTATCTTTGTTAAATTCAATTCCTATCATTGCACCCAACCCTCTCACATCACCAATTTCCGGACACTCCTTTCTGAAATTTCCTAATCGTTCTCTGATGATTTGACCAATATGTATTGCGCGTTCGTTTAGATTTTCATCTTTCATCAACTTAATGGTTGCCAAGGCTGCAGCACAACATACAGGACTCCCAATGTAGGTGCCACCAATAGTTCCTGGCAAAGCGGCATCCATAACTTCGGCTCTACCTACAACTGCGGCGATTGGAAGTCCAGATCCCATAGATTTTGCATAAGTACTGAGATCAGGTTGTACGCCATAATGCTGCCAACTCGCCCAATGACCAGTACGACAAAATCCGCTTTGAATTTCATCTAGAATTAATAAAACGCCGTGATCGTCGCAGAAGGAACGCAAGCCTTCTAAATACTTTTGTGGAATTGGGTTAAAACCGCCTTCGCCTTGAATTGGTTCAACAATAATAGCAGCAACGCTATTAATGTCTACCATGCTATGGGCGCTATCTCTCAGCCTGTTTAATTCAGTTTCCACAAATTCATCCATGTCCTGTGAGCCGTGATATTTGTAAAAATTTGGAAAAGGAATTCTATAAACTTCAGGCGCAAAAGGTCCAGAAGAAAATTTATAATTCACTTTACTAGTCAAACTCATCGCCATCAGTGTACGTCCATGATAGGCTTCTGAAAAACAAATAACAGCTGATCTTTTGGTTGATTGACGTGCAATTTTAATAGCATTTTCAACCGCCTCAGCACCAGTACTAATGAGCATTACTTTTGTATGGTCGCCATGGGGAAGAATTTCGGCAAGTTCTTCACTCAGTTTTATGTAAGGCTCATACGTCACTACATTGAAACTGGTATGAAGGTATTTTTCAGCCTGTTCTTGAATGGCTTTTACCACAGTTGGCGGGCAATGACCAGCATTTACAACGCCAATTCCACCTGCAAAGTCTATCAACTCATTTCCATCTACATCTGTTATTATTGCGCCTTTTGCCCCTTTTACCGTGGCTGTATTAAAAACACCAACCCCATTGGCTACGATGTTTTTTCTCCTATCGAGGAGCTCCTGAGATTTTGTTTGCACTTCAGTCATAAATACTAGGTTATTCGATTTTAATAGTTAATGTTAAATAATAGTGCAGAAAATTGATGGATAAGTAAACCTCATAATGATTTTACTGCATCTCAATATACAATTTTATTTCAAAATTCAAAATTGCTTTTCATAAATTCCAAAATAAATTTAATTTCAGATTAATTAATAGGAAATAATATGTTAATAATTTAATGAGTAATCAAATCTATATAATTGATTCCTTTCTATTAAATTGGTTATTTATAGTAGAAATTAAAGGACTTTACAATAGAATTATTAAAAACTAGTAAATTATTGCGTCTTATATGGCTTGAATGAAATTAATTTAATATCACTTCATGATTTTAAATTCTCATTAACTAATCAGTAACTCTTAATTCTGCAATAGTAAATAATTCGCTAAGGACATTTTGCTTATTTGTAATATGACGCTGTGATTATTTTGCGTAGCCAGTCCCGAAGCTTCGGGAGAAACTATGAACAAGAAAATAACTCCGAAGTCTCGGAGGAAAAATGAACTCGTTATAATGCGACATTATATTGTTAAATTTTTGTTAATTCCAAATGCAATTTGACTCACGCGTTTGGTCAATTTTCCTTCAATTTGTTCTTCTCGAATCATCTTTTTAGCTAAATCTGATTGGAATACTTCTTTGAGATTTTTTATTTTTGCACATGGTACTGCTGCGCTTTCCATATCTTTTAAAATCACTTCAGCTTCAATTTTTTCAACTTTAGCTTGAATTAATTTTTCCAATTCAGCTCGGTTTTTCACTCGATTTTGTGCGTGAATAAATCGTTTGTCTTGAGATAAACTTGATAAACCTAAGTAACACACCAATTTTTCAAAATGCAGATCACTGCCGATGGCAAAAGTGATGTTTTGTTGGTCTTTCGTTTTAAAAATTTCACCATAAGGCGCAATATTTGGATGCAAAGAACCTTGGCGTTGCGGGATATGTTGTTCCATCAAATAATTGGAAGCTTGATTGGCCAATGCTGAAATCGCCGCATCGTACAAAGACACATGAATCACTTGACCACATTTTTCATTTTGTCGAGATTGTGCCAAGAGCGCTAATAAAATTCCTTCTTTGAGTTGATGCGCTGCCATGACGTCAATCAACGCCACAGGCATTTTTACCGGTCCACTTTCTGGCTTACCATTCATCGACATAAAACCAGTGTCAGCTTGTAAAATCAAATCATAGGCAACACGTGATGAAGATTGCCCGTAACCTGAAATTTTGCCAATAATCAAAGTCGGATTGATTTTCCACAAAATGTCATCTGAAATTTTTAATTTTTCTTGACTTGAACTTTTGAAATTCATCAATACCACATCGGCAGTTTTCAATATTTCAAACAATCTCTGTCGATCTTTTGATAGTGTAAAATCTAAGAATCGATATTGCTTTTTGAAATTTACACTAGAAAAATAAGCACTTACAGCCGTTTCTGCATCTTCGGAAGGCAACTTCCAGCTTCTGGTCACATCTTTGTATTTCGGATGTTCAACCTTAATGACTTCTGCGCCTAATTCAGCAAAAAAACTACCCACAGATGGTCCTGCTAAAACAGTTGATAAATCGATTATTTTTAGATTTGATAAAGCTTTGTTTGTCATTCTATTAATTGAAAATTTATTTGAAAACTATTAAAAAATATTTCAATTTAAAACGAAATAAATTCATTCGTCTTTGAAATAATCCTCAATAATTGACAAGGCTTTGTCTTTGTCCTCTGTATTGACTTGAATTTCAATTTGACCAAATATTCCAGAATAAGAACGATCAGTCTTATCGATGTCATAAACTTTAATGCCATTCTCTTCCAAACGGTGTTTGACCCCCATAAATTCTATTTTTGACTTTGTACTGAATACTTTTTCTAGCATGATTTTGAATTTTATTTTATCTAATGAATTTACAAAAAAAAAGCAATTTCACATACTAAACTTACAAATGTTTTTCATTTTTAAATTTAAATAAAAAAATCAAACTGGTATGGCGGTGTAATTGAAAACTTCATGAATACTAAAAACACTTTGCGTATTGCTGATGTGCGGGATTTCTGTGAGT
>JBHEPM010000051.1:0-7850 GCA_046260295.1 Psychroflexus sp.
AGGCATCGGCATGGCAATGAGAGGTTTGCGTCCAATTGCTGAAATTCAATATTTGGATTATCTGTTGTATGCTATTCAAATTATGAGCGATGATTTGGCAACACTTTCTTACAGAACGAAAGGCAAGCAAAAAGCACCACTAATTGTCAGAACGCGCGGACACCGACTGGAAGGCATTTGGCATTCTGGTTCGCCGATGGGTGGTATTTTGAATTTAATTCGAGGCATCAATGTTTTGGTCCCTAGAAATATGACGAAAGCAGCCGGATTCTACAACACGATGTTAGAAAGCGATGAACCTTCACTGATTGTAGAATGTTTAAATGCTTACCGATTAAAAGAAAAATTACCAAGTAATCTAGGTGAATTCAAAACGCCGGTTGGTGTTGTGGAAACTATTCGAGAAGGTAAAGATTTAACGGTAGTTTCTTACGGTTCAACCTTAAGAATTATTGAAAAAGCAGCGCAAGAGCTGCAAGAAGTTGGTATTGATATTGAAATTATCGATTGCCAATCTTTAGTTCCGTTCGACTTGAATCATGATATTGTAAAAAGCGTTTCCAAAACCAATCGTTTACTTGTGGTAGACGAAGATGTGCCTGGCGGAGCTTCAGCTTATATTCTTCAGCAAGTTTTGGATGAACAAAACGCTTATGAATATTTGGATAGCAAACCACAAGCCTTATCAGCGAGAGCTCACAGACCTGCTTATGGTACTGATGGTGATTATTTTTCAAAACCTTCATCTGAAGATGTTTTCGAAAAAGTTTATGAAATCATGCACGAATTCAAACCCAGCGAATTTCCTAAATTGAAATAAAGTTTGAATTTTAAGTTATATACAAATCCTTATCAAGATAAAAATTGATAAGGATTTTTTGATTGAAATAAGATTTCTTGAAATTCGAAAACAATCTAATTTATCATTTCATGACAAGTTTTGAGTCTCGAAAAGGTTTCCGCATACTAATTCAGTTTTAATTCAAATTGAGAGAAAATAAGATTCTATTAAAAATAGAATAATTTAACAAAAGTGCTATATTCGCAAACGCAATATTAATATCATATCAAAAAACAAACATGAAAAAAATTACTTTACTATTAGCATTATTATTAGGTATAATAAGTTATTCTCAAGAGGTTAAATTCGGTGCAAAAGGCGGGTTAAACATCGCCGATATGAAAAACGAAATTTCTGAAGGTTCAATTAGTGCGAAAATTGACTCTAAAGCAAGATTTACTTTTTATGCCGGTGGTTTTGTTGAATTCCACTTAAGCAATCCGAAGCTTAGATTACAAGCTGAATTATTATATATGAATACAGGAACTAGATTTGAAGGTGATGAATTTACTGGGGATGTAGATTATAATTTTTCTCAATTAAATATCCCATTAATTGCTAAGTATCAAATTTTTGACAACTTTTTTTTACACGGTGGTGGATATTTAGGCTTTGTCCTAGATGCTGAAGTTGAGTCAGACTCAGAAACAATGGATGTCACGGACGAGGTCAATTCACTAGATTTAGGCTTACTTTTCGGTGCTGAGTATCATTTAGAAAATGGAATATTTTTCGAATTGAGATATAATTTAGGTTTGGCGAATTTAATCGATACAGACACCGAGGGTTATGAAGAATCAATTAAAAACCGATTCCTAAACATCGGTCTAGGTTATAAATTTTAAAAAAATCAAAACAATTAATATTGCGTTTTCTAAACGGCTAAATTTAGATATCTAGCCGTTTTTGCATTCAGATAATTTGATAAAATATTTATGATAGTAATAGCTATTAAAATACCAAATTAATACACTAAAAATTCAATTTTGAAAGCTTATATTTGCGAGCGAAATCAAAAAAATTCTGATGAATTCGCTCAACGCTATTTCTCCCATAGATGGCAGGTATGCTGCCAAAACTCAATCTTTAAGTCAATATTTCAGTGAGCAGGCGCTCATCAATTATCGCGTAAAAGTAGAAATTGAATATTTCATCGCTTTGTGTCAAATTCCACTGCCACAACTGAAAGATTTTGATGCTGCTTTATTTCCAAAACTGAGAACGATATACGAAAATTTCAGTTTTGAAGAGGCGACGAAAATTAAAAGCATTGAGAAAATCACAAATCACGATGTCAAAGCAGTCGAATATTTTATTAAGGAACGCATGGACGACATGGGTTTGACCGACTCAAAAGAATTCATTCATTTTGGTTTAACGTCTCAAGACATCAACAACACAGCTGTACCGCTTAGTCTAAAAGACGCCGTTGAAAACACATATTTGCCTTGGCTTCGCGAATTAATTGCAAAATTATCTGGCAAAGTCAGTGAATGGGAGAAAGTTCCAATGTTGGCACGCACGCACGGTCAACCGGCTTCCCCTACCCGATTGGGCAAAGAAATTGAAGTCTTTATCACAAGATTAGAAACACAAATTAGCCAATTGAAAGCAATTCCTTTTTCAGCTAAATTTGGTGGAGCTACTGGAAATTTCAATGCGCATAAAGTCGCTTATCCAAATATAGATTGGCGTCAATTTGGCAAAATTTTCGTAGAAGACAATTTAGGTTTGCATCATTCATTCCCAACCACTCAAATTGAACATTACGATAATATGGCTGCGCTTTTTGATGTGATGAAACGCATCAATAATATCATTATAGATTTCAATAGAGATATTTGGAGTTATGTCTCCATGGATTATTTCAAACAAAAAATAAAAGCTGGTGAAGTTGGCTCTTCAGCCATGCCACACAAAGTAAACCCTATTGATTTCGAAAATTCTGAAGGAAATCTTGGCATCGCCAATGCTTTGTTTGAACACCTTTCAGCTAAACTTCCTATCAGCAGATTACAACGCGATTTGACGGACAGCACGGTTTTAAGAAATATTGGCGTTCCGATTGGTCATACCTTGATCGCTTTTCAATCTAGCATCAAAGGTTTGGATAAATTATTGTTGAATTCAACTAAAATAGAATCCGATTTAGAACAAAATTGGGCAGTTGTTGCTGAAGCCATTCAGACGATTTTAAGACGCGAAGGTTACGACCAACCTTATGAAGCTTTAAAAGGTTTAACCAGAACAAATACAGTAATTAACCAGAAAAGCATCGCTGATTTTGTAGAGACTTTATCGGTTTCAAAGACGATTAAAAATGAATTAAAAGCCATCACGCCACAAAATTATACTGGTATCTAAATGAAAAAAATAGCCGCTTGGGTTTCTGCAGCAAGACTTCGGACTTTGCCGCTTTCGGTTTCTGGTATTTTAACAGGAAGCGCAACGGCTTTGTTGACGAATGATTTCAGCACTAATATTTTTTTTCTGGCATTAGCCACAACACTAGGTTTACAAATTCTTTCAAATTTCGCAAATGATTACGGTGATGGCGTGAAAGGCACTGACAACGACGAACGCCTCGGACCAATGCGTGCGTTGCAAAGTGGAGTTATTACTGACAAAGAAATGAAACTAGGAATAATCATCACTTCTGCCATTACTTTAATTTTAGCAGTTGGCTTGATTTACGTCAGTTTTGGCAAAAATGATTTTCTGTATTCATTACTTTTCTTCGCCTTAGGAATTGCCTCCATTTTAGCCGCAATAAAGTACACAGTTGGCAATTCAGCTTACGGTTATCGTGGACTTGGTGATGTTTTCGTTTTTGTTTTTTTTGGTTTGGTCAGCGTAATTGGTGTTAATTTTTTAATGACAAAAAATTTAGATTTTTGGTTGATTTTACCAGCAATAAGCATTGGTTTTTTAAGTTCGGCTGTGTTGAATCTCAACAATATGCGGGATGAAAACAGCGACCGGAATTCTCAAAAAAACACTTTGGTTGTGAAGTTTGGAAAAAGTTTTGCAAAAACTTACCATTTCAGTTTAATCATTTCAGCATTTTTAGCTTTACTTATATTTCAAATTCATCATTTTGGTGTTGAATATTGGCTGGCATTTTTACCATGTATTGGATTTATTTTACTTTTCATTCATTTGAAAAAAGTTTACAATTATAAGAATCCAAAAAAACTTGATCCAGAATTAAAAAAAGTAGCCTTAAGCACATTTTTGATTTCACTCCTACTATTCTTGGTTTATTATTTCTATTAAAAAGCATTTCAATTTATCAAATTCAGAAGCATTAGTTTTCTAATTTTCGTAAATTGAAAAAAAATTAAAATTATGAATTTTCAAAAGAAAATGTTACGCGATGACGCTTTAGAAGGCAAAACAATTATCGTTACAGGCGGTGGCAGCGGACTTGGCAAAGCCATGACCAAATATTTTATGGAACTCGGCGCTAATGTTGTCATTACCAGTCGAAATCTAGAAAAACTCAAAAAAACAGCTGAAGAGCTTGAAAATGAAACCAACGGTAAATGCCTCCCATTACAGTGTGATGTCAGACATTATGAAGAAGTTGAAAATATGATTGACCAAGCGCATCAAAGTTTTGGTGAAATCGATATTTTACTAAACAATGCTGCAGGAAATTTTATTTCACCAACTGAACGCCTTTCAGCCAATGCTTTTGATACGATTATTGACATCGTTTTGAAAGGCTCCAAAAACTGTACTTTGGCATTGGGCAAACATTGGATCAATGAAAAACAAACTAACAAAACCGTACTTAATATCGTAACCACTTATGCTTGGACTGGTTCTGCTTTCGTCGTGCCAAGTGCCACAGCAAAAGCTGGCGTTTTAGCCATGACAAGGTCTTTAGCCGTAGAATGGGCAAAATATGGCATCCGATTTAATGCCATTGCACCAGGACCATTTCCAACCAAAGGCGCTTGGGACAGACTTTTACCTGGCGAATTGAAAGAAAAATTTGATTTAGCAAAAAAAGTCCCTTTGAAAAGAGTTGGCGAACACCAAGAATTGGCAAACCTTGCGGCTTACTTAGTTTCTGATTTTGCACATTATTTAAACGGTGAAGTTATCACCATAGACGGTGGCGAATGGTTGAAAGGTGCAGGACAATTCAACCTTTTGGAAATGGTTACACCAGAAATGTGGGATCAACTTGAAGAAATGATTCGGGCTCAAAAAGGAAAATAAATCAAAGTATATTTTAAAAAAAGTCCTTAGAAAGCTCAATTTGAATTTTCAAATGGCGTAATAAATTGTAATTTTACGGGTCAAAATCAAGACAAGTTAATGGGAAAAATAATTTCAATTGCAAACCAAAAAGGCGGGGTGGGAAAAACCACAACGGCAGTGAATTTAGCAGCTGCGCTAGGTGTTTTAGAAAAAAAAGTATTACTGATTGACGCCGATCCGCAAGCCAATGCAACTTCTGGACTTGGCATTGATTTGGAATCTGTCGAAATCGGCACTTATCAGCTTTTGGAGCATACCAAAAATGCAGAAGAAGCCATCATTGAAACCGATTCACCTAACGTAGAATTGATTCCTTCTCATATTGATTTGGTTGCCATTGAATTGGAATTGGTCGATGCTGATGAACGTGAATCCATGTTGAAAAAAGCAATAACACCATTGAAAAGCAAATTCGATTATATTATCATCGATTGTGCACCATCACTTGGTTTATTAACTCTGAATGCGCTCACAGCTTCAGATTCTGTGTTGATTCCTATTCAATGTGAATATTTCGCGCTGGAAGGTTTAGGCAAATTGTTGAATACCATCAAAAGTGTTCAAAAAATTCATAATAAAGAATTGAGTATCGAAGGCTTATTGCTCACAATGTACGATTCTAGATTACGTCTATCCAATCAAGTGGTAGAAGAAGTCAAAAAACACTTTAGCGAGATGGTTTTCGATACAATTATTCAAAGAAATGTACGTTTGAGCGAAGCACCAAGTTATGGTGAAAGTATTATAAAATACGATGCAGCTAGCCGAGGCGCTAATAATTATTTAAGTTTAGCTGAAGAAATTATCAAAAAGTCAAAGTAAAAAGTCGAATGGCAAAAACAACAAAAAAAAAAGCACTTGGTCGTGGTTTATCAGCTTTATTGAGTGATCCAGAAAACGACATCAAATCTGCAGAAGATAAAAATGCAGACAAAGTTGTTGGAAACATCGTCGAGTTAAGTCTTGATGCTATTGAAGTCAATCCATTTCAGCCCAGAACAAGTTTCAGTGAAGAAGCCTTGAAAGAACTCGCAAGTTCAATTCGAGAATTAGGTGTTATTCAACCAATTACGGTTAGAAAACTGGAATTTAATAAATACCAATTGGTTTCTGGTGAACGTCGATTCCGTGCGTCCAAAATGTTGGGTTTAGAAACCATTCCGGCATATATCAGAATTGCCAACGACCAGGAATCTTTGGAAATGGCTTTGGTAGAAAATATCCAACGCCAAGATTTAGACCCAATTGAAGTGGCTTTGTCTTACCAAAGATTGATTGACGAAATCGACTTGACACAAGAAGCATTGAGTGACAGAGTTGGAAAAAATAGATCGACGATTGCCAACTACTTGAGATTACTGAAACTAGACCCAATTATTCAGACTGGAATGCGGGACGGATTTTTGAGTATGGGACATGGCAGAACACTGATCAATGTATCCGACCCAAATATTCAGTTGGAAGTTTACGAACGTATTTTGAAAGACAAACTTTCTGTGAGAGAAACAGAAAAACTGGTTCGACAAGTTCAACAAAATAAGGGAAAAAAATCAACTTCCACGTCAAAAATAGACGAGAAAAAGCAAGAAGCGTTAAAGCAAATTTCAAATCATTTTGGTGCTAAAGTTGAGTTAAAAGTCAATAAGAAAGGCAATGGAAAAATCATTGTCCCGTTCTCCTCCGATGAAGATTTTGAAAGAATTAAAAAATTAATTGAAGGTGAATCTTAAATTTCTACCTGTATTTATTTTGTTGTGTTTAGCAGGAAAATTCAGTTTTGGTCAAAACGATACTTTAGCCATAGAAAAAGAAGGCGGTATGAGAACTGAGAACGCTTTTAAAGCCAGTCCTTACGACCCACTTGCGCCTTCAAAAGCCGCGTTTTACTCTGCCATTTTACCTGGTTTAGGACAAGCCTACAACGGCAGTTACTGGAAGATCCCTATCGTTTACGGCGGTTTGGGTTTCACCATGTATTTAGTATTCCAAAACGACAGAGAATATCAACGTTATCGAGATGCTTACAAAAGCCGTTTGGCAGGATTTGAAAATGATGAATTTCAAGATATTTTGACCGAAGATGAAAGTTTGATTTCTGCCCAAAAACAATTCAGAAAAAACAAAGAATTGGCTATTTTAGCCACCATTGGTTTGTATATCCTAAATATTGTTGACGCCAATGTTGATGCGCATTTGAGTCAGTTTGATGTGTCTGAAGACTTGAGTTTGAGACCAAATTTTGAACCCAATGTCATCAGCGGGAGAATTGATTATGGATTAAGTTTAAATTTTAAATTCAACTAAATGAAAATAGCGATTCTGGGATATGGAAAAATGGGGAAAACAGTTGAAAAAATTGCCCAAAATAGACAGCATAAAATTGTTTTTAAAACTTCCGAAAACCTTGATATTGAAAAACTAAAATCTGCAGAAGTTGCCATAGATTTCAGTACGCCAGAAGCTGCTTTCAAAAATATTTCAACTTGCCTGAAACACAACATTCCAGTAATTTCAGGTACTACTGGTTGGTTGGATAAATTTGAAGAAGTCAAAAATATTTGCGAAGAAAATAAAGGCAAATTCCTTTACGCTTCCAACTTTAGTATAGGTGTAAATATCTTTTTTGAACTGAATGCTTACCTTGCAGAAATGATGGCAAATATGGATTCTTACAAGGTCGATTTAAAAGAAATTCATCATCTTGAAAAAAAAGATGCACCAAGTGGCACGGCGATTT
>JBHEPM010000051.1:7860-10477 GCA_046260295.1 Psychroflexus sp.
TTCTTTAGCTGAACAAATTATAGAAAAGACAAAATACCAAAATTGGAATTATCCACCCAAAAATGAATCGAATAGCATTCCGATTGAAGCGGACCGCAAATCTGGAATTTTTGGCATTCATGATGTAACATATGAGTCTGAAGTAGACAAATTAAGTATCAATCATGAAGCTAAATCCAGAGATGGTTTTGCTTTTGGCGCTGTGATTGCCGCAGAATGGATTATCAATCAGAAAGAAGGCGTTTATAACATGAAAAACGTGCTTCAGAATAAAAATAAAAACGACTAAAACGACAACCTATGACTTTTTCAGAATGGTTAATTTTTATACTAATAATTCAAGTTGTTCATTTTTTAGGGACTTGGAAATTATACAAAAGCGCTGGACGAGAAGCATGGGAAGCTGCTATTCCAATTTATAATGCCATTGTACTTTTCAAAATCATCAATCGACCTTGGTGGTGGATTTTTTTGATTTTCATTCCGATTGTAAATCTGATTATGTTTCCCGTCATTTGGGTAGAAACGGCTAGAAGTTTTGGTAAAAATTCGGATACAGACACTATTCTTGAAATCCTAACGCTTGGATTGTACACATATTATATCAATTATTTTTCAGAACACAAATATGTTGGCAACCGAAGCCTAAAAGCCAAATCTAAAACCGGCGAATGGGTCAGTTCTATTTTGTTTGCAGTGGTTGCAGCGACAATTGTTCACACTTATGTGATGCAGCCGTTTACCATTCCAACGTCTTCACTTGAAAAAACTTTACTGGTTGGTGATTTCCTTTTTGTAAGTAAATTCCATTATGGCGCTAGAGTACCACAAACGTCGGTTTCATTTCCAATGGTTCACGACACAATTCCGCTAATTGGGACAAAATCTTACACCCAAAAACCACAGATTCCACAAATCCGTTTACCCGGATTTCAAGATGTGCAACGCAATGATATTGTAGTTTTCAATTGGCCGGTAGATACGGTGAGAATGTTTAGAGATGATTCCGGAAGACACTACGATAAACCGATTGACAAGAAATCAAATTACGTCAAAAGAGCGGTCGCCGTTGCTGGCGATTCTATGAAAATTGTAGATGGAAAAATTATAGTCAATAACCAGCCTCTGCAACTTCCAGATCGTGCAAAACCGCAATATTCTTACATTGTAGAAGGAAAGGGACAGGGTTTTAACATGCGAAGTTTAATTAAAATTTACAATATCACAGATCCTGTGCAGTGGATTGATCAGTCTAAACGACTTTATATGTTCAAAGCTGTGACTGAAGATGGCGTGAAAAAACTCAAAAACCATCCAAACGTAAAGTCAATAGAACGTTTTATTGCGCCTAAAGGTCAAAAAGAAAGTGATATTTTTCCAAATAATGGCAAAGTTGACTGGAACAAAGACAATTTTGGACCAATTTACATTCCAAAAGCTGGAAAAACTGTCGATATGAATCCTGAAAGTTTTTCTCTTTATCGCCGAATTATTGAAGTGTATGAAGGTGAAGATATGGGAATTCAGCAGAAATTAGAAGTGCGTGATGATCAAGTTTTAATGAATGGTGAACCGATAAAAGATTACACTTTCAAACAAGATTATTATTGGATGATGGGCGATAATCGCCATAATAGTGAAGATAGTAGATATTGGGGCTATGTCCCATTCAGTCACGTGGTAGGAAAACCTGTTTTTATCTGGATGAGTTTAGATGGAAATGCAACAAGTTTAGTGGACAAAATTCGCTGGGATCGTTTATTTACAACGGTTGGTGGCGAAGGCAAACCTGTCTCCTACTTTGTGTATTTTTTAATCGCTGTTGTGCTGTATATTGGTTATAATTATTTCATCAAGAACAAAAAATCCAAATAATTTTGAAACCAAGCCTCATTCACCCGTGTTATTTCGGTCCTATTGATTTCTATGCAGAAATTGCTCAGTCTGAAAAATTTGTTTTTGAAACGAAAGACAATTACCAAAAACAAACTTACCGTAGTCGGCAATATATTTATGGCGCCAATGGTCGCTTGTTGTTGAATATTCCTGTAAAACACAGAATAAACAAAACCGACAAGCACCAGAAATATCGTGATATAAAGATTGAAAACGAATTCAAATGGCAGAAATTACACTGGAAATCTTTAGAAGCTGCCTATAGAACTTCACCATTTTTCGAGTATTATGAAGATGAATTTTTACCTTTATTTGAAAAAAAGGCAACTTTCTTAATGGATTTCAACTTGATGTGTATGCAAATTGTTTTTGAATGTCTTCATCTTGATTTT
Organism: Psychroflexus sp.; assembly: GCA_046260295.1. Classification (GTDB taxonomy): domain Bacteria; phylum Bacteroidota; class Bacteroidia; order Flavobacteriales; family Flavobacteriaceae; genus Psychroflexus. The sequence continues at coordinate 10,149 of JBHEPM010000051.1, forward strand.
GAGTACGAAGAAACTGAAAAATTTGAATTCATCCACGATGAGTATGAAGACCGAAGAAGTTTAGTCGAAGCCAAACGAACGCCTAAATTCGAATTGGAAAAATACATCCAAGTCTTTGAACCAAAATTTGGTTTTCTTAAGAATTTAAGCATTTTAGATTTGTTGTTTAACGAAGGTCCGGCAGCACTTAATTATCTTCAAAACCAAAAAAGAATAGGCTAAAAATCAAAACTTGCCATAATCGGATAATGATCTGAAAATTTGACATCGTAATTCTTAAAATCTATAACTTTAAGTGATTTTTCCGAGAAAATAACATCTATCCGAAT
>JBHEPM010000051.1:10487-14343 GCA_046260295.1 Psychroflexus sp.
GTTTTACCAAAACCATTTCCCGCAACTGTAAAAGCGTCTCGAAGATTGTGTTTCAAAATCTGATTAGAAACATAAGAAAATGGCGCATTATTCATATCCATACAAATAATTTTAGGCAAATCTGTTGAGGCAAAACTTTGTTTCAACATCTCGACTTGTTCTTCTTGTTTTACAAAAGACTTCCCTACCCGACTGATGAGTTTTTGTTGGTCTTCTTTTTGTAATTCCTCTACATCTGGTAAAATTTTTAAAGATTCCAAATGCACGGCATAGATTCGTAAAGTGTCATTATGCTTCAGAATATCTGCAAAAATGGCATTGTTTTGGGTATTTGGAAAGTCAATAGTTCCGGTATTCACAATTTTATATTTGCTAAAAATTGCCATGCCAATTTTTGAGCCTTGGTGTTTGAACTTTTCAAATTTGTATTTGAATTCAGCTAATTTCAAATTCGGATCTTTATAATAATCTTGAAAAGCAACAACATCTGGAGATTCATTTTGAACAAAATCAGAAATTTCGGTGACGATATCTTTGTTTTTAATCCAGTCATAATGATTGAATAATCTAACATTATAACTCATCACTTTCAATTCATTTGGAGATTGGTGTTGCACAGAATCACCAAAAACATAGATTTTATTAAAATAACCAAAACCGACTAAAATTGCTAAAAGTGATAATAACATTTGTCGTTTCAGTTTTATCAACCAATAAAAGAAAAATAGTAAGTTTACAAATAGAAAAAAAGGCAAACCTAAATTCAGAATAGATAAAAATGCAGAAAACTTAGGCGGAACAAAAGGCAAAAGATAAGCAATAATCAAGCATACGACAAAAATTATGTTCAGAGCGTAGATGAATTTTTCAAAAAAATTGAGTTTAGTCTTCACTGGTTTTACATGTCTTTTCCGGCTTTGAACAGAAAATCCTTTTCTTCTTTGGATAAACTATCGTAACCACTTTTACTGATTTTATCAAGAATTTTGTCTATTTTTTCCTGTTGCTCAGATCGTTTTTTGGTTGAAGTCGTTTCAGTTTTAGACTTGTTGCGATGCACGGTTTTCATACGGCTTTTTCGTTTGGGTTGAGAAGAAAAAAAAGCCGCAAAACCATCGATAATAGTTTGTAACCACGAACCAATATCATTGCCTTTTTTCAATTGTGTAACATATAAATAGCCTAGCGTTGCACCGCCAATATGGGCTAAATGACCGCCTGGATTTGAAATCGGAATTTGAATCACATCCAAAACCACTAGAAAAGCAGCAATCCACCACAGTTTCAAATTTCCTAAGAAAAACAAACGCACTTGCATATTTGGCGCTTGTGTAGCCACACCGACCAAAACAGCCATGACAGATGCAGATGCGCCGATGAGGTAAGACCGCCCAGTTCCTGCAAATGCGGGCAACAAATTATAACTCAACATATATATCGAAGCACCACCAATTGCACCAAGTAAATACAAATTCAGCAAACGTTTCTCCGAGAAAAAATTCAGAAAAAACTGACCGGAAAAATACAAAATCAACATATTAGAAAGAATATGAAAAATTCCAGCATGCATGAACGCATAAGTGATTACTGTCCAAGGTTTAAAAGCTAAATCAGTTAAGCCTTTTGGAAACACCAACCATTCTATAAAAAAATCTGTTGGAATTTGAAATAAAAAACCTATGGTTCTAAATACAAATGTGAGTAAAAACAACAAGACATTCAACCCGATTAATTTTTCGAGCGTATTGGCTGTGTTGTATCTATATTTTAAATTATCTTTCCAGTTCATATCAATTCCATCTATGAGGATTAGGTTCATTTTTCTTCCAATACCACATCGTGATAAAACCAATTACTGCACCACCAATATGCGCCCAATATGCCGTATTTGATGGTCCAAGTAAAGTTACGCCAGTAATTGCAGAAAACAAGTTGATCAGAAAATAACCACCGATTAAATATTTGGCTTTTATTGGAATAGGTACAAAAATTATATACAATGGCAAATTCGGATAAACCACAGCAAATGCTGCTAAAACTCCAAAAATAGCACCAGAAGCACCAACCATAGGTGTCAGATAATTACTAAAAAGCTGATTGCTCACATCTTGTGGAATTGATTCATAAACGCGATATTCTCCAGTGTTTTTTACTCTTTCAATCATTTCAATAATTTCACTTGGACTTACTCCTGCGTTAATATAGGCTTCGTAAGCACTATTATAACCGATATAACTGAATAAAATCTGAAGTCCGGCAGCACCCAATCCAGCGGAAAAATAAATAAACAAAAATTTGCTTTGTCCTAAATATTGTTCCAATAAGCTGCCAAACATATACAAGGCAAACATATTGAACAAAATATGAGAAAAACCGCCATGCATAAACATGTGGGTTAAAACTTGCCAAAAGCCAAAATTTTCGTTTTCAGGAAACCAAAGCGCAAATAACTTAAATGCATAATCGCCCAGATATTCAGCGCCAAAAAAGAACAAAATATTGACGATTAATAAGACTTTTACTGTTTCTGTGATTCTTCCCATTTACATAAATTTTTTATCAAAATCGGACGCCGACTGTTTGATGAAAATCAATTTATTCATCGGCGTCATCATTGGTTCTTTACAAGAAAAAAGCTGGTTAACCAACTCTGCTTGTTCTTCCTTTTCCAGTGGTGTTCCGTTTTTCACCGCCATGCTTTGTCCTAAAGATTTGGCAAGTAAATCAGTTTGATGAAAACCTGAATCCGGAATTTCATTATCGAAATCTGACAACAATTGATCTAATAAAATTGAAACTTCGCTTTCAGGCAATTTATTTGGTATGCCATTGATTTTTACAAAATCACTTCCTATTTCTGAAAATGAAAACCCGGCATTTTCCAATGAAGATTTCAATTGTTCAAAAATCTGAATTTCATTGGTGTTCAGTTGAAGTTGTAACGGAAATAGCAATTGCTGACTCAAAGCTGGCCGATCGGTTATGTTTTTTAGCAATTCTTCGTAAAGCACCCGAAAATGTGCTCGGTGCTGGTCAATGACCAACATTTCTGAAGTCGTTGACGTAATGATATATTTGTTTTGAAGCTGAAAAGTGCCACTATATTCAAAATTTGTTTTTTGATGATTTCCATGAAACAAATCTCCTCGAACATGTTCACTTTCTACCTCTATGTTATCTAGTGCGCTCGATTTAGTTTCAAAATCAACATCTTGATTCAAACCAGTATAAAGTGCTTCCCATGGTGCTGATTTTTGTGTTTGGTGTTTGGAATTACCTTTATATTTTGACTGAAATTTAGTTTCAGATTCAAAAGGATTGAAATTTCTGTCCACATTTAGCGATGGAATTTTTGCACCACTTTTATGTTGTTTATAATCTGTATCCATGCTGGCATCCTTTTCAAAATCCAAAACTGGTGCCACATTAAATTGTCCCAAACTGTGTTTGACTGCGCTTCTCAAAATTGAATAGAACGCATGTTCATTATCAAATTTCACTTCAGTTTTGGTCGGATGAATATTGATATCTATAGATTTCGGATCAACTTCCAAATACAGAAAATAACTCGGATAAGCGCCATCTTTCAGTAAACCTTCGAAAGCGCTTGAAACTGCATGATGCAAATATGGATGTTTAATGAATCTGTGATTAACAAAAAAGAATTGTTCGCCTCTGGTTTTTTTGGCAAATTCTGGTTTTCCCACAAAACCACTGACTTTAATCAAATCGGTTTCTTCTTCAACAGGTACTAATTTTTCATTGGTTTTTGGTCCCATCACACCAACAATGCGTTGTCTGTAATTGGCACTTGGCAAATTGAAAATTTCGCTTTCATTATGAATCATTTTGAAAG
>JBHEPM010000052.1:0-14324 GCA_046260295.1 Psychroflexus sp.
ATATTTACCATTGAGTAAGTTCCACAGCTCTGGACGTTGATTTTTAGGATCCCATTGTCCAAACTCATCTCTATGTGAGAAAAATCGCTCTTTTGCTCTAGCTTTTTCTTCATCACGACGACCGCCACCAATAGCACAGTCAACTTTGTTGCTTTCAATAGCATCTAGCAAAGTTGTAATTTGTAAAGCATTTCTAGTGGCATTTTTTCCTTTTTCTTCTGCAACGCGACCTTTGTCAATAGAGTCTTGAACAGAGCCAACAATAAGTCTCACGCCAAATTTTTCAACCAAATCATCTCTAAATTTGATGGTTTCTGGGAAATTATGTCCAGTATCAACATGCATCAATGCAAATGGAATTTTTGCAGGATGAAATGCTTTTTTGGCCAAATGTGTGACCAAAATTGAATCTTTTCCACCGGAAAATAAAATCACCGGATTTTGAAACTGTGCCCAAACTTCACGTAATATGAAAATGGCTTCAGATTCTAATTCTTCGAGGTAGTTTAAGTAATATGTGCTCATAATTTATTGATTTCTGAAATTTTCTTCTATATATTTTACAACTTGTTTTACGGCTTCATCAACGCTCGTGTGTTCTGTTTCAATTTTGATTTGCGGGTGTTCAGGCGCTTCGTAAGGCGCATCAATTCCAGTGAAATTTTTAATTTCTCCGGCTCTGGCTTTTTTATAAAGTCCTTTTACATCACGGCGTTCACATTCTTCAAAACTGGTATCGACAAAAATTTCAATAAAATCTTTGTCACCAATAATATCTTTCACTTGCTGGCGGTCAGATTCTAGCGGTGAAACAAAAGCTGCAATTGTAATCATGCCGGCATCTACAAAAAGTTTAGCAACTTCAGCAATTCGACGCAAATTTTCTTGTCGATCGGCTTTGGTAAATCCAAGTCCTTTATTAATTCCGCTCCTGATATTGTCGCCATCCAAAGTGTAAGTTTGCAATTGTTTTTCAAATAAAGCTTGCTCAACTTTATTGGCAATTGTGGATTTCCCAGAACCTGACAAACCCGTAAACCACAACACAAACGACGGATGTTCGTTACGTTCATTTCGGTGTTTACGACTGATATCGTAATCGTGTATAACTATATTTTCACTCATAATTTTTAGGCTTTTACGTGAAAATATCCATTCAATAAGTCTTCACGATTATACAGCATTTCTTCATCGGTATCCAAACTGATTACCGATAAACCTACGGCTTTACAAATGGCTTGTCCTGCCGCTGTGTCCCACTCCATTGTCGGTGCATATCTTGGATAAACATCTGCATTACCTTCGGCGACCAAGCAAAATTTTAGAGAACTGCCTTTGGAAACAATTTCAACTGGTTTGTTAAATTTCTGTTTTAAACTTTCAATGTAATCCAAAGTGTCTTGATTCATGTGAGAACGGCTCCCGACAACTCTTATTTGTTCTGAATCGCTTGTTGGTTGAAGTCTTTCTGCTTTTTCCAAAAGTGATTCAACATCTATTTCAGTATTTTCAGGAACCTGAACTTTATAAGAATTCTGACTTCCCACATCACCAACATAAAGCGTGCGTTTTGCTGGAACATAAATAACGCCAAAAACCGTTTTCTGTTCATCAACCAAAGCAATATTGACGGTAAATTCGCCATTCTTTTTGACAAATTCTTTGGTGCCATCCAAAGGGTCAACAATCCAACATTGTGTCCAGTTTTTACGTTCAGAATAATCGATCGCTTTGTTTTCTTCACTAATAATAGGAATATCGGTTTGGTTCAGGTATTCCATAATTACCGCATTTGCATTTTGGTCGGCAATGGTCAAAGGCGAATCATCGGCTTTATATTCGACTTCAAAATCTTCTTTATAGATTTTCATAATAGCGTCTCCAGCTTCTATTGAAGACTTGATTGCTAGAAGTTTATCTTGGTTCATCAATTTTATTTTATTAGGATTTTGGCAAAAGTATATAATTTCTATTAATTTAGTAGACTAATAGCCTTTTAAATAATTTATCCATATGTTAAATTTTGGTTTCCACCAATATTTTATGAAAGCTTTCTATGAAAATGGCGACTTTTAAAACTTGAGTCTAATCTATTTCGTAAATATTAAAAAAAAAGTATGAAATGTTTCTTTATAATTATCATTGGATTAATTGCATCAACTTCTGGAATACATTCACAATCTGGACCTAGTCATGAAATTTTTTCTGAATTACTTCAGAATCATGTTGATAGGTTCGGCCAGGTTGATTACAAAAATTTCAAAGTCAATGAACAAAAACTCGACAACTACCTCAAGATTCTAAAAAATAATCCGCCACAAAAATCTTGGTCAGATAATGAAAAAAAGGCTTATCTTATCAATGCTTACAATGCTTTCACAGTCAAACTCATTTTGATGAATTATCCTGTAGAAAGCATCAAAAACATCGGTGGCTTTTTAGGAAACCCATTCAGTAAAACTTTTGCCGAAATTGGACAGAAGGTTTACAGTTTGGATAATATTGAAAAAAATATGTTGCTAGAAATGAATGATCCACGCGTTCACTTCGCAATCAATTGCGCTTCAGAATCTTGTCCAAAATTGCTGAACGAAGCTTATGAAGCTGACAATTTGGATAAGACTTTAAATGAAATGACCAAGGAATTCATAAATTCTTCAAAAAATAGAATTTCTGAGACAAGTTTGAAACTTTCTAAAATTTTCAAATGGTATCGTGATGATTTTGAAAATGAAGCCGGTAGTTTAATCAAATACATCAATAGATTCAGCAAAATAAAAATCGATGAAGACGCTAATATTGATTATTTGGACTATTCTTGGAAACTAAATACGCAGTAAGATGATTAGCATAATTATTCCAGTTTATAATGAAGCCAAGGTTTTGGAAACCAATATCAATAAGATTTGTAGCCGAATCAGTAAAAAAAAATTGGCTTTAGAAATTATAGTCGTCGACGGTGAAAGCACAGATGAAACTGCTAAAATTGCTTCAGAATTAAAATCAGTGCAATTGATTTCTGCACCGAAAAGTCGCCCAAGACAAATGAATTTTGGCGCGAAGCAGGCAAAATATAATATTTTATACTTTCTTCATATCGACTCCTTTCCTCCAAAAAATTTCGATATTTTGATTTTGAATGCCATAGAAAATGGTCATGAAGCAGGTTGTTTCAAAATGAAATTTCGAAGTCAACATCCTTGGTTAAAATTCATCAGTTGGCTAACCAAATTTGAAGCCAGATCATGTCGAGGGGGCGATCAGAGCTTATTTATTTCGAAATCACTGTTTGAAAATATCGGTGGTTACGATGAGAAATATTTAATATATGAAGACCACGAAATCCTAGATCCTATCTACAAAAAGTCGGATTTCAAAGTTATTCAACAATGGATTTCTACTTCAGCACGTCGATTTCAGAATAAAGGCATCCTAAAACTTCAACTTTTGTTTTGGATGATTTATTTCAAAAAATGGTCTGGTGCAACTCCTGAGGAACTTTATGATTTTTACTTGAAAAAAATTGATAATTAGCCATTAATAATGCTAAATTTAGGTTTTTAGTTTTTTCGAAGTAAGGCGGAATATTTTATATTGACAACACCACAAGAATTCATAGATTTTGAAACAAGAACACATCGTCATTATTGGAAATGGAATTTCGGGCGTCACAGCAGCGCGACACATCAGAAAATTGTCTGATAAAAAGATTACAATTATTTCTGCGGAAAACGACTATTTTTTCTCTAGAACTGCGCTGATGTACGTCTATATGGGACATATGAAGTGGAATCACCTGAAACCTTATGAAGATGATTTTTGGCAAAAAAACAGAATTAATTTAAGATTCGGTTTCATAAAACAGGTTGAAACCGACAAAAAAATGTTGCGATTTGAATCTGGCGAAACTTTAAATTATGACAAACTCATCATCGCCACCGGCTCTAAACCCAATAAATTCGGTTGGCCAGGCCAAAACCTAAAAGCCGTACAAGGTTTGTATTCCAAACAAGATTTGGAAAATCTAGAAAAATATGCACCAAACAATGAAGTCTGCAAACGTGCCGTTATTGTGGGCGGCGGTCTCATTGGCATTGAACTTGCTGAAATGCTTTCCACAAGAAAAATTCCAGTGACGATGTTGGTTCGAGAAAAACATTTTTGGAATAATGTTTTGCCCGACGAAGCAGCGAAACTTATTGATAAACACATCCGCGAACACAAAATCGATTTGCGGTTAAACTCAAATTTAGAGGAAATCATCAGCGATGAAAATGGACTTGCCAAAGCCGTAAAAATCAAAGAAGGTGGCGAAATTATTGATTGCAATTTTGTTGGACTCACTGCCGGCGTATCGCCAAATATCGATTTTTTAAAATCCAGTTCAATTGAATTAAATCGCGGTGTTTTGGTCAACAGATTTCTTGAAACCAATATTGAAGACGTCTATGCCATCGGTGATTGTGCGGAACAGCGCGAACCCATTGGCAACCGACCACCGATTGAAGCCGTTTGGTACACTGGCAGGATGATGGGAGAAACCTTAGCGTATAGCATTTGCAAATCCAAACGGAAATACAAACCTGGGAATTGGTTCAATTCTGCTAAATTTTTTGATATCGAATATCAAACTTATGGTTGGGTTTACAACTCACCAAAATCAGGTCATGCGCACTTTCATTGGGAAGATAAAACTGGCAAAAAAAGCATTCAAATCAATTATGAAATCAACTCTAGAAAATTTGTAGGCATCAATACTTTTGGCATCAGATTGCGACACGAAGTTTTCGATTATTGGCTAAATAATAATGCAACTGTGGATGAAGTTATTCAAAATTTAAAAGCTGCCAATTTCGATCCTGAGTTTTATAAACGGTATGAAAATAAAATTATTAAAGCCTTTAAAAAACAAAAAGTTAATGCTTGAGACATCACTGAGACCTCACAGGTCTTAAAGACCTGTGAGGTCTCATGTAGAACTAATCAACTAAATATAAAAACATGAGCGCAACCCACAATATTTCAATTACAGGACCTGCAGGAGACCATTTGAATGCACAGCAAAAACTTTCCGCAGCTTTGGGCTTGGCTGGACTTGTTATAATGACGATTTCCGCTTTCAATATCGCCTTACAACCTAAAGTTTTATGGCTTAGTTTATCTATTGGCATGGTAGCCGCAGGTATAATTTGGTATAGCAAAGCGAGTTATTCGGGCAAAACTGCCGGAATCAAAAATGATGGCGTATTTTTCAAAAATTTGACTTCAAGAGGTTTGTGGGCTTATGTTTTAGGATTGATTCTAACTGGTTTTTATATTGTGCTTTATTTTTTTCCTGAGTTTTTAGGTTTAAAATCTGATTCAGAAAATACAGGATTAGTCGCTTTATTTGACCCGTTCAGTAATTTTCTAAGCGGAAACCCTGCGAGTCAATGGTTTGTTTATGGCACACTTTACACTTTGGCAATTTTAGGATTTGGAATTAAATTTCTTTGGAAATACCGTCACAATTCTTACCAAAGATTACGCACGTTTTCAGTCATGTTTTTTCAATTGGGATTTGCTTTTCTCATTCCTGAATTGATGGCAAGACTAAATAGCGATAATTTTTCTCTGCCTTATTACAACCTTACAAACATCTGGCCACTAAATTATTACAATTTCGAACAATACCGCGTGGATGATTTCATCAGCGCCGGAAATATCGGTTTAGCATTGTTGCTTTTTGGAATTTTATCAATTTTCGTAATCACGCCAATTTTGACTTACAAATATGGCAAACGCTGGTACTGCTCTTGGGTTTGCGGTTGTGGCGGCTTGGCAGAAACTGCTGGCGACTCTTTTAGACATTTGAGCGATAAATCTACGAAAGCCTGGAAAATAGAACGCTGGATGGTGCATTCTGTCGTCGTTTTTGTCGTCATGATGACCACAGCTGTAATTTACACTTATTTGGGCTATGATGCTGAAAAATACTGGCTTACCAAAGGTGTGTTTCTTTTTAGTGTAGCAGGAATATTAACGCTCGTTTTTGCTTGGGTCATGATTTTTAAACGTCAAGAATTGCAAAAAGACGCCAAATACGGAGCTATCGGGTTTTTTGTGATTATTATTTCTTTGATTGGTCTGCATTTCAGCGGTTTGAATAATAAAGTTTTTATTTTTGAAGCCGAAACTCTGCGTTCTTCATACGGATTTTTGATTGGCAGCATTTTTTCCGGGGTTGTTGGAACTGGTTTTTACCCGATTTTCGGGAATCGTGTGTGGTGCAGATTTGGTTGCCCGATGGCAGCAATTTTAGGATTTCAGCAGCGTTTGTTTTCAAAATTCAGAATAACAACTAACGGCGGACAATGTATTTCCTGTGGAAATTGCTCTACCTACTGCGAAATGGGGATTGATGTGAGAGCTTATGCACAAAAAGGCGAAAACATAGTTCGTTCTTCCTGCGTAGGTTGTGGAATTTGCGCTTCGGTTTGCCCGAGAGGCGTGCTGAAACTTGAAAACGACTCACCAAAAGGTCGCATCAATCCAAAAGAAATTTTACTTGGCAATGATGTCGATTTGATGGATTTGGTAAATCAAAATAAATAAGCCGAGTATAACTTTCATTTACTTTACTTCCAAATTTCTTCTTTGGAAATTCAGACGCCATATCAATTCCTGGCGTGAAATTCTGCACGCATTTAAAAAAATTCTACTTGAGCTAAACCATAAATTCATTTCTTCCGTATATAACAATATAAATGAACTTTAGTATTGAACAAAACACGGTTTTACTGGTTAAATTTATATGAGTATTGATGAATTTTAAGTGAATTTTTTTTAATATCAGATTTTTTATAAATCTTTATAAACATACATAAAACAGGTGTTTTGAAGGTTTTAAATTCATTTCAGCACTAAAATAAATTATAGCGTTTTAAAGAAAACTCATAAAGTTTTGAATCTAAAAAAATAAGTGATTTAAATATTGAAATTTTCTTATTTTTGCCATTACTTTACTTATATTGCTGTAAATTTATAGTTATTGCTATCTTACAATAACAACAAAAAAATATTTTGCTATGAAAATAAAATTACTTTTAGGATTAGTGGTTTTTGCAACTTTGCTTTCTTGTATTGATGATCGCGAAGTGGACTTTAGTGGTATTGAGGCCAATCCAACATATGAAGCCAACTTTGTGCATTTTGATTTTTCTGCGGAAGATATCAATGAAGGAAATGCAGAATCAAAGAATAAATATTCTGATGCTACAGAAATTGATTTTTTTGAACAAGACATAAATTTAGATTATTTAGAAAGTTTAACTTTCCAGATGAATGTTGAAAATACAATCAATTCAGAACTGAAAGTTGATCTTCAATTTATAGATAAAGAAGACGACGTAGCTTTCAGAACAATTGAATCTGCTCGAACAATCCAACCTGGATATTCTTTCAATCCAAATTATGAAATTGTAGAGTTCAACTTAACAGATGACGAAATCACTGATGTCATCCAAAGTGATTTCGTAATCATAACAGTTTCTCAAGAGTCTGAAGCCACAAACGGTGGTACATTTGAATTAAAATCTCTAGCTAGATTTAGTTATTTATATACACAGGAATGAACAAAACGCTAATAATTTTTATTTGTTTTCCCACATTTATATTAGCACAAGACAGAGCCTTACTTTTTAACCAAACACATAACCCGCAAGCTTTAATGCAAAATCCGGGTATGCGCTACGAGCAGACTGATTTTCATATTGGTATGCCAGGCTTGTCTAGTGTTTACGGATCTTTTGGAAATACAGGATTTACATTTAACGACTTGATAAATGACAATGACATCAATGATAATATTGATGCCATACTTGCTCAAATGTCGCCCAATGGATTTTTTACCTTTTCGCAAAGTTTAGATCTAATTAATGTTGGGTGGCATCACAAATCCAATTATTTCACTGCAGGTATTTACCAAGAATTGGATGCAAATTTTTATTATCCTCGAGATATGTTGGATTTGGTTTTTAAAGGCAATGCCGGACAAAATAGAACCTATGGATTTGATGATTTGAATTTCACAGGAAATATGCAAACTGTATTTCATTTTGGCATTAACAAAAAAATTCACGGCAAATTATTCATGGGAACGCGAATCAAATTATACACTTCAAATCTGAATGTAAAATCTACCGATAATTCTGGAACGTTTACATCCGTCTATAACCCAACTGGAAATGATGGTTTGTTGTTTCAAAACATACGCCGTCTGGATTTAACTTTCCAAAGTACAGGTTTGGATAATTTTGATGAGATGTCAGTCAGTGATGCTACTTTAGGTTCAAATTTAGGGCTTGGACTAGATTTTGGGGTGTCATACCACATCAGCAGACAAGCTGAAATCACAGCGAGTGTTCTTGATTTTGGACTTATCAGATTCAACAAAAACACCCGAATAGACCGCGTCGTCGGAAGTTATTATTATACTGGAACTCAATTTAATTTTCCACAGTTTGACGCTAACGAAGATATAAATGATTATTTCCAAGAAGTTGAAGATGAAGTCAAAGAATCCATTAAAACTCAAGAAAGCGACCGTGCGTATACGTATTTTCAACCAATGAAATTCAATCTTGCGTTTAGTTTCAGCTTTGGCGGAAATAAAAATGATTGCAATTGCGCCTACGATTTTAATCCTGTAAATGGAAACCAAAAATTAGGCGTTCAGTTTTTTTCACTTTTGCGTCCAAAGCATTTTCAAAATTCTTTAATCGGCTTTTATGAAAGAAGTTTTGGCAACGTATTTTACACTAAATTTATGTTAGGATTTGACCAATTTAACAAAACAAATTATGGTCTCGGATTCGGGTTAGATTACAAAGGCATCAACTTATTTCTGAATTTTGATCGAATCAATAACATCGATAATATTTATTATGCCAATGCATTTTCAGTGCAAACTGGTTTAAGTTTTAAGTTTTAATCGTTTTCAGAATCAAATTTTATGTAGTTGATATTTCGTTTTAAACCCTCGTATTTAGTTCGTTTCACTGCAGATTTTCTAAAAATTTCATTAAAAACATCTTTGGTAATTTCTTCCCATTCCTGTTTATCATTAGTTAGAAGTTCTGGATGCGGATTGAACAGTGGTTCGTTGTGTGGTTTGCTAAAGCGATTCCAAGGGCAAACATCTTGACAAATGTCACAGCCAAACATCCAGTCTTCAAACTGGTTTCCGTAGCCTTTTGGCAAATCGTCTTTCAATTCAATAGTGAAATAAGAAATGCACTTGCTGCCGTCGACTTTGTAAGGTTCATAAATCGCATCTGTCGGGCATGCATCTATGCATTTGGTGCAACTTCCGCAGTGATCTGTAACTGGCGTATCGTATTCTAAATCCAAATCTATGATGAGTTCAGCGATGAAATAAAAAGAACCAGTTTGTTTAGAAAGTAAATTGGAGTGTTTACCAACCCAACCCAAACCGCTTTTGGCCGCCCAAGCTTTTTCCAAAACCGGCGCAGAATCTACGAATGCACGGCCGTGAACTTCGCCAATTTCATCATTTAGGGTTTGCATAAAAGTTTTTAATTTACTTTTGATGACGTGATGATAATCTCTTCCGTAGGCGTATTTACTGATTTTATATGTATCAGAAATTTGTGTTTCTTCAGGAAAATAATTATAAAGCAAAGAAATAACGCTTTTGGAACCTTCCACCAGCTTGGTTGGATCTAAGCGTTTGTCAAAATGATTTTCCATATAACGCATTTCACCATTGGCGTTTTGCTTTAGCCACTGCTCTAGCCTTGGCGCTTCTTCTTCAAGAAATTCCGCTTTGGAAATTCCACAAGACAAAAACCCAAGGCGTTCAGCTTCGGACTTAATTATGTTGGTATATTTGTTTTTATTATTGGTCAAATTTATCGTTTTTCGAACTTCAAAAAAGCATTTTTCGGCTTTAGGCTAATGAGTGGAAAAATTTCTATGTCATCTTTCACTTTTATGATTTTAAAATCTTTCAGCAGTTGATTTAAAACTAAAATAATTTCATACATCGCAAAATTATTACCAATACATTTTCTCGGTCCGGCGCCAAACGGGAAATAAAACGAACTGACTTTTTCGTCTTTTTGAAATCTTTCAGGTAGAAATTGTTCAGCATTTTCCCAATATTTTTCGCTGCGGTGAATTTCGAAAATAGAAAACAACAGATTTGTATTTTCAGGAATTTGAATGCCTTTGAACTCATCTTCAGCAATGTTTTCTCGGTCAATAAAATATACCGGCGGAAACAATCGCATGGATTCTTGAATAACGGATTCTGAATATGAGCTGTGTTTTAGAATGTCGAAACTAGCCAGATTTGCTTTTTCATTTTGAGAAATCTCGTCATATAATTTATCCTGAACTTTAGGGTTTTGTGCAATAAGTTGCGTAGAAAAACTCAAGGCATTGGCGGTGGTTTCGTGACCAGCAATGAAAAGAATCAAAATCTCATCGATGAGTTGTTCTTCACTCATTTTCGAACCATCTTCATAAGTCAAACCCATCAACATATCCAACAAATCTTTACCTTCGGTGGTTTTGTCTTTTCGACGATTGATGATTCGAAGTAAAATTTCACGTGCTTCTTGGCTCAAAGCAAGGTTTCGTTTGAGTTCTCCAGATAGGTTGAACCACCATTTTTTATAAGGTTGGCGTAATTCTTTCACCAACATTCTTTGCGTTTGTTCAGTAATCAGCTGTAAACGATTAATTTCTTCTGAACCTATGGCATCACTAAATAAACTTTTGACAACAACTTTGAATGCCAAATCATTGAAAATCGGAAAAATGTCAATTTCTTTTTCAATTTGAATTTTACTTAACTCTTCGTCTATGGCAGAAACCATAAAATGCAATAGCGTATAAAGATTTTTACGATGAAATGCCGGTTGAATCAATTTTCTTTGAAACTTCCAATTTTCACCTTCAGCAGTTAGCAAACCTTGACCAACATATTTCGCCAAATCTTTAGTTTGAATCTCAGATTTTCTGAAGTTTTTTTGATTGGTTCTCAAAGCATACAAAGCGAAATCAGCATCACGAGAAAAAACTACTGAATTTCCTAAGCCCAAATTCAAACGAAATGAATCGCCTAAATTTTCAAAATTTTTATGATGAAATGGCAGTGGATTTTTCAGAATACTTCCTGCATTTTGAAAAAATTTATAGGAAGGCACTTCTGGAAACTTAGTATTTTCGGCCATAATTTTGAATTTAAAACAAGCCGCCTTGTTTTGGTTCTTTGATTTTACCCAAATGTTGATAAGCGGTTTCAGTAACTTCTCGACCACGTGGCGTGCGATGAATGAAGCCTTTTTGAATTAAGAACGGTTCGTAAACTTCTTCTATGGTTTCAGCATTTTCACTAACAGCCGTAGCCAAAGTATTCAGTCCAACCGGACCGCCTTTAAACTTTTCAATAATGGTGAGCAGAATTTTGTTGTCCATATCATCCAAACCAAAAGTATCTACATTCAAAGCTTTTAGGCTATATTTAGATATTTCAATATCAATTTTGCCGTTGCCTTTAATTTGTGCAAAATCACGAACTCTACGTAGCAAAGCATTGGCGATTCTTGGCGTGCCACGACTTCTGCCGGCAATTTCAATAGCAGCTTCCATCGTAATTGATACATCTAAAATAGCAGCACTTCGCAATAAAATATCGCTGAGTAATTCAGTTGAATAATATTCTAGACGATTAGAAATACCGAATCTTGCACGCATTGGCGCCGTTAATAAACCAGAACGCGTAGTTGCTCCAACAAGCGTAAACGGATTCAGATTTATTTCTACACTTCTGGCATTGGGACCGGATTCAATCATTATATCAATTTTGAAATCCTCCATGGCAGAATACAAATATTCTTCAACAACAGAGCTTAAACGATGAATTTCATCGATAAACAAGACATCTCGCGGTTCAAGATTAGTCAACAATCCGGCTAAATCACCAGGTTTATCAATCACCGGACCGGACGTGATTTTAATACCTGTATTCAACTCATTGGCAAGAATGTGTGCAAGTGTAGTTTTACCAAGTCCGGGCGGACCGTGAAATAAAGTATGATCCAAGGCTTCACCTCTTAGATTAGCAGCTTTTACAAAAACTTGAAGATTTTCTAAAACATGAGATTGACCTGCGAAATCATCAAATGAAAGCGGTCTTAATGCGCGATCTACTTCTTGTTCTTGGTCTGAAAAATGGCTTCCTGTAGCATCTAAATTCTCATTCATGCCACAAAGATAGCAAATTGATTTCTAAACATAAGATGATGAAAATAACTAAAGTCAAGTTTTGATTAGAGCGAAGTTTCAGGTTTCATTTAGGCCTGACTGAAGTAAATTAAAAAGCCTTTCATTGAATAATCAAGAAAGGCTTTTGAACTTTTTTATTGAACTATAACTCTAATGATCCAATTCTTCCTCATTCTCTTGTAGTGGTACATTTTGCGGAACAAAATCTTGACCCGGGATTATGTAATCGGTATCCTCACTATTTCTTTTGCTATAATCATAAGACCAACGATAAACTGATGGAATTTCACCTGGCCAGTTTCCATGAATATGTTTCACTGGCGTAGTCCATTCTAAGGTATTTGAGCGCCATGGATTTTGGACTGCTTTTTTTCCATAGAAAATTGAACTTACAAAATTGTAAACAAAGAATATTTGTCCGGCCGCTGTAATGAATGCAAATACTGAAATCAAAACATTGGTATCGGCTAAATCATCGAAATATGGAAATTCTGTAAATTTATAATAACGTCTAGGCAAACCTGCCATTCCGATAAAGTGCATTGGGAAGAAAATACCATAAGCACCAACGGCTGTAATCCAGAAGTGAACATAACCTAAATTTTTGTTCATCATTCTGCCGAACATTTTTGGAAACCAATGGTAAACTCCTGCAAATAAACCGTACAAGGCCGAAATACCCATTACCAAATGGAAGTGAGCAATCACGAAATAAGTATCGTGAACATTAATATCCAAGGTACTGTCTCCAAGTATAATCCCAGTCAAACCACCTGTAATAAAAGTAGATACCAAACCAATGGAAAACAACATGGCGGGATTCATCTGAAGATTACCTTTCCAGAGAGTTGTAATATAGTTGAAAGCTTTTACTGCTGACGGGATTGCAATAAGTAAGGTTGTAAATGTAAATACTGAACCTAGGAATGGATTCATGCCAGAAACGAACATATGATGACCCCAAACTACAGTTGATAGAAAAGCAATTGCTAAAATGGAAGCAATCATCGCCCGATACCCAAAAATTGGTTTTCTTGAGTTTGTAGCAATAATTTCTGAAGTAATTCCAAGCGCAGGAAGCAACACAATATAAACTTCAGGGTGACCTAAGAACCAGAATAAATGTTCATATAAAACTGGGGAACCACCTTGATAGGATAAAACTTCACCTTGAATATAAATATCGCTAAGGAAAAATGAGGTTCCAAAACTTCTATCCATTAATAACAGTAATCCAGCGGCAAGTAAAACTGGGAAAGAAACTACACCGATAATAGCAGTAACAAAGAAAGCCCAAATAGTCAAAGGCAATCTTGTCATTGACATTCCTTCAGTTCTGAGATTTAAGACAGTCACAATATAATTTAAAGAACCTAAAAGTGATGATGCAATAAACACGGTAATTGCAACCAACCATAAAGTCATCCCTAAACCTGAACCACCAATTGCTTGAGGTAAAGCACTTAAGGGTGGATAAACTGTCCAACCCGAAGATGCAGGACCAGATTCAACAAAAAACGATGACACGATAATTACACTGGATATGAAAAACAACCAGTAAGAAATCATGTTTAAGAATCCGGAAGCCATATCTCTAGCTCCAATTTGAAGTGGAATTAACAAATTACTGAACGTACCACTCAAACCAGCTGTCAATACATAAAACACCATGATTGTACCATGAATGGTTGAAAGCGCTAAATAAATACTAGGATCCATCACGCCATCTTTACCAAATCTTCCTAGTAGAAATTCGTAAATCCAGAAACTTTCATTAGGCCAAGCCAATTGAAGTCTCATCAACAAAGACATAGAAATACCGATGAAACCCATGATTAAACCAGTGATAAGATACTGTTTAGCAATCATCTTATGATCTGTGCTAAAAATATACTTTTCTATGAAAGTCTGCTCATGATGATGTCCTTCTTCGTGGGAGTGATCATTAGCAAGAGTTTGTGCAGCTACTGACATATATTTTTTATTTTATTAAAAATTAATTTTGGGCTGTTAATTCTTTAAAAGTTTGT
>JBHEPM010000053.1:0-288 GCA_046260295.1 Psychroflexus sp.
CATTTTCTTCACCAAATGATTTTAAACAACTCGTGCCAGAGATATTAAATATTATTACTGCTAATTATAAAATCAGTCACAAGAAAACAAACTATTCTCGGAATCCAAATATTACTGGATTACATCCAATGAATAATCATCTAAAATTGCCTGATTCTTTTATGGAAAAATATCGAAATCAAGAAAATAAAACACCAGAACAAAAGGCAGGAATTTTAAGGTATAAAGAGAAGATTGAAATCATGAATTATGGAAAAAAGTCGAATAGGTGATGCTGAAATTTCTTCC
>JBHEPM010000053.1:298-9169 GCA_046260295.1 Psychroflexus sp.
TTTTAATTCTTTGCAACTACATATTAATTTTCATAAATATCCTCAAAGATTTCCACAACCTTTTTATCATCTTCATTATTTTGTCGGTTTATATAATTCTCAGTAACGTCTTTTGGTTTATGTCCCATATAAAATGCAACTTTATCTTTAACCATACCCTGATTGCTAAGAAGAGTAGCAAAAGTGTGTCTTGCGAATCCAGTGGTGATAACTTTATCTAATTTTTCTAAATTAGAGATTTGGGACAGATATTTATTAGTTGTTTTTAGTAAACTTGATTTTCTTCCGTCTTTTTTCTTTTCACCTAATACATCTGTAAAGAAAGGAAATACATAATTATCATCTTCCTTTTTTGTCCCCCATTTTTCTATAATTAACCTTGATTTTTTGGTAAGTGGTAGAGTGATTTCACGATTGTCTTTTGTTCTATTGAGTGTCTTTTTTCTTTTAAATACAATATGGGTATCAGTAATATCTTTCCATTTAAGTTTACACATATCAACGAAATTCATTCCACCCGATTCAAGCAGAAATTGAAAAATATCTATAGACCTATCTTTATAAGTTTTGTTTTTGGTTTGGTGTTTTATTACTGATTTTATTTCATCAATTGTAAGTGCTTTTTTAACATTATTTCCTGCGGGTATTCTATATTTTCCAGTCCGTGATCCAAACGGAGAAGCCACTGGAGGAAAGCCTCTTGTATTATAAATTGTCCGAAGATTTCTTACATAAATCCCTATGGTAGTAATGCTCATTGATTTACTCAACATCCATTCTTCAAAATTGTTTAAGAAATTTGGTGTAATATCCCCAAAACATAAATCACTTTTAAAACTTTTTAATTTATTTTTTGAACATTCATGTGATGAAGCAGTCTTAAATCTTTTTTCTGCCTTTAGTTGCTCGATGTAAATATCAAAATGGTCATATACACTCTCTGATATTTTCCTTTGGTCTAGGAATATTTCATTGAAGTTATTGAATGTAAAAAAAGGAAGACTATCAATTGTCTTGTTTGCTTTGTGTATTATCTCTTGTAAATCCTTTTTTATATGATTTTTTTTCCCAAGATTTTTGTTCATAAGAATTTTTTGAAATTCTTCTTCTAACAAATGGTACCCAGTTCTCAGATATTTCCTTCTTCGGTTGTGATAAACACACAATTTGACTGAACATTTACCATCTTGACGGGGGCGGTATTTGTCTAGATACAGACTAGCACTGGCTCTTAAATTCATGACTTGCTGAATTTAGAAACCATATGCTCGTAAGCCATGTTTTTATTTTCTTCAAATTCAGGAAACTTTCCTGTTTCCATGAAATACTCAAGCTCACTTCTTTTAAAAACCAATTTATTATTACGTAGTCTGTGAGGAAATTCGCAAGATTGAACTTTTTTATCTAGGGTGTTTTTGCTAATTAGCATGAACTCAGCAGCCTCTTTTGCAGTAAGCCATTCCTTAACCTGTTTATTCTCTGTAGTAAGCTTTAGAACTAGCTCTTTTAATTCGCTTATTTCTATAGATAACTGATTTACCAATCTGGGTAAATCTTCAAATTTCAAATTTTCATTCATAAAAAATCGTTTCCTCTTATATCATGCGATTAAAAAAAGTTGATTTTTTTATTGAAATTTTTATTTGTAACACATTTGTAACACAAAATATACTTTAATATACCATCGAAGGTGTTTTACTGTTTTTGCTAAAGTGTTGATTGCAAGAAATTTGATAGTATATCTTGGTATATTGTAGTAAAGAAAATTGTAATGATTTATGACTGTTAATCAGAGGGTCCAAGGTTCGAGTCCTTGAGGGGGAGCAAACAAGGTTCAGTACATAAGTACTGGACTTTTTTGTTTTTAAACATTTCCACCTTAAGCATTGAATTTACTGGAACTTACTAAGGTTTCTGCTAAAGTCAACTTTTTCCTTTAAAATCACTTCCAAGGCTTTTTTTATAGAAAGTCTTCAAGGAGATTAATCAATTCGTTGGCGCTAAACTTTTTACTATCTCGCCAAACCATATCTCCAGATTTATATAGCATATAAGTCGGTAATTTTTTAATTTTCAAAGCATCTACCAAATCCTGATTTTTTTCAGCATCTATCTTAATGATTTTAGCTTTGTCACCAACTGCAGCAGAAACAGACTTCAATAAGGCGTGAATTTCTTCACAATCTTCACTCCATTCAGCGTAAAAATTCAAAAGCATTGGCTGCTCAATGTCTATGAGTTCTCCAAACTTTGTCATTGGTTTTTTTTAATTTAAATTAATTAAAATTAATTTAAATATTTTCAATGACCAAACTTTTATTGACTTTTAGTAATTAAGCAGTTACAGATTTTTTTCTAAACTTCAACTTGGCTCTGATGATGAGGTAAAACATAACAGGAACTACAATCAGCGTGAGGAATGTTGCGAAAATCAAACCAAAAATTACAGTCCATGCTAAGGGTCCCCAAAAAATAACGTTGTCTCCGCCTATATAAACATTTGGTGCATAATCCACGAACAATCCAAAGAAATCTATATTAAGTCCAACTGCTAGAGGAATTAAGCCTAAAACCGTTGTAATTGCAGTTAATAAAACCGGGCGTAAACGCGATTTTCCACCCGCAACAATTTCTTCAAAATATTGCTGTTTCTCTAACATATCTTTATCCTCCAAATCAAGCTTTTCTTTTCTACGGTCTATCAAAATTTGGGTGTAATCTACCAGAACAATAGCATTATTCACTACAATTCCTGCTAAGGAAATAATTCCCATCATCGTCATAATGATGACAAAATCCATTTGAAAAATACTCAATCCAAAAAATACGCCAGCCAAACTTAATATTACTGCGGTCAAAATAATCACCGGCTTTGAAATAGAATTAAACTGCGCAACGAGAATCAATAGAATACCACCAACAGCAATCAATAATGCTTTGATTAAGAAATTCATATTTTCTTCCTGTTTTTCTTGCTCACCTGTAAATTCATAATTCACACTTTCATCAATATCAAAATATTCCAATTCATTTTCGATTTCTTGGACGATTTCATTACCATTATAACCACCCAGAACATTAGAATATATAGTGATGACACGTTTCAAATCTTTTCTTTTTATAGATGAAAATGTCGCCGATGGTCGAGTTTCAATCAAAGAAGAAATCGGAGTTTGGATGATGACTCCTTTATTATTCCTAAAGGTCAGTGGCTGATTGAAAATAGCGTTTTCATCATAACGCAATTCTTCATTGAACCGGACATTTATTTGGTAATCATCATCTTCATCTTTGTAAGTTGAAGCTTCTTCACCAAAAATAGAACGTCGAATAGTTTGCCCAACTTGTGCTGTAGAAATTCCGAGTTTACCAGCTTTGTCCCGATTAACGATGATGTCAAGTTCAGGTTTAGACTTGTTTATGTCTATTTTCAATTCTTCAATCCCGTCGATACCAACTTCAGAAATGTATTCTCGCATGCGTTCAGCTTCAGCGAGCATCAAATCGTAATCCTCACCTTTCAGTTCAATATTAATTGGGTAACCTTGTGGTGGTCCAGCTTCGTCCTTTTCAACAATAATAGAAACACCTGGAAAACCTTGAACACCTTTTCTCACTTCTTCTAAAACTTGACTACTTTCAACGCCTCTTCGCAGTCTGAATTCGCGCATAGACAAGGTTACTTTTCCACGATGAGGCATTTCATTAACTTGCCCTGCACTGGTTCTTGGGTTTCCAGAACCTACACCAACCTGTGAAATGGCAGACTCCACCATAAAATTATAGCCGTCTTCATCTTCATATTTTTTGATAACATCATAAATACGTTCTTCAACTTTTTTGGTCAGTTTGTTGGTTTTTTCAATATCCGTGCCTTCTGGATATTCTATATAAGCCATGATTTGGTTAGGCTCGTTTTCAGGAAAAAACAGAACTTTTGGTTGGACAATACCAACCAAAACAAAGGATATCAATAACAACCCAATAGTGCCGAAGAAGAACAAATATGCTTTCTTTTTATACAAAGCGTATTTCAAAGTGTTTTCATAAAAATTTTCAAGTCTTTTCAAAAATTTAAATTGAAAATAATAAATAGCTTTTAATAAAAATAACTTGTAAATCCAGAGAAGAATCACACTTAAAATTGCAATATTCCCAAAACCTCTAAGCATTGCTAGGTCTGCTACAAACCCAATGATAAGCAAAATCACACCTATAATTGCTAATATAAGGCTCCAACGGATCATTTTTTTCGTAGTGAGTTTCTTTTCCTCAATTTTCATAAAACTAGAAGTCAGCATGGAGTTGATAATCAAAGCTACGAATAGAGAAGATCCTAATACTACGGAAAGTGTAATCGGAAAATAAATCATGAATTTACCAATGGTTCCAGGCCACAAACCAAGCGGGAAAAATGCAGCTAAAGTGGTTGCAGTTGAAGCAATAATAGGCCACGCAATTTCGCCAATACCTTGTTTAGCCGCTGCTGTTCTGGACATACCTTGATCCATTAAAGAGTAGACATTTTCGACCACAACAATGCCGTTATCGACCAACATTCCGAGTCCCATAACCAGACCAAAAAGCACCATCGTATTTAAGGTGAAACCCAGACTTGAAAGAATAATTAATGACAGGAGCATAGACATAGGTATAGCGACACCGACGAATAACGCATTCCGAAAACCTAAGAAAAACATCAGGACGATAATGACCAATATCACACCAAAAATGATATTGTTGACCAAATCATCAACTTGATTTTCTGTCTTGACCGATTGGTCGTTGGAAAAACTGATGCTTAATGTTTCTGGGAAATAATTTTTTTGTTCTTGAGCCACAACATCTCTGATTTGCTCCACAGCTTCAATCATATTTTTGCCAGCGCGTTTTTTTATATCTAGCATCACAACTGGTTCGCCGTATTCTCTTGCAAAAGTTGTTGGGTCTTTAGTTTGGAAATTGACTTGAGCAATATCACCTAAGTAAACTTCGCCACCTTCATCTTTGATGACAATGTCGTTCAATTCTTGTGGATCGTCAATTTCACCTAAAATTCTAATATTTTTTTGAAAACCATTGGTAATTACATTTCCGCCAGAAATAGTTTTGTTTTCGTTGCGAATGGAATTGATGACATCGTTAAAGCTAATTTGCATCGCAGCCATTTTGTAAATATCGACTGCAACTTCTACTTCTTTGTCATCGACACCTCTTACTGAAGCTTCTTTGATTTGTGGTAAAAGCTCTATTTTATCTTGAAGATATTCTGCGTAATCTTTTAGTTTTTGAATTTTATAATTTCCAGAAAGACTGATATTTAAAATAGGAAATTCTTCAGAAATATTCAAGTCGAAAACATTGGGTTCAACTTTAGCACCGTTGTCCAAAGTTGGCCAAGTAGTTTCAGATTTCACTTGGTCTACTTTGTCTTTGATGAGTTGTTTGGCATCTTGGACTTCGGTGTCTTCTTCAAATTCCACGATAACCATGGAATAATCTTGCATGGTTGATGAGGTGATTTCTCGAACGCCTTTTACGTCTTTGAATTCTTCTTCCAGTGGTTCGGTGATGAATTTTTCTACATCTTCTACAGAAGTTCCCGGTTCTACTGAACTTACATAAATTTTAGTTTCAACAATTTCCGGAAAAGCTTCTCTTGGCATATTGTAGTAAGACATGGTTCCGCCAATGAGAATAATCGCAATAATTACGAAAACCGTCATTTTGTTGTCTATTGCCCAAGACGCAATGCCAAATTCTTTATAGGTGTTTTTTTTAGCCATTTTTATTTCTTTTCAAAATTTACGACTTTCACTTTTTCGTTTTTTTGAATGGTTCTAGCGCCTTCTGAAACCACAACATCAGAAGCTTTTAATCCTTCTAGTATTTCAATTTCCCCTTCGTAATGTTTACCTGTTTTCAGTGGTTTTTGGATTGCTTTTCCAATATTGCTACTTTCCATTTCCAATGCATAAGTGTAAGATTCGCCTTTAGCATTTTCTTGAAGAATATTTTCAGGAATCACGATGGTGTTTTCTGAAGAATAATCGTTTAGTTTTACGGTAGCAATCAGGTTTGGTTTCACAAAGTTGATGCTGTCCGGAATGGCAATGCGAACTCTAAAATTTCGGTTACTCTCTGAAATATTGCTAGAGACTTGTGAAACTTTCGCCTTGAAACTTTTGTTGATAGCTCGTAAATTGACAATGGCTTCTGTGCCACTACTTATGCTGCCAACAAAATTTTCGGGAACGTTCGCACTAACATACATTTCTCTAAGGTTTAGAATTCTAAAAATGGCAGTTTGGCCTGGCGCTACTACTTGGCCTTGGTCAGTGATAATCTCGTCTATTTTTCCGTCGAATGGTGCGTAAATTGTTGCTTTATTCAGTTGACTTTGCATTTGCTGTACGGAATTGTTAAGCTGTTCAAAAGCAGTTTTGGCTTCCAAAAATTGAATTTCTGAACCGATGTTTTCGTCCCACAATCGCTTTTGACGTTCGAATCTGGTTTTGGCTAATTCACGTTGGGCTTTCATTTCGGCAAGTTGGTTAGACAAACCACCTTCGTCGATTTTCGCTAGCTTTTGTCCTTTTTTGACTTCATCACCTTCTCTGACGTATATTTTATCTAAAGTTCCTGAAAACTCGGGATAAATTAGAATATTTTCATCTGTTTGAACATCACCTTGAACTTTGATATAGTGCTTGAAAGTTTTGGAATCTAGCCTTAAAGCTTCAACCAAAGCTAAATCAGAGTTGTCTTCAAAGCTTTCTAGTTTCTCGTCTAGTTTTTTTAAATCACTGTTGATTTGACGCATTTCTTTGTTTAAAGACTCGCGTTTTTCTTTGATTTCAGTTTCATTTCCTGAAGCAATGATTTCTTCAACAGTTTTTTCTTTTTGTCCGCAGGAAATTAACAATAAAATGCTAAAAGTGCTGAGGTAGGCTAAATATTTCATGGGTTTAGTTTTCTGCATTTTTTAATGGAGTATTGATGATTTTTTCAATTTCAGCTTTAGAATTAATAATATCCAACATGGCTTGTAGCAATTCATTTTGTGCAGTGTAAAGTTGTTGTTGCGCTTGTCTTAGCTCGAAACTTGAACCAACGCCTTCCTGAAATTTCATTTGGTTTTTGTGTTCTATGCGTTCGGCGAGTCTCAAATTGTCTTTGGCCAATTCGTAGTTGTCAATAGCGAACTCAAAATTGCTTTTGGCACTGTTCAGTTGAAGTTTGATTTGGTTGATGGCTTCCGTCTTTTGTGTTTCAGCTTTTTCCATTTCAATTCTTGCTTGCTGTGTTCTGGCTGAACGTTGTAAGGAACTGAAAATAGGAATGTTCAAACTTACGCCAATGGTAGAAAATTCAAACCAATCTGCTCTGGAGCTAAAGAATTCGAAATTGTTGCCAAAACTGGTTTGCCCATAATTGGCAAAAGCTGAAAGACTTGGCAATGCTTTGCTTTTTTCGAGTTTCATTTCCAATTCGCGTTGTTTTACTAAATTATCAGCAATTTTATAATTGATGGTATTTTCAACTTGAAGATCTTCAGTAAGGACTTGGGCTTCCAAAGCTTCCCTGTCTGCTAATTTTTCAAAATCTTCTAGCAATTCAACTTTGGCTTCCACTGGTAAACCCAAAACCATATTGAGACTTTCTTTGGAAATATCTCTCATGCGTTTGGCATTGTTCAGTTGACTTTCTAGCTGTTGTTTGGTGATTTGCAATTGCTCAACATCTTCTTCTTCAGCCAAACCATTTTCGAAGGTTTTTCGTGTTTCTCTTAAGTTTTTAGTCGCAACATCCAAGTTGTTTTCAACAATTTCTATTGAATTTTGCGTTAAAAGCACATTTCCATAAGCGCTGATAACGTCTTTTCTGACTTCGAGTTTGGTTCGGGTTTCTTCATTATCGGAGTATTCCAAAAATGTTTTGGCAGCTTGCAAAGCCACAATATAAGAACCGTCAAAAATTAGCTGATTCAGCGTTACAGAGGCATTCATATTTTGTTTAGGGGTGAATTGTACTGGGACAAAAGTGCCAGGTTCACCTCCAGTAATTTCACCTGGAAGTGGCGTTTGCCGAATGATAGTGTTGTATTCGTAACTTACGGCTCCGTCTATTTGTGGCAAACCATCTGCGGTGGTTTCCCATTTTTGCTTCAAGGCAATGGCAACATCTCGGCGTGCATTTATAGTTGCATAACTGCTGTCGATTGCAAAGTTTACAGCTTCTTGAAGTGTAAAACTATATGTTTTTTCTGTGTCTTGTGCTTGAATTGTCAAGCCAAAACACAGCATCAATATGAAGCTAAAAAATACTTTTTTCATTCTTGTATTTGTTTTTCTAGTTCTGATAATCTTATTGTTCCTTTGGTATCTACGATACTTCTTAAGTGATATTTCATGAATTCTTCGTAAAGTTGTTTGGGCGTTAATTCGCTGTCTTTGAATAATTCTTCATCTTTCAGATTGAGCATTCCGGAGATGTAAATTTTACAAACAAAAACTTTGTTGATGTCATTTCTGTAATAATTTTCTGCCAATCCGCGTTCGATATTATGAGAAATGCAATCTTCCATTTTGCAAACTTGAGATTTTTTCAGGTTATTGTATATTACTGGATAATACTTTTGAAGTTGGAACTGAGGGGAAGTTTTTTCGTTTTTCAAACGGCGCATGACCACATTTTTGATTTCAAACATTTCTTGAATCGGGTCATAATTTTTGGAAATGACTCTGTTGATTTCATCAAAAATTTTATTTCGAATGAAAACAGCAACGTTTTCAACCAAATCTAGTTTGTTATTGAAAAACTCATAAATCGTTTTTTTTGAAACACCCAATTCTCTGGCGAGATCATCCA